>NZ_CP051240.1:2438071-2742830 GCF_017794965.1 Alcanivorax sp.
GCACCGAGATTGCCGAACGGCTGGACCTGACCCAGGCACGCCATTTCGTCTCCAGCTTCGACCGGCCCAACATCCAGTACCGCATCGAACGCAAGGACGGTGCCCGTAACCAGCTGCTGCGTTTTATCCGCAGCGAGCACAGCGGCGATGCCGGCATCGTCTACTGCCTGTCCCGCAACAAGGTGGAAACCGTGGCCGAGTGGCTGTGCCAGCAGGGCATCAATGCCCTGCCCTATCACGCCGGTCTTGCCGCCAATGTGCGCGAAAAGCACCAGCAGCGCTTCCTGCGTGAAGACGGCATCGTGATGGTGGCCACCATTGCCTTCGGCATGGGCATCGACAAACCGGACGTGCGCTTCGTGGCGCACCTGGACCTGCCCAAAAGCATCGAGTCCTACTATCAGGAGACCGGCCGGGCGGGCCGCGATGGCGAACCGGCCACCGCCTGGATGGCCTATGGCCTGGAAGACGCCATCAAGCTCAAACAGATGCTGGCCCAGAGCAACGGCAACGAGCAGCACAAGCGCAACGAGAACCAGCGCCTGGAAGCGATGCTCGGCCTGTGCGAAGTGACCCATTGCCGCCGTCAGGCGCTGCTGCACTACTTCAATGAGGAGCTGACCAAGCCCTGCGGCAACTGCGATACCTGCCTTAATCCGCCGGAAACCTTCGACGCCAGCGTGGCCGCGCAGAAAGCCCTCAGCTGCGTGTACCGCACCGGTCAGCGCTACGGCGCCGGCCACCTGATTGATGTGTTGATCGGCAACCGCAGTGACAAGATTGCCAGTGCCGGCCACGACCATGTCTCCACCTGGAACATCGGCGGCGAATACAGCGCCACCCAATGGAAAAGCATCTACCGACAACTGGTGGCCCGGGGTCTGCTCAGCGTGGACATGAACGGCTACGGCGCCCTCAAGCTCACCGACACCTGCCGCCCCTACCTGCGCGGCGAACAGCCCCTGCACCTGCGCAAGGAGCTGGCCAAGGCGAAGAAAGCCACCACCCGCAAGACCCAGGCACATATCGCCGAAGCCGACCGCAGCCTGTGGGAAGCCCTGCGTGCCTGCCGCAAACGGCTGGCGGACGAGGAAGGCGTACCTCCGTACGTGGTATTCCACGATGCCACCCTCATGGACATGCTCGCCATTCGCCCACGCAACCGCCGGGAAATGGCCGCGGTCAGCGGGGTGGGGGATCGCAAGCTGGAAAGCTACGGGGATGAATTTCTGGCGGTACTCAACGGCAGTGACGGCGACGACGCCAGCGGTGTAGCCGAGCCCGCCGGTCCCGATCGCAACGACATCCTGGCCCTCGCCCAGGCCAACATGGCCCCGGCCGAGATTGCCCGGCAACAGAACCTGAATGAACAGACCGTGTACCGTGAGCTCAGCCAGCTGATCGTGGGCGGGCAGGTGGGGCTGGAACAGGCGTTGGGTCTCAGTGAAGTGGAAATCGGTATCATCCAGGACGCCCTGCTTAGCCAGCCCAATCTGGCCGAAGACTCCTTCAGCTACCGCCAGATCAAGGAATACCTGGCCGATGACTGGCCCACGGGGGTGCTCCATTGCGTGCGCCAGGCCATCCTGGCGGCACAATAACCCAGGTTCAGAAAGGACGCCCCCCAGGGAGGCTCATGACGCCTCCTCGTCATCCTCGCGCTTGAATGATCGCGAAAACTGCAGGATCAGGAAATTGATGATCGATAGCACCAAGGCGATTTCATACCGGCTGTAGGCCACCGAAATACCGATGGCCCCTGTATTCCAGAGACTTGCTGCGGTAGCAGTCCCGCTCACATTGCCCCCGTTTTTCAGAATCGCACCGCCGCCGATAAAGCCCATCCCGGTGATCAGGCCATACATCACCCGGGCTTCCGCATCCGAGCCGGTGTAGACCTGCATGCCCACCAACATGTAACCACAGGCTGCAATCGAGACCAGGGGAAAGGTCCGCAGCCCGGCGCCCCGGGCCATTTGCTCACGGTTCCATGCCACAGGAAGGGCCAGCACAAAGGCGATGCCCAGCTGATACAGGTGGGTGAGCACCTGCTCCCAGTCCAGTTCACTCATACATTACCTCCCTGTTCCAAGTGTGATGCACCAAGTCACATGCTATCCGGAAACACCTCTCACACTCTGTAAGAAAAAGCTTACAAGCTTGCAACAGTTTCTCCCGGACTAGCCCCATAGAGTATGAATATCTCTTCACCACAACCCTGACGTGAACACGGGAGCGCACAATGGAAAATGAAACCATGCTGGATCTGGACTGGATGCCCAGCGGGATGGACGCCATTTTTGAAGATGCCCATGCCGATATGGATGGCCAGTGGGAATCTGTGCAAAGCCAACAGCAGGACACCCGGGCAGCCTGATCCGTTGTCGGACACTGGCCGCCCTGCGCCTGCCTTTGCCCCGGATCTCCGCGGGCAACATCACTTGATCACCGCCTCCCAGCCCTGCACGTATACCTCCCGCAGGCACCCTGATCTTCTCTATCCCCTTGAACCGACAAAAGCCCTCGTCGCGAGGGGCCGAATCAGTTAGGCTTGCCGCCCATTTCGCGCTGATTGATCCCTGATGCATTTTTCCGAACTCGGGCTCTGTGAAGCCCTGCAAAACGCCGTGGCCGACAAGGGCTACGACACCCCGTCCCCGATTCAGGCCCAGGCGATCCCTGCGGTACTGGATGGCAGGGATGTGATGGCCGCCGCCCAGACCGGTACCGGCAAGACTGCCGGCTTCACGCTGCCCCTGCTCGAACGACTGCGCAAGGGCAAACCCGCCAGCAATAATCAGGTCCGGGCGCTGGTGCTAACCCCCACCCGGGAACTGGCAGCCCAGGTGGGCGAAAGCGTGGCGACCTACGGCAAACACCTGCCACTCAAGTCCGCCGTGGTGTTTGGCGGCGTCAAGATCAATCCCCAGATGCAACGCCTGCGTGGCGGCGTGGATATTCTGGTGGCTTGCCCCGGCCGCCTGCTGGACCTGTACCAGCAAAACGCCGTGAAGTTCGACAATCTGGAAGTGCTGGTACTGGATGAAGCGGACCGCATGCTGGACATGGGCTTCATTCACGATATCCGCAAGATCCTCAGCAAGCTGCCGCCCAGGCGCCAGAACCTGATGTTTTCTGCCACCTTCTCGCCGGACATCCGCGCACTGGCCAAGGGGCTGGTGAACGATCCGGTGGAAATCGATGTGAGCCCGCGCAATACCACCACCGAGCTGGTCAGCCAGTGGGTAGCCCCGGTGGACAAGAAGCGCAAGGCCGCCCTGCTCACCCACCTGATCCAGGAACATAACTGGTATCAGGTGCTGGTGTTCAGCCGTACCAAACACGGGGCCAACAAGCTGGCCAAACAACTGGAAGGCAACGGCATCGAAGCGGCCCCCATTCATGGCAACAAGAGCCAGAATGCCCGTACCCGGGCGTTGGCGGACTTCAAAAGTGGCAAGATCCGGGCGCTGGTCGCCACCGATATCGCTGCTCGCGGCCTGGATATCGAACAGCTGCCCCAGGTGGTGAACGTGGACCTGCCCAACGTACCGGAAGACTACGTTCACCGCATCGGCCGTACCGGCCGGGCGGGGGCCACCGGCCAGGCCATTTCCCTGGTGAGCGCCGATGAATTCCAGCAGCTCAGTGATATCGAGCGGCTGACCCAGCAACATCTGGAGCGCCGTATCGTGGCAGGGTTCGAGCCCGGCGAACCACTCCCCCAGGCTCGTGCGCTTCAACCCCCAAAACGCAAGCGCCCCAAGAAACCGAAAAAACCCGGTCAGGGCCAGGGACAAGCTCGCAGCCAGGGCAACCAGAAAGAGGCCAAACCGGCGGGCAATCGCCCACCTCGTGGCAATAGCAATAACGGCAACAAGCCGGGAGGCAACGGCCAGCAACGCCGCCGTCGCCGCCCCAGCGGCAACCGGGCACAAGCCAGTAAGGCCTGATGCCTGACGAAAAAAAGGCCCGCCCGGAAAACCGGGCGGGCCTTTTTGCATCAGTAAAAACACTCGCTATACCCCGCCGTAGGAGCCCAGCTTGCCTGGGCGATCCGAACGACAGCGAGGTAAGGAGTCCAGAAACGAATCCCGAAGCGCAAACCCCAAACAACGTTCATGCTTCCGGTCTTGCCTTTCGAAACTCGCTTCTCGCAACCCGAAACTTTATTCCCTCGCCAAGGCTCGGATCGCGAGCAGGCTCGCTCCTACAGCGGCTCCGTAGAAGCGCCCCAACCAGGAACACACCAACAACATCAACAAGACATCAACCACAAAAAAGGCGCCAGTCGGCGCCTTTCCTGTTTTCACGTGTGCGTGCTTGCGTCTCTTTACCGCTGCATCAGCAAGGTGGCGTAGTGCCCCATGTAACCCTTCAACTCGGCATCATTCAGATCCTTGAGGACCTTGTTGTTGACCGAGTGAACGGCCTTGCGACTGCCATCCACGCCCACATTCAAGGCTTTCTGGGTCACAAAGCCAATCTTCACTTCCTTGGTGTTCACCAGAAAAACATCATTGATGATCTTGTCGGACAGCTCACTCATGACACGGGTTACCAACGCGAGATCCTCGGTGCCACGGCCTTCTGCACACATTTCACAGGCCTTCTGGAAGTCCCTGGCGAACGCATCTTCCACCGGGAACGCAATATAGGGGTGGTTGCCATTATCATCACCCGCCGCCCAGTACATCTCCTTCACATTCGCCAGCACAGGCGCGAATTCGGCATTGGTCACTTTCTTGAAGATCTGCCGAGTGAGCATGCTGGATGCCTTGCCCGCTGTGGACACGGCAAAATCAATCACCTTCTTCTGGCCCCCGGACAGGTTCGCCATATTGGCCGGTTCGACCAGGAAAAGGCTGATGATACGGTCGGTCAGGTGGTCTGCCATGTGAATGAACTTTTCGGCGCTATCCTTGCGATCGTGCTCAACGGCGTGAATAAAATCTTCGGTGCTGTTCACCAGCGCCGGGTTCGCGGGAATCGCCACCACGTTCTGCATGTGTGTAATCCTTGCCTGTTGGTTTCAATCAGGGTCTGACCCAAGAAAAAGGCAATATTAAGTGCCCGCGGCAGGTTGTGGAACCGCCATAGGGACCAGATTACAAAGCGAATACGTCAATACCGCAAAGTGTCTACACCTCCCCCCTCAGGGGGAGGGGGAGCGGGGATGGATCTGGACCGGTGGCGTGGTCAGCATGACCCCGTCCATGGCGCAATCCGGGCCCAGCGTGACTGCATCGAAGGTGGCACCCGCATTGTCATTGGTCCAGCCGAGGGTTACCGGGCCGGGGCCGCAGATGCCGCCCAGCAAGGGCACCCTTACCTTCACCTGCATGTCCTCAACGGTAAGCTGGCCGGGGTGATCGACCTGGCCCTGCCAGGGCAAACCCAGCGCCTTGATGCTCTTGCACAGGGGATTGAACCCGCCAAAATGCACGGCCGTGACGGTGATTTCCCCGTTGTCAGCCACCTGGCCATCAAACCGGGTATGGCAACTTACCGGGATGCTGCCCTTTTTCAGGGCGAGATCACCACTGGCGGAGAAGTCGCCGGCAGGGAGCACAGTGACCGGGGTAGACGCCATGGCGGTGCCTGCCTGCGCCATAAGCAGTACCGTTACGATATTCCTTATCATTATTATTGTCCTGCCAATTTATGCGTTGGCATGGTGGCATGGACGACGACAGGCTGCCAAGCCAGACGCGCCGCAGAGGGCGCCTCAGAAATACCGCTGGGTGAGCGAAAACCGCCGCCCGGCGAAAGGGCGGCGTAACAGCATCACACCAGGCTGGCGCCTATGGCGTAGAGAATGCCGAGAATTACCGCCCATTTGGCGACAACATAGAAGGTTTTATTGCGACGTTTGACGGACTTGAGGAAGTGCTTGTAGGCCAGCACACCCTTGCCGATCTTGTTACCCACCCCGGTGTGCGTCGGATCCAGGTTGTCGATGAAGAACAGGCGATTGAAGAACCATCCGAAGGACCAATAGATCTTCTGCACCAGCTTCGATTTCAGCGGACGATCCACATCTGTCATCAGGATGATGCGTGGCTTGTCGGTATTGTTCCAGGCCGAGTGAATATAGGTTTCGTCGAATACCACACTCTCACCATCACGCCAGATGTAGTCATCCTCATTGATGGTCAGGCCACAGCCTTCATCATTGGGAGTACTCAGGCCCAGGGAGTAGCGCACCGTGTAGGCGAATGGATCGTGGTGACGATTAAGCTTCTTGCCCGGCATCAGCACTGCGAACAGGGCGATATTCATGGTTGGCATCTGATCCAGCAGCGCCATGGTCTTGGGCGCCAACTCATAGGCCGAGGGTAACTTGTTGTCGTAGACCTTCAGATAGAAGCTGGTCCAGCGACCATCCTTGTAGAAGCTGCTGGCGGGCAGATCATCCTTGGCGGTGATATTGCCACCGGTATACAGTGCCAGCGCCTCGTCCCGGATGGTTTCCCAGTTATCGTCAATCAGCTTCAGTTCGGGCAGGTGTGCCTTGTCGATCTGCGGCGTGGTGGGGATCTTCGACAGCAGGTACGCCGGAATATTGAACGGCACCATAAAGGTGGAAAAGTCCGTCAGCTGGCGCTTCAGCCCAAAGGGTTCCGCATTGCGGATGCGGATAAAAACAATACACCCCACATAGATCAACAGGGCGCTGATAATCACTGCCATGGTTTACCTCTCGACGCTCACAGCCTCAGCGACACAATCGCACGGGCCGCCTTCATTATGGCGGGGATTCTAAAGCAAAACGGGACGTAAATCCGGGACTATATCGGCTCGACGGCACCGCTGCTCGGTCAATATTCCACCCGGGCCAGCAACGAATTTGGCGGCCGGCCCCCAAACAGGTACATTTCCAGACTCGCCCCCAGACGAGACGCTTCCATGCGCAGGATCGCCCCTCTTGCACTGGCCTTTATCGGCCTGTTTCTTGCCACCCTTGGCCACGCCAGTGAACCCGCTATCACATTCAAGGACGTCATTGATACCGGCGAAAAGGCCCAGGAGGTCAAGGAGCAGGCTCAGAACGATGACTCCCTGCAACCCGGTGACACCCCGCTGAGTACCCTGCTGGCGATCATTGATGCCACCGAGCAGCGCGACTGGGCAGCGGCGGGCGAATATCTGGACATGCGCTATCTGCCTGCTGATATGGCCGATGCGGACCCTGCCGTCCTGATCAAGCAGCTCAGCATTGTCTGGAGCCAGCAACGCATCCTGGACCTGACCCGGATCTCCAATGAACCGGAAGGCCACAGCAATGATGGCCTGCCCAGCTACCGGGACAAGATTGGCACTCTGACGCTGCCGGATGAGACCCTAACGCTCTATCTTCAGCGTATCCCTGACGATGGCCGCCGGGTGTGGAAGATTTCCAATACCACGGTACGCGAGATCCCCCAGCTCTGGGAGACCTTTGGCTATAATCCCGCCATTGTTAAGCTGGCAGACTATCTGCCTGACTTCACCTTCCTGCATATGCAGAACTGGCAGGTAGCCGGGCTGGTACTGATTCTGCTGGGCTGCTGGATCATTGCGGCGCTCACCCGCCGGTTGCTGCTGGCCGTGCTGGAGCACTCTGATCGCTATCGCGACACCCTGCATCGCTTCTTTGCCGTACCGGTGCGCTGGTTTCTGTTCTTCAAGTTATTGCAACTCGGAGTTGGCGAGCTGGGCCTGTCCATCAAGGCGCGGGTCTACCTGAATGAATCCGCGCTGGGGTATCTGGCCAGCGTGTTTCTGGCGTTGGGCATCATCGAACTGCTTTCTGCGTTGTTCCTGAGCAATGCCACCAACCAGAAGTACTGGTCCGGGATCATCCGGCCGGTGCGCACCATCCTCAAGATGATCGCTATTGTGGTGATCTTCCTGCTCTGGCTCAGCGATTCCGGGTATGACATCACCACCGTGCTGACGGGCCTGGGCATTGGCTCCATTGCCATCGCGCTGGCCGCCCAAAAAACCCTGGAGAATGTGATCGGGGCCTTCACCCTGTATATCGCCAAGCCCATCCAGCCGGGCGATTTCTGCAAGGTGGGGACCACCGCTGGCATCATCGAAGAAATCGGCCTGCGCTCCACCCGCATCCGCCGTACTGACCGCAGCGTGGTGTACGTTCCCAACTCCGTGCTTTCCAGTGCCAGCATCGAAAACATCAGCGAGTCAGACCTGCGCCGTTACCGGCGCGACCTGCATATTCGGCTGGGCGCGACACCGGATCAGCTGCGCAACCTGCTGGCCGATCTTCGCCGGTTGATCTACAGCCACCCCCGCCTGACCGAGAAGGCTGCCCGGGTTCGCTTTGTGGATATCCTGCGCGACAGCTACCGGCTGGAAATCAACGCGTATGTAGACAGCAGTGAGTTCGGCGAGTACCTGGCGGTCAGCGAAGACCTGAACCTGCGAATCCTGTCCTTGCTGGAGCAACAGGGTCTGCAGCTGGCCGTACCGGTTCAGCAATGGATTCGGGGGGAGCGCCCGATGGAAAGCGAAGCGGAAAACGTTCCCGACAGCACTCTGCAGGCCTTTCCTGATTTCGAAAAGGAGGCCAAGACCACCATGAAAGGCACCCTGGACTACCCGGAAAAAGGACGCCATGAACAAGAATAAGCGCACCCTCACCCTGCTCCTTCTCGGCGCCTTGCTGCCTCTTGGCGCCTGCAGCTTTCGGCCGGGCAATGTGGACGAAGCGACGTTACGCACCGATGCCCGCCATCATCACGAGGAAGATCTGACGGTCAGCGCCAGCGTGATCAGCGACAGTGATGCCCGTGACATTTTCGGGGTGGGGCTTGGCGGACATGGCATCCAGGCGGTATGGATCGAGGTAGACAACCGCACCGGCCACCCCTTGTACTACCTGCCCGTAACCACAGACCAGCAGTATTTTTCACCGCTGGAGGTGTCGTGGAAGGTCAAGGGCAAATTCAACAGTGACGGTGAAAAGGCTGCCGACAGGATGTTCATCTCCCGCGCCATGCCCGTGGATGTCCCCGACGGCGAGCGCACCAGCGGTTTCGTGTTCACCAACCGCGATCTTGGCATCAAGGTAATCAATGTGGATTTGCTGGGTGGCGGCAAAAGCTGGCAGACCTCCTTCATGATGGATGTGCCCGGCATCAAGCTGGATGTGGAGAAGGTCAATTTCGACGGTCTCTATGCCGACCATGAATATCAGCAACTGGATCGGGATGGCCTGCGCCAGTGGCTTTCACAGCAGCCCTGCTGCACCACCAACGAAGACAACAGCAATACTGGCGACCCGGTCAACTTTGTCCTGGTGGGCGATAGCCAACTGCTGCTCAGCGCCATGGTGCAACGGGGCTGGGATGTGACGGAACGGATCCACGGCGGCTCCATCTGGAAAACCACCAAATCCTTCCTGGTGGGTTCCAGCTACCGCTATTCGCCTGTGAGCTCGCTCTATACCCTGGGACGCCCCCAGGACCTGGCGCTGCAGAAAGCCCGGGGCAACATCCATCAGCGCAATCACCTGCGCCTGTGGCGTGCCCCGGTGCTGTGCGATGGCGAGCCCGTATGGCTGGGCCAGATCAGCCGAGATATCGGCGTGCGCTTTACCTTCAAATCGCCCACCCTGACCACTCACAAAATCGATCCGGATGTGGATGAAGCGCGGGATTACCTGCTCCAGGACATGATCTTTTCCCAGCGGCTTGCCGAGTTTGGCTACGTCAGGGCCATGCCCCCCCACCCCATTGAAGACCCCGGCCATAACCTCACCGGCGACCCCTTTATTACTGACGGCCTGCGGTTAGTGATGTTTTTTCACAGCCCCATGACCCCAATGCACGAAGTCAGGAATCTGCACTGGCTGGAGGCCAACCGGGACCGCCGTCACTGGGTGGAGCAAAGCGAGAAAAGCGACGAGGCGCCCTGACCACAAGCGTTACTGCACTAACCCGCAGCAGGCCGTCATAAAGACTTAATGTGTATATACATTGACTATCTTTAAGATAGCCAATAACTTGATTGCAAGTCGCCGATAATCCAGCGACGATGCAGCCTGTTTTTTTGTGGTGTTTACTCCCATGTCCAAAGACAAGAGCAAGTCACGTAAGAAGAACAGTCAACTCATCGTTCGCATCAACGACGAAGAACGCCTGCGCTTTATCGAGCTCTGCGAAGAACTGGATACCAGTGCAGCGCGGGAAGTGCGTCGCTTTATCCGTGACTTCATCAAGGCCGAGGAATCGAAGTCTTAGTCTCGACCTGGCCTACACTTGCGTTTAATGGAGAGACATCATGTCCAAGAAGAAAAAGCTGAAAAAAGCCATCAAGCAAAGCAAAGCCAAGATCAACAAGCAGGAAAGCGTGCTGAAGAAACTGAAGAAGAAGCTCAAGAAGCTCTGATTCAGACAGCATGAAACGGGCCTGCGGGCCCGTTTTTATAGCCTCTGACAAGCTCGCCGCTCACTCTTTCTACCGTGCGGTAATTTCACCCCGTGTGCATGGCATCAAGTTTACCTCTTCCCCCTGTTACCAATACGGGCTCGCTCTTTTGTCCGTCTCCCGCTTGAAAGAGCGCCACGTCAACAGCACATATTACGGAATCTTGTTGGCCTCTCGCCGCAAACAAAGGGCCCACATAAGCGGGCCCTTTGCCTTGGATCCACTCGTTTGCCAAAGGGTTATGGCGCAGGCTGATCCGCCAGAGGCAGCAGGGTCAACGCCTCCGTTGAGCCATCACCAAGCGCGATCACGGTATAGACCTTCTCGCTCTCCAGCGTCACCTCTGCAGCAATGGCCACGTCGTTACTACCTGCTGCAGTGACCAGCGCCGTGATGTCACCCAACACACTAACAGGCAGATACCCGGAATCTTCCTGATACCCCAACCCAGTACCCAAGGTAAGCAGGGGAGCAACACCGCTCACGGTGGTGGTAACGCCCGCCACCAAGCCAGTGGTGGCATAGACGTCCACATCCGCACCCTCGCCCTCTGCAAAGGGGGCCGCATGCACAACCCGAACCCTGGCTTCCATGGACGGGGCACTGGTGAAATCATCCTGCAGGGCGAAGAGCCCCAGAGGCAGGGAGTCCGCAGCATTCACTGTACCGTTGGCAATCACGGTGTAATAACCACCACGCTGCAGTGTCGGCTGGCCTTCGATCACCGCGTCGGCAATATCGCCATCGGCCAGTACCACATCAAGCTTTGGCTGGCTGTTGACTGCCACATACCCACCCGTGCTATTGCCAAAAGCAAAGTCTTCCAGAGCCGGCATGGCTGATTCGTTGATGTACACATCAACCAACGCCCCTGGCACACCATGCACCACTCGCACATAGGCGGTGTCGTCCACAACCACAGGATTGCTGTCCGTTCCCGTCAACACCACCAGGTCGACCGGGGCTCGGTCGGTAAGGCTGTCCAGGGCCACCACCGAAATATTGTCGCCACTGTTCAAGTCAATGGGGCCGGAGTCATACACCACATCCTGACTGGCACCACCGGTGATACGAATCTGGTATTCACCCGCGTCCTGATCCGGCAGCAAGACATTGGCATTAAAGACAGCGTCATCCACTGTAGGAGCGCTTGGCAGGGCATCCCCATAGGCTGTTACATAGATATCCACGGTACCGGCGTTCGCGGCTGCGTGGATCACGTTGACCCGCGCCTTTCCAGACATCACCGCGTCCCGGGATTCTTCAACGGCCAGCAGATCGCCCAACATGGGGTCGGCCGCGATAATACTGAATCGATCGTTTCTTTCCAGATCATACGTTTGCGAAAACAGCACGTTGTCAGTCCCGGCTTCCAATACCTGCACAGCGCGCTCACCCGGAGCAAGATCGAGATTGCCGGAAGCCTGCTGGTAGGCCACATCCTGCAACACCACCTCACCGTCGACAGCCACATCCACGTTCACTGCACCTCGAATGCCATGCAGCACACGCACCTGGGGTTCAGCCAAATCCAGCGCTGCGCGGATATCATCATCCGAATCTCCACCACAACCGGCCAGCACACCCACCAAGGCCACAGCACCGATTCCTTTCCAGCACATCTTCATCACCAGACTCCTTATCGTAATTGTGTCGATAACAACATCCCCCCGGTACACAACCGGGATGACCCCAAGGGTCAGGTGAGATTTGAATCCCAACCGGGTAAAGCAAAGGTGAATAAATGCGTGAAAATTCAGTGAGTACGGCGTTCAAAAACCGTGAAAGCGACAACCGTGTCACAGGTTGTATTTGATGGGATCAACAAAACAGAGGAAATACCCCGGGCGGCTATAGCGTCTGTTTTGAGAAAACCGGTATCGGGTTCAGGGTGATAAATAACAGCTGTCAGCGTAAGCGCAACTATGAAATGCCGCCAAGGATTTCCATTGGCGCAGCCAGGCAAGCAGGCTCACACGCATACACCGGCTCAAATGTTTTTTGCGTGTCATATGATGCGTTGCAACCGCGCAGCGACAAAAAAAAAGCCTCTTTGCAGAGGCTTCTTCTTGTTCCTGTTTCCTGAGCGCAGGCGCTCATGGCCAGGTTATTTACCGGCGTCCAGCGCCTGGTAGTAATCCATCAGGATTTGGGCCACTTCCGGGCGGGAGAATTCCGGCGGCGGGGCAATGCCCTGGCCCAGCATCTCGCGCACCTTGGTGCCGGACAGCAGCACAAAGTCGTCTTTGGTGTGATCCGGTACATCGCGCATCATCACCACGCGATCGAGCTTCTTGGAATAGGCAGTGTGGTCCGCTTCGAAGATCTTGATCTCCAGGGCGCCTGCCGGCACTTTTTCCTGGAAGATGGTCTGGGCGTCGAAGGCACCGTAGTAATCGCCCACACCGGCGTGGTCACGACCCACGATCAGGTGAGTACAGCCACAGTTCTGGCGGAATACCGCATGCAGCACGGCTTCACGGGGGCCGGCGTAGAGCATGTCAAAGCCATAGCCGGTGATCATGACGGTGTTGGGCGGGAAGTACACTTCCACCATCTTGCGGATGGAGGCATCGCGCACGTCGGCAGGAATATCACCCGGCTTCAACTTACCCAGCAGCATGTGAATCAGGATACCGTCAGCGTTCAGGGCTTCCTGGGCCATGCGACACAGTTCTTCGTGGGCACGGTGCATGGGGTTACGCGTCTGGAAGGCGACCACATTGTTCCAGCCACGCTCAACGAATTCATTACGGATGGACACCGCAGTGCGGAACGTATCCGGGAAATCATCGGCAAAGTAGGAGTAGTTCAACACCTGGATGTCACCGGACACGATGAAGTTGCCGGCGGCCAGGAAGTTGGCCACGCCCGGGTGCTGCTTGTCGGTGGTGGCGAAGACCTGCTCGGCTACGGCTTCCAGTTCCGCGTCAGAGGCTTCTTCGATGGCCGCCACATCCATCACCGCAATCACCGGCTCGCCGTCCACATTGGGGTCACGCAGGGCGATGCGCTTGGCGCCCTCGATGGCGCTGACGTCCTTGAGCATGTTGACGATGGGCACGGGCCAGAACAGGCCATTGGCGGTGGTCATGTTTTCCGCCACAGACAGCATGTCAGCCTTGTTCATGTAGCCGCTCAGCGGGGTGAAATAACCGGCAGCCATCATCACCGCATTGGCGGCAGCAGCCGAGCTGACCACCACCGAAGGCAGGGACTCGGCTTCTTTCTGCAGGGCAACGCGCGCGTCTTCATCGGCGACGTACAGGGGGGTTAGTGCGTCCGCACCATGCGGCTTGACCAAAGCGACCATCTATTCACTCCAAATGCTCTATCAACGAGGTGTCCATTTCGCGGCGGAGTATAACAAAGGAAAAGCGTCAGGTCGGCCCGGCAATAAGGCATAAGGGAAGCACCAACAGGAATAAGAGGCGTGACGGGCTTCAGATGCTCTCGTCAGAGCGCCTGCGCCCCCCTTCCTGCCCAGCGCGTCTACACAATCGGTGGCTCGCCGGCCAAGGTCGGGCCTTCCTCGATATCATGGGTAAACTCTTCCAGGGACTGGGCCACCTCGTGCACTTCCTCGAAGCGGGCAATGTGGTAGAGCGCCTCGCCTTCATTGACCAGGGGCAGGTTGTTGCGGCCCACCAGGATACCGGCAGCAGGGGCGTGGATGTTCACATCATCGCCCCCGAACGGGCTGGATATCCGGCCGATCAGATCGCCCTTCTTGATCCAGGCGCCCAGGGCCACCAGCGACAGGAAAACACCGTCGCGTTCGGCACGCACCCAGCTTGAAGAGCGGGCGATGTAGGGTTCGGCAGGCGCCTTGGTGCGGCGGGAACCGGTCATGCCAAGGTACTGCATCACGTTCAGCACACCTTTCACACCAGCACGGATGCAGGACTCGTCAAAGCGCAGCGCCTCGCCAGCTTCGTAGGTAATTACCGGAATGCCCTGGGCCTCAGCCTGTTCCCGCAGGGTGCCCTCGCCCAGCACCGAATTGATCACCACCGGCACCCCAAAGGCATTGGCCATGGCAGCGGTATCGTCATTGGAAAGGTCTGCGCGAATCTGTGGCAGGTTGGCGCGGTGGATCGCGCCGGTATGCAGGTCCACGGCATGGGTGGCCCGGTCCAGCACCTGGGTCTTGAACTGCCAGGCCATGCGCGCCCCCAGGCTACCGGTTTCGGATCCCGGGAAACAGCGGTTCAGATCCCGGCGATCGGGCAAGTAGCGGGTCTTGTGAATAAACCCAAAAACGTTCACCACCGGCACCGCCAGCAAGGTGCCACTGAGCGTCTTCAGCGCGGAATGACGCAACAGGCGGCGGATGATTTCCACTCCGTTGAGTTCATCCCCATGAATGGCCGCACTGACCATCAACACCGGCCCGGGGCGACGACCGTGGATCACATGGATAGGCACATTCAGCGGGGTCTGGGTATAGAGCTGCGCCAACGGCAACTCCACCTTGGCCCGCGTCCCCGGCTGCACAGTAATGCCATCAATTTCAAAAGGCACGTTTTTCGGTTCTTTTGGATTTTTCATTTTTTCCGAAACCACCAGCTCACCCTGGGACCCGTTTTACGCACTAAAGCGTCCGAAGCAGCAGGGTTTTCGCTATTCACTATTCACTATTAACTGTTAACTGCCTTTGTTACCCCTTGGAGCCCTTGGTCTGTGTCCGGTAAGGCCGCGCATCCTTTTCGATGAACGCCATGACCATGCCGGCCACGTCCTTGCCGGTGGCCTGCTCGATACCCTCCAAACCCGGTGAGGAGTTGACCTCCATAACCACTGGGCCATGATTGGAGCGGAGGATATCCACCCCGGCCACGTTCAGGCCCATGATGCGGGCCGCGCGTACGGCGGTGGCACGTTCTTCCGGGGTAATACGGATCAGGCTGGCACTACCGCCACGGTGCAGGTTGGAGCGGAATTCACCCGGTGCGGCCTGCCGCTTCATGGCGGCAATCACCTTGCCTCCCACAACGAAACAGCGGATATCCGCACCGCCTGCTTCCTTGATGTACTCCTGCACCATCACCGACACATTCAGGCCCATAAAGGCCTCGATCACCGATTCTGCAGCCTTGCGGGTTTCCGCCAGCACCACGCCAATCCCCTGGGTACCTTCCAGCATCTTGATAACCAGAGGCGCACCACGAACCATGTTGATCAGGTCGGGAATGTCATCCGGAGAGTGGGCAAACCCGGTGATTGGCAGCCCCACCCCCTTGCGTGACAACAACTGCAGGGAGCGCAGTTTGTCGCGGGAGCGGGAAATGGCCACCGACTCGTTGACCGGGAACACCCCCATCATCTCGAACTGACGCAGCACCGCTGTACCGTACTGGGTAATGGAGGCGCCGATCCGGGGAATCACCGCATCAAAACCTTCCAGCACTTCGCCCTTGTAATGAATCTCGGGTTTGTGCGCCACCATGCTCATATAGCAACGCAGGGTATCGATGACATGCATTTCATGACCGGCAGCCTCACCAGCCTCCACCAGACGACGGGTGGAATAGAGTCGCTTGTTTCTCGAAAGAATCGCAATTTTCATGGCAGCACTTGTCTGTTTGGGTTAACTATCTAAGTAAGCGTAATAAAGGGTCGCTGGCAAGGCGGCTTACGGATTGTCCCGATCACCGCCCAGCAGGAAGGATTCTGTTGGCTCTACCAGGATTTCCGTCATGGCAGTGCGGCCGAGCAGCATCCGGAATTTCATGTTTTCCCGATCAGTCAGGGTAACTTCGATTGGCCACTGGCGGCCGCCCAGATCAATACGGGTAAGAATCACCGGGCGCTCTTCCTTGTGGCCGCCAGAGTCGGTGACCACCCGGCGATCCAGCACCGGCGCTTCACAGACGGTGACCTGGGGCTGATCCTGAATCGGGTGCAGGGAAAAACGCACCCATTCGCGACCATCGCGCTCGAAGCTTTCCACTTCAAAGGCATGGATGGCCGAGGTTCGCGCCCCGGTATCCACCTTCATCTTGATGGCATCAATGCCCAGTTCCGGCAGGCTGGCCCATTCGCGCCACCCTACGACCACTTTGCCCATCAGTCGCGTCCCAGCAGTTCAATCTTGTATCCATCCGGATCTTCCACGAACGCCAACACCGTGGTGCCGTGTTTCATGGGCCCGGGTTCACGGGTGATCTTGCCGCCCCGCTTGCGAATCCGCTCACAAGCAGCGTACACGTCATCCACGGCCAGTGCGACATGGCCATAGCCGGTACCCAGGTCATAGGAAGACTGGTCCCAGTTACAGGTCAGCTCCAGCACCGCACCGTCAGACTCGGGCTGATACCCCACAAACACATTGGTAAAGCGGCCTTCCGGATACTCCTTGCGACGGATTTCGTGCATCCCGAGCACTTCGGTATAGAAGGCCACGGATTTTTCCAGATCGCCCACACGCAACATGGTATGCAGAATTCGCATGATCGGAGTCTCCTGACAGGGAGGGAAATTCACAGGCGGGAAGCGAGCGCCTGCTTGTCAGGGCGAAGTGTGGTGGCAGAAGACGGAATTGACAAGAAAAAACGCCGGAGGCACGACGCCGAAAGGCCGACGCAAGGAAACGCTGTCAGGCGCCTGGCACGGTGGCCGGTTATTCGCGATCGGGGGCGAGTTGAAAGTTTAAAGGTGAAAAGCGCGCCAGAGCTTAGGTTGGGCACTGAACCGCCGTGGCCGCGCCATTACCGGAAATCGCGGGCACGGCATCTCAGTCACGATGACGCCATCCGCGTTTCAACTTTAAACTTTGAACTTTCAACTCAAGATCGCCAGCAGGCTGGCTCCTACGGTGGGTGTGCGAGATTGGCGATCGTCGGAGCGGCCCCAAAATTCCCGGCGCCTGACGCCAAACGCCCGATGCAGTATCGCGGGCCTTTGAATTTATGCGTCAGGCGTCGGGCATCCGGCGTCCAGCGTTTTTACGGCAAGAACATCGACCCCTGGTCTTCTACCCAGGCCTCCGGGACGCGGCCTTCGCGGATCCGTTGCGGATGATCGCCCACATCCACCCGGGCCACTTCCTGGCCGCTGGCATAGTTGAAGATTGACATCTGGTCAGTGCCACTCCAGGACACGTAGCAATGCTCACCATCCTTGCTGGTGGTGACCCAATACGGTTTCTCGCCAACCCCTTCCTTGAGGGTATATTCAAAGGTCTGCCGGTCCACCAGGGCCACGTAGTCACTCATGGTCCCTGCAACACACAGTGTCTTGTCGTCTGCGCTAAGCGCAATGCCATGGTGGGCCGAATCGTTCACATACAGTTCCCGAGGCAATCCGTTGGTCAGATCCGGCAGCTCCGCAAGCCGCAGCACCTTTTCCTCCTCCAGGTCATACTCGATAAAGCCGTGCAGGAACGACAGCTGGAAGTAGAAGTAGCGATCATCCGCGGTGTGCGCCATGGGCCGTACCGCCGTGCTGAGATCACCGTACCCTGCCGCCTCCAGGTCTGCCGCCAGGTCCAGCTTCTTGATGATATCCATGCTGTCCGCATCCACCACCTGGAAGACCCGCTCCCCCTTGGTGGCATCAAGCAGATTCTGGCCCAGCAGGGCGTCGGTGAGGTCACCGATCAGCTTGCTGTCCAGCGGGGTGTAAACCGTACCGATACTGGCGTGATAGATGCGATCTCCATCCTTGGAGTAAATGTTTTCATGGGGGGAGTCACCTGAAGGAAAACGCTTTAGCTCCGCGCCCGTTTCCACATCCAGAATGTGCACCACATTGCCTGTGGAGGCAGAGACCGCCACCTGGGTGCCATCCGGTGATACCGCCATATGATCGGAACGATAGCCATCCACTTCGAAGCGCCATTCGATCTCGCCGCTGGCGATATCAATGCCCACCACATCCGCGTAACTGGGGCGCGACACAATCAGCAGACGGCCATCGTTGCTGCTGTACATGTCGTCCACATACTGGTGGTTCCCCTCCCCAATCAGCAGGCGGATGCCCTGGAAGAACAACAGATCCTCAGGATTGCTGGCAATCGCTGCTTCTCTTTCCTGCTGATCAGGGATGCCGTTGATACGGCCCAGCCGGGCATAGGAGTCACGATCAATCACATCAACCATGCCTTCCCAGTTGTTACCCACGAAGATCACATCACGGGCCTTGGCCGCCGGCTCGGGCAGCTCGGGGGTCTGGGCTTCTTCCGCCACATTGGCCGTGGGTGCCTCACTGCTGGCGGCGCCAGTGACGGGAGTCGGCGTACTGCTGCCCCCGCCCCCACAGGCCGCGAGGGCAAGCGTCAGAGCGGAAGCCAGCAGTGAACGGCGAAAATTCAACGACGCGGCAGGGGTCATGGTCGGTATCCTCCCAATCAAAAGGGTGTTGTTATTCTGAGGACACCAGCCTAATTAAGACGATGGTACAAATTAAACAAGACTTCGTTTTCGATATGTAACGGAGGAGGCTGGACGCCAAATGCCTGACGCCAGAGGCAAAAAACCGCCGTAGCCTTGCGGCGTACGGCGGTTTTTTGTTTGAGCGTCAGGCGTCGGGCATCAAGCGTCCGGCGTAAATCAACTCAACTTTCGGCCATTCTTGGCAGCGATGCGCAGGCGCAGGGCATTCAGCTTGATGAAACCTTCCGCATCTTTCTGATCATAGGCACCGGCATCGTCCTCGAAGGTGGCGATGGAGGCGTCGAACAGGCTGTCGTTTTCAGAACGACGGCCCACCACGGTCACGCTGCCCTTGTAGAGTTTCAGGCGCACTTCGCCATTCACATGCTGCTGGGTCTCGTCGATGAGCTTTTGCAGGGCCAGACGCTCCGGGCTCCACCAGTAGCCGTTGTACACCAGCTCGGCATACTTGGGCATCACGGAATCCTTCAGGTGTGCGGATTCACGGTCCAGGGTGAGGGACTCGATGGCACGGTGGGCCGGCAGCATGATGGTGCCGCCCGGGGTTTCGTAGCAGCCACGGGACTTCATGCCCACGTAACGGTTTTCCACGATATCCAGACGACCGATACCGTTATCGCCACCCAGCTTGTTCAGCTTGGTCAGCACTTCCGCCGGAGTCAGATTCTCACCGTCGATGGAAACGATGTCGCCCTTCTCGAAGCCCAGGGTGATGTAGGTGGGTTTGTCGGGCGCCGCTTCCGGGCTCACGCTCCAACGCCACATGTCTTCCTCGGCTTCCCACCACGGATCTTCCAGGTTGCCGCCTTCATAGGAGATGTGCAGGAGGTTGGCATCCATGGAGTACGGGGATTTCTTCTTCTTGCTGGTGAAATCCACCGGGATCTTGCGCTCCTCACAGTAGGCCATCAGTTTTTCGCGGGAGTTCAGATCCCACTCACGCCAGGGGGCGATGACCTGAATGCCGGGGGCCAGGGCGTAGGCGCCCAGCTCGAAACGGACCTGGTCGTTACCCTTACCGGTGGCACCGTGGGAAATGGCATCGGCCCCGGTCTCCTCGGCGATTTCCACCAGTCGCTTGGCGATCAGGGGACGGGCGATGGAGGTACCCAGCAGGTACTCACCCTCGTAGATGGTGTTGGCGCGGAACATGGGGTAGACGTAATCACGCACGAATTCTTCGCGCAGGTCTTCAATGTAGATCTCTTTCACGCCCATGGCTTCTGCCTTGGCGCGGGCCGGCTCCACTTCTTCACCCTGACCAATATCCGCGGTGAACGTCACCACTTCACAGTCATAGGTATCCTGCAGCCATTTAACGATGACAGAGGTATCCAGGCCGCCGGAATACGCCAGCACCACCTTGTTGATCTTGGACATGAAAAGACTCCGCAATTGGGCCGACGACAGCGCATGGGCCGGCAGCCCGGTGAATCGAGGGTGCGTATTGTACCTGCACCCCAGTGGCGCCGTCACCTGTCACCACCGGCGGGATTCCGGTAGCATAGCCACTCCCGGCTGCCGGAGCGGCCAGTTCGGGGCTTTTTCTCTGTTGGAGTCATCATGAGCGATCAGCACCCCAGCCTTGCGCTGCGGTTTCGGGGTTTTCTGCCGGTAGTCATCGACGTGGAAACCGGGGGATTCAATGCCAGTACCGATGCCTTGCTGGAAGTCGCCGCCGTCCTGATTGATATGGACGCCCAGGGCTACCTGCGCCCTTCCACGCGTATCCAGTTCCATGTAGACCCCTTCCCGGGGGCAAACATCGAGCAGGCCGCACTGGATTTCACCGGTATCGATCCTGACAACCCCTTACGTGGCGCGGTCTCCGAAGACACCGCCCTGAAGGGCGTGTTCGAGCCAGTCCGCAAGGCCATAAAGAAACATGGTTGCAACCGTGCCGTGCTGGTGGGCCATAACAGCTTCTTCGATCTGGGTTTCATGAACGCTGCCGCCGAACGGGCGGATATCAAGCGCAATCCGTTCCACCCGTTCTCCAGCTTCGACACCGCTGCCCTCGCTGGCCTTGTCTACGGTCAAACCGTGTTGGCGAAAGCCTGTGAGGCCGCCGGCATCCGCTTCAGCCAGCGCGAAGCCCACTCCGCACTGTATGACGCCACCCGCACGGCAGAGTTGTTCTGCTCCATGGTGAACCGCTTCCGCGACCTGGGCGGCTGGCCGCCCCCTCCCCCCGGCGAAATGCCGCCGACTCTGGCAAAAGCATTAGACTGATTGGACGCCTGACGCTGCCCATTGTTTTGACCCTGTTTTAAGCGTCAAGCATCTGGCGTCAGGCCTCCAGCGAGCGGGCACAAAAAAAGGGCCGCTAAAAAGCGGCCCTTTTTTTGTGCCTGCGACAATTACAGCTTGTCTGCATTACCAGACAGGTACTCGGCTACGCCATCCGGGGAGGCGTTCATGCCGGCGTCGCCTTTCTGCCAGCCAGCCGGGCACACTTCACCGTGCTCTTCGTGGAACTGCAGGGCGTCAACCAGACGGATCAGCTCTTCCATGTTACGACCCAGCGGCAGATCGTTAACGATCTGGCTACGTACCACGCCGTTCTGGTCGATCAGGAAAACACCACGGAAGGCCATGCCACCTTCAGACTCTACGTCGTAGGACTGGGCGATGGTGTGGTTCATGTCAGCGGCCAGGGTATATTTCACCGGACCAATACCGCCTTCGTTGATGGGGGTGTTACGCCAGGCGTTGTGGGTGAAGTGGCTGTCGATGGACACGCCGATCACTTCCACACCACGCTCCTTGAAAGCGTCCATACGGTGATCCAGTGCGATCAGCTCGGACGGACATACGAAGGTGAAATCCAGCGGGTAGAAGAATACCAGGCCGTACTTGCCCTTGATGGCTTCGGACAGGGTGAATTCGTCAACGATGCTGCCATCGCCCAGGACGGCAGGAACAGTGAAATCCGGTGCGGGCTTACCAACCAGAACAGCCATGTTTATCTCCTTGTGTGAGAGGGGTAAAACCGGGGACATCACGTCCCGCGAAACTGTGCTCTATCATGGGGATTCCGGCGCGGCATGCAACCGGCTTTGTTGCGGAATCCAACCAATTGCTCAATGAATAGGCAATTGGGGCACTTCTGCAGCCATCTTTAGCGGCGGCTTCGACTCCAGATCACCGTGCCGGTAATGGCCAGAATGGTGAGTACCAGGGCCGCGAAGTCCATCACCAACTGCCCCGCCACGCCGGCAATCCGGCCCGCGTGCAGATCCAGCAACAACCGCTGCCAGGTCAGGGAAGGCGGCACACTCTGGTCAATCAGGGCTTTTTCCAGACCGTTTGGCAATGGCCTGGCGTCCAGCGGCTGCCAGTCCCCCTGATACGGACTTGCCATCAGCTGGTCCACGTCGTAACGCAGCAATCCATCGCCGGTGTCCAGGATCAATCCAGTGTCATCACTGCCCAGATGTTCAAAGGCCGGTAACCCATAGGCCTTGCCGATGCGTTCCACCAGCTGACCATTGCCGTCCAGCAGCATCAGCTCCTGCCCGCAACCGACAATCAACAGTCCGTTGTGGCGCGCAACCCCATGCAATGGCGGCGTGCAATGCAGAGTGTCAGCACCATCCACATACAAGCGCTCATTCAGTTCTGCATACCACTGACCTTCCAGAGAATAGCCCCTGATGTCGCTGGGCACCGGCGCACCGTACCAGCGCGCCAGCAAGGGCGACATGGGCTTGCTGGACCAGCCAAGGGACTCGATGTGATTGAGCATCACCCCCGTAATCGACAGCACCAGCACCGGCAATGCCACCGCCAGCCCCAGCCAGCGGTGCCAGCGACGCCACTGGCGTGTAGGGTTCCGTTTTTTCACCTAGCTACCTCAATGAGGCCAATAATCCACGTCGATTGTAGGCGCTAATGCATTAGGGCCAACACCGGAACCTCCAGCAGTCTGAGCAAAACCGTCAAGAGCCCCACACGCAGGCATAAAAAACCCGGCGCTGGGCCGGGCATTCATTCATTACAGAGTAACGAGATCAGTCGCTGCCGCCAGTCTCTGCCGCTGCGCCATCCACCAGCTCCTTGAGCTGACCGGAGCGATACATGTCCATGATGATGTCGCAGCCACCCACCAGCTCGCCACCCACCCACAGCTGGGGATAGGTCGGCCAGTTGGCATACTCCTTCAAACTCTGACGAATTTCCGGCGCTTCCAGGATATTCACATAGGCAAACGGCTTTCCCACCGCGGTCATGGCTTCCACCACCTGAGCGGAGAAGCCGCACTGGGGGAACTGCGGGGTGCCCTTCATGTAAAGGATCACCGGGTTTTTTTCGATCTGGTCTTTGATGACCTGAATAACATCCATACTGAACTACCTGGCGTTTTGAGGGGGTTGATTGGCTCTATTCTAGCACTGATGGCCCTGCTCCTCCCAGATGGGGCCGGAGAGCCACGCCTTCAAGGGTCACGGAACAGAAAAGGGGGCCGAGGCCCACCGCTGTCCCACATTTTTCAGGCTCCTCTTTGGGACAGGCCCCTCTTCCTTTGTGGGAGCTTGCTTGCAAGCGAATTCGGCCTTTGCGAACACGTCTTCGCCTGCAAGCAAGCGCTTACCCTGGAAGAATCTAGGGAGCCTCTGAAGATTGGCTCACCGCCAATTCATGTCTTCATATCACGAGATACCCTGCCGGCATGTCAGCCCCGCAGAGCTCCGTCAAGCAGACACAAACTGTGGGACAGCGGTGGGCCTCGGCCCCCAGTTCTGTTGTCACCGCTTTCCACCTCAGAAGCGTACTTTCATGCCCACATAGCCAGTGCGCGGCTTGTTGGGGCGAGCCCCTGCGGGATCACGGGAGACAATTTCCTGATCGTCAAACACGTTATCCACTTTGGCATACACTTCCATGTCGCTATTCACGTGGTAGGTGGCCACCACATCTGCGATCACGTAGTCACTGGTGCGTTTGAACGTGGTGCTCTGACCAGTACGGTCACAGCTGTTGTCGATGCACATGCCATCCGTGTGGCTGACCGACATCAATGCAGACCAGGCAGCGGCTTTTTCCAGGCCGAAGGTCAGGCTGGCCAGATGTTCAGGCAGGTAAGGCAGCACATCGCCATCCAGCACGGACAGATCATCAGCGTCCCTGGTGATTTCGCCATCGGTGTAGGTATAGGCCAGCCGAACCGGAACTCGCAGGCCATTGTCACCCTCCCAGGCCACGCTGTTCAGCCCCACCTCCAGACCGCGAACCTCGGATTCACCAAAGCTCTGGGTGCCGGAATCATTGCCATTGGGACATGGATTGGCGATGGAACAGTTCTGGATCGTGTTCTCATAGTCGCTGTAGAACGCGATCACATCGGCACTGAAGTTTTCCTGCCAGTAGCGGAAACCGGTTTCATAGTTAACACTCTTTTCCGCCTCGGTACCTTTCTGGGAGGAGGCTCCGGCCGGCGCAAACCCCTGATGCACACCAGCCAGCAGTGACCAGTTGTCATTTAGCAGCCAGGTGGCACCCAGGCCCGCCATCAGCTCTTCGTTGCGGTTTTCTGTCCGTGAACTCACCGTGTTGCGAGCCGGGTCACCCCAGCGCTTGCTCTTGCTCTCCACGTTCTCGTACCGCAACGAGCCGGTGACAATGAAATCCCCCACATAAGCGTGATCGATGATCCAGGCCGACATGGCATCGGCATTTTCCAGACGGTTATCACCGCCGGTGGGCAATGTGGACGTCTGATACACCAGGCTGCCATTAGTCTGATCGAAGGTGTCCGTGGGCTGATAACGATCCACTTCGTCCTGGTGGTAGCGGGCCCCTACGATCAGATCATTTTGCACAGAGCCTACCTGGAACTGGTGACTCAGTTCAGTCTGAATTCCTTCAGAAATGTACTCACGGTTGTTGTTCTTGAACACTAGATCAGAGGCGTCGGCGCTACCACGCAGAACTGCTTGCTTGACTCCACCATTGGTGTTGGCATCCGACACATAACCACCAATGCCCTGGCCATCAATACTGGCCAGCTTGTACCAGTTGCGGTTGAACTCGTTGCGGTACACTACAGAGTTCAACCGGGTATTTTCAGCAAACACCAGAGTGTGGCGCAGGGACACCGCATCCCTGTCATTGTCCATCTGGTCGATATCACTCATGCCGTAACGCCGGTTGGCATCACGCTCAAAATCCCGGTCGGTCAGCCCCAGATAGGTTTCGTCGGAGACTTCGCTGGAATGCTCCAGTTTCAGTTCCAGCGCCTGCTGGATAGCGGCGGTTTCCGGAGCCTGCCAACGTAGCTTGGCTACATAATCACGCTTGTCAAAACCACTGTCACGGTTGGAACGGTCAATATCCTTGAAGCCCAGGGTGCGTTGCTGATGCGCTTCCAGCATGAAACCAAACTGGCCCTCAGTGGCGCCATAATAGGCATGAGCTCGCTGAGATCCGTCCTCTCCACCTTCCACATTCACCATGCCTGAAGCACGGGCAGGAATCGGGGTAGACAGGAAATTGATGGCACCCCCAACAGTGAAGGGACCGTAGCGCAAGGTGTCTGGACCTTTCAGGACTTCAACGCCATAGAAACGACCAGCACTGGGAAAATAATAGGCTGCCGGTGCAGCGTAAGGTGCCGGGGCAATCAACACCCCGTCTTCCATGAGAGAAACCTTGCTGGAGCGGTCACGACCGGAGCCACGAATACCGATGTTCGGACGCAGGCCATAACCTTCTTCTTCCTGGAAATACACGCCGGGCACATCTCGCAGAATGCGGTGCACATCCGTGTTTTCCTTTTCTTCCAAATCTTCGTTAGACAGTACGTAAGCAGAACCACTGATACTGAAAGTATCCTGGCGATCCCCGAGGATCTGTACCGGTTTCAGTTCATTGGTCTGATCCGCAAAAGCCGGAGCTGCTCCGGTAGCCATGGCAGAGGCGATGGCACAGCAAATTAGGCGACGCTGTAAATGCATAAGTATTCCTTCCCGACGCAAATGCAAAAAATGTAAACATCGTAAGCACGGGAAAAATACAGTGAAGAAGAACCAACTTCAATTATTTATCATTCTCATTTATACTTCGTATCGTAATACCCTCCCCCGCCAGGAGAGGCTACCAGCAACCGATCACCGACTCTGGCGGCAAAACCAGTCTTTGACGGCAACAACCTGCCGTTATGCCGGTTTTCCCCCACTGCGCCATTCTTTCCGCCCGCCAGCCCCCAGGGCGCGGAACGGCGGCGGTCTGTGAGCAGGGTGACCTGAGCTTCCGCAAGAAACTCCAGCTCACGGACAAGACCATCCCCACCGCAGAACACTCCGGCCCCACCGCTGCCATGGCGAATACGGTATTCCAGTACCCGCAGCGGATAATGAGCCTCCAGGCTCTCGATGGGGGTGTTCAAAGTATTGGTCATGTGGGTATGCACAGCGCTGAGTCCAGCCCCGCCCGCATGGGCGCCGGCGCCACCGGCCATGGTTTCGTAATAATCCCAGCCCTGCTCCCCTGAAGCGCCCATGGCCACATTGTTCATGGTGCCCTGGCTGGCGGCGGGCACCGCCTCCGGGGCCGCCTGGGCCAGGGCGCCCAGCACCACATCCACCACCCGGGAGCTGGTTTCCACGTTGCCGGCAGCCACGGCCGCCGGACGATGGGCATTAAGCAAGGATCCCGGCGGTGCGGACAGGCTGATGGGACGGAACAGACCATCGCAGGCCGGCACATCATCATCCATCAGACAGCGAAAACAGTAGTAGGCCGCGGCGGCGACCACCGATAGCGGGCAATTGATATTGCCGGCCACCTGATCCGCCGTGCCGGTGAAATCCAGCGATGCACTATCGCCCTCGATACGCAGGGTCACCGAAATGGTGATGTCCTGCTGACCCTGACCGTCATCATCCATCACGTCCGTAAAGTGGTATTGTCCATCCGGCAGCGCCGCAATACGGGCGCGGGCGCGTTTCTCTCCGTAGGCATTGAGGGCATCGAACCCGTGACCAATATCTGCCAGGGTGGCCGCCATCTCCGCCAATCGGCGGGCCCCGGTTTCACAGGCGCTGGCCTGGGCAGCAAAATCCCCGAACCGCAGGTTTTCCATGGGCGGCGAATCGGCCCCTGGCAGCGGCTCCAGACCCGCCAGACGGCGGCACAGGGGAATCTGCCACTGGCCAGCCGCTTTCAACAGGGTGGGGGCAATCACCAGCCCTTCCTGCGTCAGATGGGTGGACACCGGCATGGAACCGGGACTATGCGCGCCAATATTGGCATGGTGGGCCCGGGTGACCGCAAAGCCGATCAGGGCGCTGTCCGCCGCATACACCGGTGCGACCACGGTCACATCCGGCAGATGGGTGCCGCCCAGATAGGGGTCATTGACCACCAGCAAATCGCCTGGCGTCCACTCGCGATCACTGACCAAATCAGCCATGGCATAGGCCATGGAGCCCAGATGCACCGGGATATGCGCCGCCTGGGCACAGAGCCGCCCCTGCACATCAAAGATCGCGCAGGAGAAATCCAGCCGGTCCTTGATATTGGGCGACAAGGCACTGAGCCGCAGTACCGCTCCCATTTCATCACAGATACCGGAGAGGCGATTGGCGAAAATGCTGAGCTGGACGGAATTCATAAGGGCAATGAACAGTGAACAGTTAATAGTTAACAGCTAAAAAAACAGTGACAAAATCAGGCCGGCCCCAGCCTACCCTTATTCGCTGTTCACTGTTAACTATTAACTGTTCACTAAAATGTGCGCTATCATCGGCGGTTCCCGGCAGCCCACAGCTGCCGTTTTTTGTTTCAGTGAGGCTGAAACAGACAAATTCGCATCAACGAGTCTGGGTAATGAGTCAGCAATATTTGATTCCCACCTACGCACGGCAGCCGCTGGCGTTTGTGCGCGGTGAAGGGGTGTGGCTGTTCGATGAGAACGGCGACAAGTACATGGATGCCATTTCCGGCATCGGGGTCTGCAATCTGGGACACTGCCATCCAGCGGTGAGCCGAACCCTGGCCGAACAGGCCGGGCAGCTGATGCACACCTCCAATCTGTACCGCATTCCCGCCCAGGAAGCGCTGGCCCAGCGTTTGTGCGACATCAGCGGCATGCAGAGCGCCTTCTTTTCCAATTCAGGGGCAGAAGCCAACGAAGCCGCGATCAAGATTGCCCGGCTTTACGGCAACCGCAATGGCATCAGCAAACCCACCGTGCTGGTCATGGAAGGCAGCTTCCACGGCCGAACCATGGCCACACTCTCTGCCACCGGTAACAGCAAGGTACAGGAAGGCTTTACCCCACTGGTAGAGGGCTTTGTCCGGGTGCCCTTCAACGACGTGGATGCCGTGGCTGCCCATGCCGACAATAAGGATGTAGTGGCAATTCTGGTGGAACCGGTACAGGGCGAAGGCGGTATCAATATCCCCGACGCCGGCTACCTGAAAGGCCTGCGCCAACTGTGTGACCAGAATGACTGGTTGCTGATGGTGGACGAGATCCAGTCCGGCAACGGCCGGACTGGCCATTACTTCGCCTGCATGGGCGATAACGTGCTGCCGGATGTGCTGACCACTGCCAAGGGGCTGGGCAACGGCTTTCCCATCGGCGCCTGTCTGGTTGCCGGCAAGGCTGAGGGCGTGTTTGGCCCGGGCACCCATGGCAGCACCTACGGAGGCAATCCGCTGGGCTGTGCGGCTGCGCTGACTGTGGTCAACACCCTCACTGACGAGGTGGTTGACGGTGTTGCCGGCAAAGGCGAACGACTAAAAGCCGCTTTCGAACACGCCCTGTCGGATGTGCCACTGGTCACTGAAGTGCGCCAGAAAGGCCTGATGATCGGTATCCAGCTGGACCGCCCCTGTGGCGAGCTGGTCAATAGCGCCCGGGAAGCGGGCCTGCTGATCAATGTTACCGCCGGTTCCGTCGTGCGCTTGCTGCCTCCCCTGGTGATCTCCGATGCCGAGATGCAAACCCTGGTGGACGATCTGTCCGCCGTCATCCGCTCTTTTGCCAATGCACAGGAGGTCGCATGAGTCGGCATTTCCTGACACTCAATGATCTGACCGCGGACGAGCTGGGTTACCTGATCCAGCGCGCCATTGAACTCAAAACCATGCTGCGTAATGGCCAGAGCCATGAACCCTTGAAGGGCAAGACCCTGGGCATGATCTTCGAGAAATCGTCTACCCGTACCCGGGTGTCCTTCGAAGTGGCCATGACCCAGTTTGGCGGCGCCAGCATCTTCCTGTCCCCCCGCGATACCCAGCTGGGCCGCGGCGAACCCATCGAGGATTCGGCCCGGGTTCTGTCACGCATGGTGGATGCGGTGATGATCCGCACGTTCGACCATGCCACCGTGGAAACCTTTGCGGCGCACTCTTCAGTGCCGGTCATCAATGCCCTGACCGATGATTTCCACCCCTGCCAGCTGCTGGCAGACATGCAGACCTATGTGGAGCATCGCGGCAGCATCCAGGGCAAGAAGGTGGTGTGGGTAGGCGACGGCAACAACATGTGTGCCAGCTACATGAATGCGGCCCGCCAGTTTGATTTCGATCTGGTGATCAGCTGCCCCCAGGGCTTCTCCCCGGATGACGAGCTGCTCAGTCGCTGCGACGATCACGTCAGCATCGAGCCAGACGTTCGCGCCGCAGTGAAAAATGCCCACCTGGTGGTGACCGATGTGTGGGCCTCCATGGGCCAGGAAGACGAGCAACAGGCACGAATGAGTGCTTTTGAAGGCTATCAGGTGACCCCGGAGCTGATGGATCTGGCCGACCCGGAAGCCTTGTTCATGCACTGCCTGCCTGCCCACCGTGGCGAAGAAGTGAGCCATGAAATGATGGACGACCCCCGTGCCGTGGTCTGGGATGAAGCGGAGAACCGCCTGCACGCCCAGAAGGCCCTGCTGGAATTCCTGCTCACCGGGCAGCATTGATGAAGACGCAGCACGCAGCACGCAACATGCATCACGCAACCCGGGTTCCGTGTTGCGCAGAGCATGATGCCTGGAGCACAGGAGCATGAGCACGCCTCTCCTGAATATTGAAAGTCTCACTTGCGGCTATCATCAACAGGCAGTGGTCAGGGATCTCAACCTGTCCCTGGCGGCTGGAGAAATTGCCTGCCTGCTGGGCCCCAGCGGCTGCGGCAAAACCACCACTTTGCGTGCCATCGCAGGACTGGAACCGGTCAATGGTGGCAGCATTCGTATTCAGGATCGGCTGGTGTCCTCCGCCAGCCAGCAAATCCCGCCAGAACAACGGGGGCTGGGGATGGTGTTTCAGGAACATGCCCTGTTCCCGCACCTCACCGTCGCCGACAATGTGGCCTTCGGCCTGCGCAAGCTGTCCGCCGAAGAGAAACGGGCGCGGGTACGCGAATGCCTTGGCCGAGTACGGCTGGCGGGCATGGAACAGCGTTACCCCCATGAACTCTCCGGTGGACAGCAACAGCGCGTGGCCCTGGCCCGGGCACTGGCCCCGCGACCTGCCCTGCTACTGCTCGACGAACCCTTTGCCAGCCTGGATCTTGATCTGCGTCGTCAGCTGGCCAGGGAGCTGGGTGATATCCTGCGGGAAGAAAATGTCACCACCCTGATGGTGACTCACGATCAGGAAGAAGCCTTCGCGCTGGCCGATCGTGTGGGTGTGATGCAGTCTGGCAAGCTGGAACAGTGGGACACGCCCTACAACATCTACCATGCACCGGCGAATCGCTTTGTGGCGGAATTTGCCGGCTATGGGGCCTTCCTGCGTGGCAAGGTCACCGACCAGCACAGCGTGAAGACCAGCCTGGGCGAACTCACCGGCCGCCACCAGGACAACCTGACCCCCGGCACCACCGTGGATGTGCTGCTGCGTCCGGAAGACATCGTCGCCGACGAAACCGCCCCCCTGGCCCTGCCCGTCACCCGCCGCCAGTTCACCGGTGCGAGCATCCTCTACCATTTGCGCGTCAGCGCCTCGGAAACCCTGCTCTGCCAGACCGACAGCCACACCAACGTCCTCGAAGGCGACACGCTGCATGTCAGGTTGGGGACCAAGCATCTGGTCTCCTTTGCAGTGAACAGTGAATAGTTAACAGTGAACAGCGCGCGTTATGGCGCTGGTCGGTTCTGACGGGTATAAGGCCGCGACCCGAGCTCGGTGCGGACTTTTGCTTTTATCAACGCAAGAGGCCGCGTCCAGACTCTGGACGCGGCCCCTGTGCTTTCAGTCACCACCACACTTCGCACGCGCAACTATTAACTATTAACTATTCACTGTTAACTGTTAACTGCTCTTCAAGCCACCCTGCTCTGGTTGCGCCCCGAGCTCTTGGCCTTGTAGAGCCCACGATCGGCGCGGTTGAGTACGTCTTCGGTGGACTCCTTGTCACGGAAGGCGGCCACACCCACGGACAGGCTGACCGTGGACGGGCCGCCTTCCTGGCCGAAGGCTTCCTCGCTCCAGCGCTTGCGTAACCGCTCGGCCACCTGCAGGGCGCCCTGCTCACCACTCTGGGGCAGAATCAACAGAAATTCCTCGCCCCCCAGCCGCCCGAAGTAATCACCGTCACGCATATCGGAAAGCACCACCTGGGAAAAACGGCGCAGAACCCGGTCCCCCCATTCGTGGCCGAAACGGTCGTTGATCTGCTTGAAGTGATCCAGGTCCACATAGCACACGGAGAAAGGTACCCGCTTGCGGTCTGCCAGGGCTTTCTGCCGTTCGAGGATCTCCAGCAGATGGCGGCGGTTGAAGAGCCCGGTCAGATCATCACGAATCGCCATCTCGCGAACCCGCTCCAGGCCCTTGCCCAATTCCCGGTTCTTCTCCGCCAGGTCCATCTTCAAGCGATTGATACTGCCCCCGGTGATTGCAAAGCTGATTGAAATCATGGTGAACACCAGCCACTGCAATGCCTCCACAGAAAGACTCAACTGCACCCCGCGGTCGTCCATGGCCAGCCACAGCATGCCTGCATAGGCCGCACTGGAGAGCATGGCCACCCCGACCATCACCTTGCCACTGAGCTGGAAAGACACCAGCAACAGGATGGCAAAGAACAAGGTCACCACACTGAGACGAAACTCATCCACGTAATAGCCGGAAACCGTAAACACACCCACGCAGAAGATGATCAGCGGCAGAGACAGGGAGGGATCATGAAAACGCAGTGTGACACCGCTGGCGAGCAACAGCACATAGCCCAGCATGGACAGCCACACACCGGACAACAGGATGGCGCCCAGCTCCAGGTCGATACTGAATTGCCCCATGCGGTAATAGAGCAGGCACAACAGGGTGTGCATGGCCATGATGGCCACGGCCGCCCGGCCGTGACGCCTTAACAGCCGGGTCTCATTGAACGTGAGGTGTTCAGCCTGGCGCAGCTCGCTGTTCATAGCCCGGACTCCAGTACCAATCTGTCCCGGCCGGACTCCTTGGCCCGATACAGCGCCGCATCTGCCCGGCGCACCACCTGCTCCGGCATCTCCCCCGGGGCCAGCATGGCCAGCCCGGCTGAGAGGGTCACTGCCAGCCCTGGCGCGTCAGAAAAGCGCTGGCTGCGCATCCCCATCAGAATCCCCTCCACCAGATGCGTTGCCTCCTGCTGGTCGCTTACCGGCAGCACCAACATGAATTCCTCGCCCCCCAGCCGGGCGGCAAAATCCTGACCGCTGAGATGGCGCCCCACCACGTCCGCGAAGCGCTGCAGCACCAGATCGCCCACCCCGTGTCCGTACTGATCGTTGATACTCTTGAAGAAGTCCAGATCCGCGTACACTACCGCCAGGGAGAATGCCCCCCGTGAGGCCTGTCCGCAGGCCTTGGACAGCAGCTCCATGGCATGACGACGACGGTAGAAACCGGTCAGCTCGTCCTTGACCGCCATGTCATGAATGCGCTCCAGCACCTCCGCCAACTGGGTATTACGTCTGCCCAGCAAGCGCCGAATGGTGGAGATTTCCGCAGCCAGCACCGCCACCGCCATGACCATGACCGCAAACAGGCCCCACTGGATCCACTCCCCTTGTACATCGACCACTTCAGGCCAGTAGATCCAGACTATACCCAGCACGATGGCGTAGCCGAGCACGCAGTACACCGCCAGAAAAATGAACTGCCGCAGGGATGCCTGCAGCACACCCAGCTGCACAATGGCAAAGAAGATCAGCATGACGCACAACCGCACCTGATCCACCACTGCGGCCGTGACCAGTAGCCCGGTGGTGGACCAGATCATCAGCGGCAGAATCATCGAAGGTTCGGAAAGACGACGGTTAAGGCCCAGCAACATGAATGCCACGAACAGGGCATGGCCTGCCCAGATGATGGAAAACAGGACAGCAAAAAGAGCGTCTCCGCCACGGAAGAAGTCCAGTTGCAGCGCAATCCAGCAAAGCAGGGTATGGGCACTGCCCCCCATAACAATCGCGAACAGCACACGGCGCACACGTTGAGATTGAAGGGTTGCCGGATGCAAGGATAAAGATTGATCCATTCGGGTACCTGATTGGACGCGGCCAGCCCACCCCTACCAGGGCCGCACTGAGTGACTCTTTAGTATTATTGTTAAACCCATATTAATACTAAATGCGTATTACGTCACAGTTTTACTGTCGACCCAAACAGACCGTCCATCGCCAGATGATAGGACCAGTCAATGGCAAGCGACTGATTTTCTGACCCAAAGCTCCCCTTTCTGCTTACTCCTGGCGGACCCTGTCCACTGCATCGCGCCAACCGGCATAGCGACGCTGACGCTCCTCCTCCTCCAGCGCCGGCGAAAACTCTCGCTCGCAGCGCCACTGGCCAGCGATAGCCTCCAGCGAAGGATAAAGACCACACCCCAACCCGGCCAGGTAGGCCGCCCCCAGCGCAGTGGTTTCAGTGACCACTGGCCGATCCACGCACACACCCAGCACATCCGCCAGGGTCTGGCTGAGCCAGTTGTTCACTACCATGCCACCATCCACTCTCAGGGTGGTGGGTCGCGTACCACAATCTGCCGCCATGGCGTCCAGCAGATCCCGGGACTGATAACACACCGCTTCAAGGCCGGCGGTGACCACTTCCGCAATGCCCGTATCCCGGGTCAACCCCAACAATGCCCCACGGGCATGGGGGTCCCACCAGGGCGCGCCCAGGCCGGTGAAAGCAGGTACCAGATACACTCCGCCCGCCGAACCGGCCCGACGTGCCAGAGCTTCGGTTTCACTGGCATCGGAAATCAGCTTGAGACCATCGCGCAACCACTGGATCGCCGCCCCGGCCACAAAGATGGAGCCTTCCAGCGCGTAGGTGGTCTTGCCATTCAGGCGATACCCCACCGTGGTCAGCAGCCGATTCTCGGACTGCACTGCCTCTCCGGTGTTCATCACCATGAAGCAGCCGGTGCCGTAGGTGCTTTTAACCATGCCCGGGGAAAAACAGGCCTGCCCGACCAGCGCCGCCTGCTGGTCACCGGCAATACCACAGACCGGCACCGCCGCCCCGAGTAACTCAGGGCAGGTTTTGCCAAACTCACCGGCACTGTCACGCACTTCCGGCAGCACACTGGCTGGCACCTGAAACAGGTCCAGCAATTCGTCATCCCACTGCTGGGTATGGATATTGAACAACAGGGTGCGTGAAGCGTTGGTGGCATCGGTGGCGTGCACCTTGCCGCGGGTCAGCTGCCACAGTAGCCAGCTGTCGATAGTGCCGAACGCCAGCTCCCCCGACTCTGCCCGCTGGCGAGCGCCGGGGGTGTTGTCCAGCAACCAGGCCAGTTTGGTGGCGGAAAAGTAGGGATCCAGAAGCAGCCCGGTTTTGGCCCGCACCGTGTCTTCATGGCCCGCCTGGCGCAGGGTCTTGCAGGTGTCCGCGGTTCGGCGATCCTGCCAGACGATGGCCCGGGCCAGCGGATCACCGGTTTGCCGGTCCCACAGCACCGTGGTTTCCCTCTGGTTGGTGATGCCGATAGCGGCCAGTTGCTGTGCCTCGATATGGGCATTGCGTAACGCCTCGCGACACAGAGTCAGGGTATCGTTCCAGATTTCCTTTGCATCATGCTCCACCCAGCCATCCTGAGGGAAATGCTGGCCAAACTCTTTCTGGGCCTGCCCCACCGCCTTGCCATCGCCATCAAACACGATGGCACGGGAGCTGGTAGTACCCTGATCGATGGAGAGGATGTATGACATGGCTTGGCTTCCCTGTTATCGGTATTGGCGGGATCGGACAAATACGTCCCGGCGGTATCGGGGGCGCGCATTTTACCCGAACGCCCCAAGGCAGATTGCACCAAAACGGACAATGTTATGGACAAAGCCTGACGCGAGTTGAAAGTTCAAAGTTTAAACGCGGATCAGGTCCCGGGGTTTTGCTGTTCCCTGCCCGCGATTAACGGTAAGGGCGCGGGCACGCCCTCACAGAACCGAAAGCGTTGGTCGCGCTTTTCAACTTTAAACTTTGAACTCGAAACTCGTAGCTCGCAGCTCGCAGCTTCAATTCACCCGCCCCAGCACATGCTGTCCCTGCTGGGTGGCCGGCAGGGTAACCGTGAAACGGGCGCCGCCTTCCGGGCTTTCGTCCACACGAATATCGCCACCGTGCCAATCCACAATGCGCTTGACGATGGAAAGCCCCAGACCGTAGCCCCCGCTGGCACGGTGACGACTCTTGTCCAGGCGAGCAAAGGGTTTGAACACCCGCTCTCTCTCATGCTCGGGAATGCCGGGCCCGTCATCATCCACATGGACGGTTATCTGATCACCCACAACCTGGATACGCATGACAATGACCCCGTTGGCATATCGCAGCGCATTGGTCACCAGGTTCTGAAGCACGCGATGCAGATAGCGCTCTTCCGCTTCCACTTCCAGCGCGGGTGAGTCGCTTTCCACTGAAATGCGGGTGACCCCCCGGATGGTCTCCATCTCGTCACGGAGCTGGTCGCACAGGTCTGTGACATTCACCGGCTTGAATTCGATATTCGGGGTACCCTGCTCCAGGCGCGCGTAGGTAAGGATTTCGTCGATCAGCTGGTCCAGCTGCTCGATATCGTGGTCCAGGGCATTGAGCTTCTCACGGCGCAGGTCCGCTGATTCGATATCCGCCAGCATCTCCAGACCGAAACGCAACCGCGCCACAGGCGTGCGCAACTCATGGCTCACCGCTCGGGTCATTTCCCGCTGGGATTCAATCAGTCGCCGAATGTGTGCGGTCATGCCGTTAAAGGTAGCCGCCACCTGCCCGATGGCATCGTTGCCTTCGATATTGGCATAGGCACCCAGATCCCCGGAGCCAAGCTGGCTCACCGCCCGGTCCAGCTGCTTGAGCCGCCGCTGCAATGGACTCACCTGCAAGTAGGTGGCCAGCGCCACCGCAAGCAGACTCAGCATCCCGGCCACCAGCAACAGTTCGATGGGGAACTGGTCGAACAAGGTAAGCGGCCCGATCACCAGCAACTTGCCGGTTTGGGCAACGGGCGCATAGATACGAATACTGGAGTCCCGTCGGGTACTGTCATCCAGCGCAATCACCACCTCGCGCCGGTTCAGCCGCTGCTCCTGCTCCGCATCCAGATCCAGGGTTGCCCTGTCCACCATGGCCAGCTCGTAGCCAAAATACTGTTGTAGCGCCGCAAGGGCGCTTTCCCATTGTTCTTCGGAAAAATGTGAAAGGTGATTGAGGATCAGTACCGCAGTGGCCCGGGCCTGCTGCTCGGACACCTTGGTCATGCGGGTAGTAATGTAATTCTCTTCACCGGGCAGCTGAAACAGGATGTCTGCATAGCCCTCGGCATCATTCAGGCGCATGACCACGAGACCTTCACTGAGGTGCAACGCCTCGCGATAGCCCAGATTCAATGCCTGTGCGTCTTTCAGGCTGATCGGAGCCCCGAACAGCTGTGTCAGCACCTGGCTCCAGCGAGCCCGCTCCTCCGGCTTGTAGCGCTGGTACCCCTCTGCCATGAGGTAGAAGGTGCCCCGCGCCATCTCTTCCCGGTAGATATCGGAACGGTATTGATTGACCAGCTGCACGGAGGCGTAGGTGATGGCACCGATAAAGCACAACGCCAGCAGCAGCCCACCGTAGAGCCGCACAAAAATACTATTCAAAGGTCACCCAGCGTCACAGCGCGGCTGAAATATCAGGCCGCGCCGATTTCCTTGACGAACAAATACCCCTTGGAACGCACCGTCTTGATGCGTTTCGGGTTTTCCGGATCATCGCCCACCTTGGGACGAATCCGGGAAATCCTCACATCGATGGACCGATCCTGTCCATCGTACTGGATGCCACGCAACTTCTCGAAGATGGTTTCCCGGGACAGCACGGTGCCGGCATTGGAGGCCAGCAACCAGAGCAGATCATATTCCGCACTGGTCAGGTCCACGGATTCCCCTGCCAGGGTCACTTCCCGGGCCGAGTTGTCGATGACCAGCGCACCGAATTCCAGGCGAGCCGGAGAGTTGTCGCGCTCATTATCCGTTTCTACCCGGCGCAGCAGGGCACGAATTCGCGCCAGCAGCACCCGGGGCTTGACCGGTTTGGCCACATAATCATCCGCGCCCATCTCCAGACCCAGCACCTGATCCATGTCATCCGTGCGGGCGGTGAGCATCAGGATAGGGTTCTTGTAGGCACTACGTACTTCGCGGCATACCGTCAGGCCATCGGCGCCCGGCAGCATGAGATCCAGCACCACCAGATCAGGCTGTTCGGCCCGAATACGACGAATGGCCTCTTCACCGTCACTGACCACAGTGACGTCGAGACCATTGGCTTGAAGATATTCACAGGTGAGATCGGCAAGACGTTCATCATCTTCCACGATCATGATGGCTGGCGGGTTATCCTGCACCGTTGTCATCCCGTCCTTATCCTTGTTGATTTGTATCGTTATTGTCGTTTCCTGTCATGACCAACCCGGTCACTGTCAAAAACGTATCCCTAACGCACGTTTATACGCATACGCACCGCCCACGGCAACCTTGTAAACGTCGCACTTCTGTTCGAACCCCATTCATTTTGCATTTCACCCGTTGACAAACACAATATCTAGTACTTGTCTGCACTGCAGCGGTGCCCTCGAAATGCACCCACATCGCTCCACAAGTTATCCACAAAATTTCCCCAGCCGAAGTGCTTGCAAATCCGCAGGAGCAACTATAACTTGTACTGATCCTGAGCGGCAGCCCCAACATATTGGGTTTCCAGCAGACCGCCGCCTCCCAACAGACAGACCAAGAAAAACGGCAAAAAGTGCCCGCCGATCAGCAATTTAGCGGCAGGATGGCACTCAGGGAAGGGGAAAGCGTCATGGAAAAGACACAATATATAGTGGTCCGTTGTCAGGACCCGCTTACTGGCTTCACCCACAACACAGCTTTTTCACGCCATGGTGTAACGCCGTGGCGTTTTGCGTGATTCAAACCGCACGCAACACGATAGACAACACCCTACAAGACAAACAGACAGAACAGCACCACAACGGAGAGGGCACCATGCAAACGGACATGAACCAGAACCCACAGAACCCCACCGGAGCCGCGGGCGCCGATGCCGGCCAGGACCAGGACATCGCCAATACCGCACCGGGCCAGCTGCGCGTCATCAAGCGCAACGGCAAGGTTGTCAGCTACGATGACGACAAGATCACCGTCGCCATCAGCAAGGCGTTTCTGGCGGTAGAAGGCGGCACGGCGGCGGCCTCTTCCCGTATCCATGAAACCGTGGCGCGTCTCACCGAGCAGGTCAGTGCCACCTTCAAGCGCCGCATGCCCTCCGGCGGTACGATTCATATTGAAGAGATCCAGGACCAGGTTGAGCTGGCACTGATGCGCAACGGCGAACACAAGGTTGCCCGAGATTACGTGCTCTACCGTGACCGCCAGGCACAGAAGCGTGCCGAACAGGCCAGCCAGTTCCCGGAGCCCACCCACAAGGTGGAAATGTCCGTCACCATGGAAGATGGCAGCAAGGCACCGCTGGACATGGGCCGTCTGGAGCACCTGATCCGCACCGCCTGTGAAGGCCTGGACGATGTCCACGCGGACAAGATCATCACTGAAACCGTCAAGAACCTTTACGATGGCGTGTCCATCAATGACGTGAACACCTCCATGGTGATGACCGCGCGCACCCTGATCGAAGTGGAGCCCAACTACTCCCTGGTGACTGCCCGCCTGCTGATGGACAAGATCCGTGCCGAAGCGCTGCAGTATCTTGACGTGGCCGAGCGCGCCAACCAGGAAGAAATGAACGCACTGTACAGCGATGCCCTCAACGCCTACATCACCAAGGGCATCGAGCTGGAACTGCTGAGCCCGAAGCTGGGTGAATACGACCTGGCCCGTCTGGGTGCTGCCATTCAGGGCGACCGCGACCTGCAGTTCTCCTACCTGGGCCTGCAGACCCTGTACGACCGCTACTTCATTCACCACAACGACACCCGCATCGAGCTGCCGCAGTGCTTCTTCATGCGTGTCGCCATGGGGCTGGCCATCGAAGAAGAGAACAAGGAAGAACGCGCCATCGAGTTCTACAACCTGCTCTCCAGCTTCGACTACATGAGCTCCACCCCGACCCTGTTCAATGCCGGCACTCTGCGTCCGCAGCTGTCCAGCTGCTACCTGACCACCGTGCCGGACGACCTGCACGGCATCTACGGTGCCATCCAGGACAACGCCATGCTGTCCAAATTTGCCGGTGGCCTGGGCAACGACTGGACCCCGGTGCGCGCGCTGGGCTCCTACATCAAGGGCACCAACGGCAAATCCCAGGGCGTCGTGCCTTTCCTTAAAGTGGTCAACGACACCGCCGTGGCCGTGAACCAGGGTGGCAAGCGCAAAGGCGCTGTCTGTGCCTACCTGGAAACCTGGCACATGGACATCGAGGAATTCCTCGAGCTGCGCAAGAACACCGGTGACGACCGTCGTCGTACCCACGACATGAACAGCGCCAACTGGATTCCCGACCTGTTCATGAAGCGTGTACTGAACGAAGAGGACTGGACCCTGTTCAGCCCCAACGACACCCCGGACCTGCACGACCTGTACGGCGAAGCCTTCGAGAAAGCCTACCTGGCCTATGAAGAGCAGACCCGCACCGGTGAGCTGAAACTGTTCAAACGCATCCCCGCCATCAACCTGTGGCGCAAGATGCTCTCCATGCTGTTCGAGACTGGCCACCCGTGGTTCACCTTCAAGGATCCGTGCAACCTGCGCAGCCCGCAGCAGCACGTGGGCGTGGTGCACTCCTCCAACCTGTGCACCGAGATCACCCTGAACACCAACAAGGATGAAATCGCCGTGTGCAACCTGGGTTCCGTGAACCTGGCCCAGCACGTGGACGAAAACGGTCTCGATACCGACAAACTGCAGCGCACCATCAACACCGCCGTGCGCATGCTGGATAACGTGATCGACATCAACTACTACAGCGTGCCGCAGGCGGAAAACTCCAACATGAAGCACCGCCCGGTGGGCCTGGGCATCATGGGTTTCCAGGATGCGCTGTACAAGCAAGGCATCAGCTATGCCTCTGAAGGCGCCGTGCAGTTTGCCGACACGTCCATGGAAGCAGTGAGCTACTACGCTATTCAGGCCTCCGCCAAACTGGCCGAAGAGCGCGGTGCCTACCAGACCTTCGACGGTTCCCTGTGGAGCCAGGGCGTGCTGCCGATCGACTCCATTGACATTCTGGTGAAGCAGCGTGGCGAAGATTACTGCAAGGTGGACCGCAGCCAGACCCTGGACTGGGACGGCGTGCGCGAGATGGCGAAGAAAGGCATGCGTAACTCCAACGTGATGGCGATTGCGCCGACGGCGACCATCGCCAATATCACCGGGGTTTCACAGTCCATTGAACCGACGTATCAGAACCTGTACGTGAAATCGAACCTGTCCGGCGAGTTCACCGTAGTGAATCCGTACCTGGTCAACGCACTGAAAGCACGCGGCCTGTGGGACAACGTGATGGTCAACGACCTGAAGTACTACGACGGTTCCGCACAGCCCATCGAGCGTATTCCTGCCGATCTCAAAGAGCAGTTCCGTACGGCCTTTGAAGTGGAAACCCGCTGGATTGTGGAAGCCGCCAGCCGCCGCCAGAAGTGGATCGATCAGGCCCAGTCCCTGAACCTGTACATCGCGGAAGCCAACGGCAAAAAGCTGGACGTGACCTACAAAATGGCATGGCTGCTCGGCCTCAAGACCACTTACTACCTGCGCGCCATTGGCGCCACCCAGACCGAGAAGTCCACCATCACCGATGGCAAGCTCAACCGTGTTTCTTCCAAAGTGGAAGAAGCGCCGGCAGAGTTCAGCCAGGCCGCCGACGTACCCCAGGCCTGCTCCATCGATGATCCGGATTGTGAGGCTTGCCAGTAAGCGCTCCGCGCTCGCTGCATGCTTCACGCAACAAGCAACACGCGTGGGCATGCAGCCACAACAAAATGATTACGCAAGCGGTGACCTGACGACACCAAACTTGTTAGAAAGGAATGGAGAGAACACATGCTGAGCTGGGACGAATTCAATGCGCAAGAGACGCCTGCCGCCAAGCCGCAACCAAAGCCCGCAACGCCGCCGCAATCTGAGACGGTTTCTGACCAAGCGGCATCTGCACCTCAAGCACCGGCACCGGGAAGTGCAGCGGATGCTGGAAATTCAGGAAGCGATGAGCTGCGAGGACGAACCGACAACGCGGTAAGCGACGCCGTTGAGCGCGCCCAGGCCGCCGTTGCCGACATGGACGTGGCCGAGGGTGTGGCCGAACTGGAAGGCACCGCAGGCCGTGTGGAAGTTGACGACAAGCGCATGATCAACTGCCGCGCCGACCTCAACCAGCTGGTACCGTTCAAGTACGACTGGGCATGGCAGAAATACCTGGATGGCTGCGCCAACCACTGGATGCCCCAGGAAGTAAACATGAACGCCGACCTGGCGCTTTGGAAAAAGCCTGATGGCCTGACTGACGACGAGCGTCGCATCGTCAAGCGTAACCTGGGCTTCTTCTCCACCGCCGATTCCCTGGTTGCCAACAACCTGGTGCTGGCCATCTACCGCCTGATCACCAACCCGGAGTGTCGCCAGTACATCCTGCGTCAGTCCTTCGAAGAAGCGATCCACACCCACGCCTACCAGTACTGCATTGAGTCCCTGGGCATGGATGAAGGTGAAATCTTCAACATGTACCGCGAGATTCCCGCCGTAGCCAAGAAGGCCCAGTGGGGCATCCAGTACACCCGCGACCTGTCCGATCCGGAATTCAAGACCGGCACCGTGGAAACCGACAAGGCACTGCTGGAAAACCTGATCGCGTTCTACTGCGTACTGGAAGGCATCTTCTTCTACTGCGGCTTCACCCAGATCCTCTCCATGGGCCGCCGCAACAAGATGACCGGCGTGGCCGAGCAGTTCCAGTACATCCTGCGTGACGAATCCATGCACGTGAACTTCGGCGTGGACGTGATCAACCAGATCAAACTGGAAAACCCGCACCTGTGGGACCAGGCCATGCGCGACAAGGCCACCCAGATGATCCTGGAAGGCACCGAGCTGGAAATCCAGTACGCCCGCGACACCATGCCCCGCGGTGTCCTCGGCATGAACGCCGCCATGATGGAAGAGTACCTGCAGTTCATCGCCAACCGCCGTCTCGCCCAGCTGGGCCTGCCGGAGCAGTTCAAAGGCGTGAACAACCCCTTCCCGTGGATGAGCGAAATCATGGACCTGCGCAAAGAGAAGAACTTCTTCGAAACGCGGGTCACCGAATACCAGGTCGGCGGCGCGCTGAGCTGGGATTAAGCAAAAAACATAGGGCGCTTCGGCGCCCTTTTGTTTTTTAACGCAGCACGCTTCACGCAACAGGCAACACGCTAAACCAACAACTCTTTCTCACCTTGTAGAGAACTAATGATTCCAGCCTGTCACAAGGGGCTTCAGATTCAAGAATAGAGAGCAAGGGAGAAAAACAACTGATGAGAGAAATAATCGAGGCAGTAAACGCAAGAATTAAAGCCCCCTATTTCGGCTACACCGCACTCACATTCATAGCACTAAATTGGCGGGGAATATTTCTTCTCAGTACAACAAACGCCTCTCCTCTGGAGCGATTAGCCATATTTGATAGCCATACAAGCTTCAACTCCCTAGTAATCCTTCCCCTAATTATTGGCGCAGCCGTTGCAGTAGCCTCACCTTGGATTCACTTTGTTTTCAGCTTCATTTCCAGAAAGCCCACCGCACTAATAGACAACCTTTACCTAGAAGCAGAACACAAAAGAACCATACGCCAAACAGAGCTAGAACAGTCTCGGGCAGACCTCTTCGCTGTTAAAGAGAAAGAACTAATTGAAAGGGCACATAGAGATCAAAAAGTTGCCGACATCGAAGATGCGGAGACAAAAGAAAAGTTAATTGCACAACTAGAAAACCTTAGGAAGGAGCGGGATCGGCTTACCGAAAAACTTGATGGCCAACCAAGTAATCAAAAGCAGACTACTATCCCCCTGTCTAATGAAGCAGCCCAGATATTGAAAGCTGCCTCAAACAGTAAAGATGGCACTATTATGAAGTCAGAGTCTCTAGGTCTTTGCTCTATAGAGGCCGGAGGAATGGCCTTTGGTGCAAAGAGCCCCAGAGACTACGCAAAAAGCGAAGCAGCACTAGACGAATTAATGTCAAAAGACTTGGTTAAATCTTCTGGCAACCAAGGGATAATGTTCGATCTAACGCATCTAGGTTGGCAGACCGCTGATACGTTATAACCAATAGCAAAGCGGCAGAAGGAGGATGAGCAGCCGTCAAAAACCTCGACTGCCCTTTTATCGAGCCACAAGCAACCCCCTACGAAACAACAAGACGCGCCCTGTGGGAGCGTGCCTGCCTGCATGCGAATGGGGCGCTCGGATCGCCCTGCTTCAGCCCGCTGGCCCGCGGTTTTGAACCGTTCGCGAAAAGCGCCCGACCATCCATCACAAACGCTCAAAGTTTAACCAAATAGCGGCAATTGCCGTTTGTTTTACGCCCCTATCGTTGGCAACATGGAAGAGAGTCTGGATGCAACGGACTCATCAAACCATCAGGAGGCTTCGCATGAGCGACTACGAGAAAGACGAATACCTGAGTGAAGAGTATCTGCAAGAAGCCGAGGATCTGCTGGAAACCATTGAGCAGGTAGAAGAAACCCTGACCGTGATGTCCAAAGTGGTTGGACAGTTGAAAGAGCAGGTGGCCTCACACCTGGATCACGACACGATCGAAATGAGCGCAGAAGAGTTTCTGGAACAGTGCGAGAACCTGGAAGGCACCTGGCACTGAACCACAGCGGCGCCTGACCGGCGCCCCTGAACAGGGGCCGCATCGTTGGCCCCATCATTGCTCGCCGCTACTCTGACTGCCCGCCAGGAAAGCGACGAACCCCATCGACCCAGACCCCATGCACCTGGATGGCTTTCCAGTCCGCAATGGAGACACGGGGATCCCGGTCGAGCCACACCAGATCCGCTCTCATGCCGGGTCGCAATTGTCCGACCTCCTCTGCCACCCCCAGCTGTCTGGCCGCATCCACGGTGACAGCACGCAAGGCCCGCTCCACCGACACCGCCTGCTCCGCCCCCAACAGCTGGCCTCCTGCGGTTTCCCGATGTACCGCATTCCAGACCAGCTGAAGCGGCTCAAAGGGCACCACCGGGGAATCAGCATGCAGGGTAAACGCCAACCCCAGCTGCTCCGCTTCTGCCAGCGGAGAAATCCGTTCGGCGCGCTGAGGGCCCAGGAAGATATCCCGGTGACGATCCCCCCAGTAATACACATGGGTATTAAAGAAGGACGGAATCACATCCAGCTCGGCCATCCTTTGCAGCTGTCCCGGGGTGGCCATCTGCGCATGGATCAACACCGGCTGGTGACGCACTTCAGGACAACGTTCACGGGCAGCGGCGACGGCATCCAGACTCAGGCTGATGGCCGCATCACCATTGGCATGAATGGCCACCTGGCGATTCTGACAATGAAACCGGGTCACCTGTTCATTCAGCTCAGGCCCCGACTGAGTAGGAAAGCCAACATAATCCTCGGGGTAATCCCCGGGCACCGTGTAGTAAGGCTCGCTGAGAAACCCCGTATAGCCCTGCAGCGAACCATCACTGACCAGCTTTACCGGGCCGATGTAGCTGCGCGGGCCATCAGGCAGGCTCAGTCGCCCTTCCGATATCTGCTGTTGCGCACCGGCATCTGGCCAGATGCTAAGGCGCAACGGCAGCAGGCCATACTGCAACACCGGGGCCAGTGCCTTGATGTTGTTGGCATCGGCCAGGCCATTCTGGGCAAAAGTAATACCGCGAGAGAGATACCGTTGTGCCGCACGGCGCATGACGCGCCATCCATCCATGGCGGGCAGGTTCAGCAAGCGGGCCCGCACATCACTGAAAGCAGTTTCCGCCAACAGACCATTAAGGCGCCCCTGTGGATCTCGACCGTAAAAACCACCGGGCGGATCCTGTACGGTCTCCGGGATGTCCATGGCGGCCAGGGCCGCGCTGTTTAACACCCCCAGATGACCGGAAATATGCATCACCATGATGGGGCGCTTTTCACTGACAGAATCCAGTTCCTGGCGGGTGGGAAACCGTTGTTCGCCGATGGTGGTATCGTCGAAACCATAGGCCATCAGGGTCCCCTCGGGGCGACGCTGAGCCAGTAACTTCAAGCGTTCCAGCAGGGTGTCGATACTGTAAAGGTCACCAATGGGCGGACTGTTGGCATCCACCGCAATGGCCGCCAACCCCTCACCGGGAAAGTGACCGTGGGCCTCGATAAAGCCCGGCATCAAAGTGCCGCCCTGCAGATCCACCTGAATCGCGTCCCGGCTGACTTCATCACGGAGGGTGTCTGCATCGCCAAAGGCAATAATCTCGCCGCGCTTGACCAGCATGGCTGAGGCTTCAGGGTGCTGCGCATCCATGGTGAGGATGGTGCCGTTATAGAACAGTTGCGCCGCCGGGGAAGGAGGATTGAACCAGCGATGCAGCCCGGCCAGCACCACCACCACCGCCAGCACCACCGCCGCCACGATTCCAAGCCAAATTTTCATAGTCTCCCTCCTAGCAGGCTGTGCACCGCCAACACCCTGACGGCAATGGTCCATGATCACATTTGTTAATAAAACAAATCAGTATTCCCTACGCCCTTATTGCACCATGTCGCGCTATAGTGAAGCCCGAAATGTCTACATGACACCATGATGGTGCATTTTTCCTGCACTATTACAGGGAAAAGCAGGCACAACCCTTGCATTAAACCGCGTTGAAATTGCATTGCCACACATCGTGGATACCTGCTGCGAAGACCATCAGACAGGCAACAACCGGAGAGACCACCTCATGAAAGCATCAGATTTGTTCGTCCGTGCCCTGGAAGCCGAAGGCGTTGAACACGTCTTTGCCATTCCCGGCGAAGAAAACCTGGACCTGCTGGAGTCCCTGCGCGGCTCCAAAATCAAACTGGTGATTACCCGTCATGAGCAGGCGGCCGGTTTCATGGCCTCCACCTATGGCCGTCTCACCGGCAAGGCCGGTGTCTGCATGTCCACCCTTGGCCCCGGTGCCACCAACTTCGTGACCGCCGCCGCCTACGCCCAGCTGGGCGCCATGCCCATGGTAATGATCACCGGACAGAAGCCCATCAAGAGCAGCAAGCAGGGCCAGTTCCAGATCATTGATGTGGTCGACATGATGCGCCCGCTGACCAAGTTCACCAAACAGGTGGTCAGTGGCGATTCCATTCCCACCCGCATCCGCGAAGCCTTCCGCCTGGCCCAGGAAGAGCGCCCCGGCGCCACGCACCTGGAGCTGCCGGAAGATATCGCCCGTGAACATTCCACCATGCCGGTCACCGAGCCCAGCATGACACGCCGCCCCATTGCCGAAGACAAGGCCATCTGCAAGGCCATCGAAGCCATCCAGGGCGCGCGCAAGCCGCTGCTGCTGGCCGGTGCCGGCGCCAACCGCAAGCTCACCAGCAAGATGCTGCGACAGTTTGTCGAGAAGCTGGGTATCCCGGTGATCACCACCCAGATGGGTAAAGGGGTGGTGGACGAAACCGGCCCGCATTTCCTCGGCAATACCGCCCTGTCCGCCGGCGATTTCGTGCACCGCGCCATCGACCAGGCTGACCTGATCATCAACGTGGGCCACGATGTGGTTGAGAAACCGCCGTTCTTCATGCGCCCCGGTGGCGCCGAGGTCGTTCATATCAACTTCAACTCTGCCCAGGTGGACCCGGTCTACTTCCCTCAGATCGAAGTGATCGGTGATATTGCCAACAGCCTGTGGCAGCTCAAGGAACGCCTGGAACCCCAGGAGCACTGGAGTTTCTCCGATTTTCATCGCATCCGCGATGCCCTGCAGAGCCACATCCGCGAAGGCATTGTGGATGACAGCTTCCCGATCAGACCGCAGCGCCTGGTGGATGAAATTCGCAAGGTCATGCCCGAGGACGGCATCCTCACCCTCGATAACGGCATGTACAAGATCTGGTTTGCACGTAACTATCCGGCCACCAAACCCAACACCGTCCTTCTGGACAATGCCCTCGCGACCATGGGTGCCGGCCTGCCCTCCGGCATGGCCGCCAAGATGGTGTACCCGGACCGTCGCGTCATGGCCATTGTGGGTGACGGAGGCTTCATGATGAACAGCCAGGAACTGGAAACCGCAGTACGCCTGAAGCTGGATATCGTGATTCTGATTCTCCGCGATGACGGCTACGGCATGATCAAGTGGAAACAAAGTGACATGGATTTCCAGGATTTCGGCCTGGACTTCACCAACCCGGACTTCGTGGACTATGCCCGCTCTTACGGTGCCAACGGGCACCGGGTAGAATCCACCGCCGGCCTCGCCCCGCTGATCGAAGAATGTTATGCCGCCGGCGGCGTACATGTGATTGATTGCCCGGTGGACTACCGCGACAACAACCGCATTCTGAATCAGGAAATTCGTGATCTCAGCTCAAAGCTGTAATTGCCGCTGCACGCAACACGCAGCACGGAACAGGCTTTTGCGTGCCACATGTTGCTGGTCATTCATTGCTTCCAACCTCTTGGCAGCGACAACGCCATTAAGGAACTGACATGCTGAAAGAATCCTACCCTTACTACCTGGCCAATGAGGCGGTGTTCGCCAACCAGGACCTGGACGTTACCGACAAGTACAGCGGTGAAGTGGCCACCCGTGTGGCCATGGCCGATGCGGCCACCATTGATAAAGCGATTGATGCCGCTGACAAGGCCAGCGCCGCCATGGCCGCACTGGCACCCTACGAGCGTCAGGAGATTCTCTATCACTGTGTAAAACGCTTTCAGGAACGCTTCGAGGAACTGGCGGAAGCGCTGTGCATCGAAGCGGGCAAGCCGATCAAGGATGCCCGTGGTGAAGTGACGCGTCTGATCGATACCTTCCGGGTGGCCGCCGAAGAAGCCGTGCGCATTGAAGGCGAAGTACTGAACCTGGAAATTTCTGCACGGGCCAAGGGCTACCGCGGCATGGTCAAGCGTGTCCCCATTGGCCCCTGTTCCTTTATTTCTCCGTTCAACTTCCCGTTGAACCTGGCCGCCCACAAGGTGGCTCCGGCCATCGCCGCTGGCTGCCCCTTCGTACTGAAACCCGCCAGCCGTACTCCCATCGGCGCCATCATCATTGGCGAAGTGCTGGCTGAAACCAATCTGCCCAAGGGCGCGTTTTCCGTGCTTCCCTGCCACCGTGACGGTGCGGACCTGTTCACCACCGATGATCGCTTCAAGCTGCTCAGCTTTACCGGCAGCCCCGATGTGGGCTGGGACCTGAAAGCCCGCGCCGGCAAGAAACCGGTGATTCTGGAGCTCGGCGGTAACGCCGCGGTAGTAGTCGACGAAGACGCCGACCTGAACGACGCAGTCGAGCGCATCGTGTTTGGGGCTTTCTATCAGTCCGGTCAGAGCTGCATCGGCGTTCAGCGCATCATGATTCATGACAAGGTCTATGACGAGCTGAAAGGAAAACTGGTAGAAAAGACCGCCTCCCTGAAAATGGGTGACCCCAAAGACGAAGACACCTTTATTGGCCCGGTAATTTCCGAGGGCGAAGCCACCCGTCTGGAAAACTGGATCAACGAAGCGGTGGACGCCGGCGCCACCCTGCTCACCGGCGGCAAGCGCAACGGCGCCATGCTGGAGGCGACTCTGTTGGAAGATGCCCCTGCCGGCACCAACATCGTGGAAGAAGAAGCCTTCGGTCCAGTGGCCGTGATCAGCCGCTTTAACGATTTCGATGACGCCCTGAACGCAATCAACGAATCCAAGTTTGGCCTGCAGGCCGGCATCTTTACCCGCGATCTGTACAAGGCCCAGAAAGCCTGGGACGTACTGGAAGTAGGCGGCGTGGTAATCGGCGATGTGCCGAGCTGGCGGGTGGACAACATGCCCTACGGCGGCGTGAAGGATTCCGGTCTGGGCCGCGAAGGTATCCGCTGGGCCATCAACGATATGACCGAAGAACGCCTGCTGGTGATCCGTACCCCGCAGTAAGTTTGCGGTTGGCAGTTACCTCCCTCTGGACCAGGGAGTGCGGGCCCGCTTTCGCAAGGAAGCGGGCCCGTTTTATTTGCCGCTGCGCGGCGGCACCACGCTTCACGCAACAGGCAACACGCTCAACAAAGCCTGCTGTAGGAGCGCCGCTTGAGGCGCGAACCGAGCGTAGCGAGGCGACCGAAGGGGCACTACTGTCCCACAGTTTGATTTAGCGAGGTCCGAAACCCGCCAAGCTGGCAAGCCGGCGAGTTTCTCTGTTTAGGGGAGCAGGGTTTCACCGCCGCATTTTGACTCTCGCAGATGCCTGTCTCGTGGGAGCCTGCTTGCAGGCGAATGTTGGTGCGGAAACGGCTATTCGCTTGCAAGCAAGCTCCCACAGTGACAGTCGGGCAGCGCTTGCGGATACGGGTGCTCAAGAGGTTTCCCCGCTAACCCGCTATGAACCATTTTTTCTGCAATTCGAAATGCGTTTCCGGAACCCTTACGTTGCTGCCCGCACACCACCCAAGTCCTGCACCCACTGCTCATCCGCTATCGGCGTACGCCTGTCCCGAAACCATGGCGACGTCGAAATCCATCCGTCTACTGTGAAAGGCAACACCATCATGGAGGACAGGGAATGACCACCACGCTGAAAGAAATGCTCCACGCACTGGCCACCCTGTTGGGGGGCACCCGCTACAACGACTATCTGGACCCCCGCCAGCCCGCAACCATCCAGGTAAAAGCTACACGCCCCCAACCTGGTGAGCGGTACTAAAACCGCTCATACCCCCAAAAAAGCCGCCCAGACACCTCCGAACGCCATTCATCTCCATTTTACAGAGTCTTAACCTAACTTCATTTACCACTCACCCCCCATTAAGTATGTTCACAATCGAAATCGAATCGTGACCAAATTCACATTATTGCACGACCCAATGGCTTGTCCCGGAGAAACAACGATGAAAAAACTGATCCCAATGGCAGTGCTTGTATCCGCCCCGATGCTGGGCTCTGCGGCAACCCTGACCGACACCTTTAATGTGCTGCTCAACCTGCAATCTTCCTGCACCCTGGATAGCACCACCGACCTCAACTTCGGTGACCAGACCGACGCTGATGTGGTGGCCGGCAACATCGACGCCGCCAACACCGTCACCGTCACCTGTTCCGATGGTGCAGACTTCACCATCGGTTTGGACAACGGCGGGAACTTCGGTAACGGTCCTGTAGCCAGCGAGCGCGCCATGAAGTCTGGAAACAATTCCTACGTCAGCTACCAGCTGTACTCTGACTCCGCTCGAACCGCTGCCACTGTTTGGACCAGCGCCGATAATGTTCCCTTTGAGGGCACCGGCGCTAGCCAGGACATCGATATCTTCGGTCGCATTCCGGCGCAAACACCGACCATTGATGGAGCGGACACCTTCAACGCCACCGGCCTGTCCCTGTCCGACATCGTGACAGTGACTCTCGAATACTGATCACACCTTTCCCCGTTGCCCCAGGCAACGGGGCATTCAGGAAAGGACATCCGTGAAGCTCTGGGATAACCACAGGTGTTGTCGCTATAAAACCGTGCGGCGCTTTCTCGCGGCCCTTGTCGCTGCGGGCAGCGCCACCCTTGACACCACCGCTCGTGCAGATCCCCCCCCCATTGCAGGTGGCTTCAAACGAAGTTCAGGTTGTTAGCCTGGACAACCAGTTATCCCAATCCGATCTTGCCCGCTTACGCGCCCAGGCTAGAGGCCAGGGTGGCAATGCCTATATTGCGTACCCCCAGCTGATTCTGAATGGCCGCCCCACGGCCCATATGTTGCCCGTTCAGGTGTACGGTGAAGAGCTGGCTATTGATACTCATGAGCTGGTTACCCAGGGGGTCAGATTTCCGGATAGTGTCAGCCAGGAACAATGGCAGACACTCAGTCAGCTGGACATAGCCGGCCGGTACGACAACAACGCCCAGCAGATCAACCTGATCGTTCCTGCAGAATGGCTGCCCCACCAATCCATCAAGGCGGGCTTTGACCAGGACAGCACACCGCTGCAACGGGGCCAGGGCATCCTGATGAACTACGATGCCTACAGCACCTGGCTGGACAATGGCGACCAGACCACCTCCGCCAGCCATGAACTGCGTGCCTTCGATGACTGGGGCATTGCCAGCACCAGTGGCGTGGTTCGCTGGAATGACAACGCACAGGATGATGGCGACTACATCCGCTTGGACAGCTACTGGCGCTACACCGACCCGGAGCGGATGCGCACCTGGATGGCCGGGGACACCGTCACGGGGGCGCTGAACTGGACACCCTCCATCCGGATGGCCGGGGTGCAGCTTTCCCGGAATTTTGGCTCTCGCCCGGACCTGATTACTTTCCCGCTACCGCAAATCAGTGGCTCAGCCACCCTGCCATCAGCACTGGAAGTGTTTGTGAATGATTTACGGCTCACCGACCAACCGGTGCAGCCCGGCCCCTTTGTGCTGGAGACCGCCCCCAGGGTCACGGGCCTGGGCGAAGTGCAGGTGGTGACCACCGACACGCTGGGCCGGCAGGTGACCCAGACCGTACCGTTTTACGTCAGCCCCAAGCTGCTCCGGCAAGGCTACTGGGATTACTCTGCGACGCTCGGCGCGCCAAGACGCTTCTACGGCCAGCGCTCCAATCAATATGACGACTTCTCCGTGGCCACCGGCGTGGCCCGTTATGGCTTCAGTGATACGCTGACGCTGGAGGGAACACTGAACGCCAGCGACACCCTGTTCAACAGCGGGGCGGGCATTGTTGTCCGCCCGGGTCTGCTGGGCGTATCCAACCTGGCCATCGCCCATGGCAGCAATGAGGGCGACCAGGGCACCCAGTGGGTGGTCGGCCACGAATTTCGCACCCAGCGCTACGGGGTCAGCGCCCAATATACAGAACGCTCCCGCGGCTACCGGGACCTGTCCAACTCCATCGACATTCGGCTCCCGGTCAAGAGCAGCACCCAGGTCAACGGCAGCGTCAGTTTTGGCCGGCAAGGCAATCTCAATATCAGTTATCTGGATACCCGCCTGTTTCAGGGAGAAGACAGCCAATTCCTGGTGATCAGCCATAACCGCACGCTCTGGCAGCAGTTGTCACTCACCTTCAGCGTGAACCAGAACCTGAAAGAGTCCGACGACAGGACCTGGCTGGCCGGGTTTAACTATCGGTTCAGGGAGCCCAGCCAGCGCCCGATTCAGGCCGGCGCCCGGATCAATCACGATGAGCAGAGCGGAGAGACCGATACCGTACTGACACTGCGACAACACGTTCGCGACTTCTGGGACCTGGGCTGGGATCTGGCTTACAGCCCGGATTCAGAAGGCTATCGCCAAGCCAGGGGCCGCTGGTGGACGCCCTATGGCGACATCCAGGCCGGGGTGTACGGTCAGGATGGCGAGAACAACAGCTTCGCCAGCCTGAGTGGCTCGGTGGTATCCAACTACGAGGCGGTGTACGCCGCCAACACCATGAATAACAGCTTTGCCATCATTGATACCGGTGGCTATGCAGATGTGCCGGTACGCCAGTCCAACCGCCTGATCGGCAGGACCAATCACCGTGGGCGCCTGCTGCTGCCCAACCTGATTCCCTATACGGAAAACGAACTGGCCATCGACATTGATGACCTCCCCGTTGATGCGCAAAGTGGTTCGCAGAAACTGACCATCAAGCCCTCCGAATTGACAGGGGTTACCGCGCGGTTTGAAATTTCACAACAGAACAGTGCCGTGGTGGTGATTCATGATCCCCAGGGTAACCCTGTCCCTGCCGGCGCAAGAGTGCTGATGCCCGACGCAGAAGCCACAGTCGTCGGCTATGATGGAGAAGTGTTCCTGCAGGGCATCACTGAAGGCACGAATGAATTCGGTATCATCAGCAAAGGCCAACTGTGCACCGTCGTCTTCGACTTCACCGCGGCCCCCGGCACTCTGCCACGGCTTGGCCCTTATCAGTGTCTGCCGCCGTCGGCGCAGTAATAACAGGATTAGCCATGATCAAGCGCATACACAACACCCTACTGATTTCCCTGCTGACACTGGTGTCCCTGTCGGCGTGGGCAGGCCAGCTGACGGTTTCCCCCTTGAGCATGAATATGGCTCCGGAGCAGGCCAACGCCACCTACAAACTCAAGAACGGATCTTCACTGGAAGGGTTTTACCAGATTCAGCTTTTCGCCTGGGACCAGGGCCCCAACGGGGAAACACAGCTGCGCCAGCAAGATGACCTGATCATTACGCCACCGGTCACACTGATTCCCGGCAATGGCGAGCAACTGGTCCGTGTCATTCAAAAAAATCCGCAGGCGGAGTCCACCAGTGAAAAGAGCTACCGCCTGATCATTAGCGAAGTGCCCGATACAGAATCGGATCAGGGCGCTAATCTGAGAGTCTTGCTGCGCATGTCGCTGCCGCTGTTTGTGGGACTGCCAGAACAGGAGCACGAACTGACCGTGTACTTCCAGGACGGCGCTTTACGTGTTCGCAACAACGGCACTGCCCACGCCCGACTGTCCGATGCTTACTGGCAGCCCCGCAACGAAAACCAGCAGTTTCTGATTCAGGAGGGTCTGCTCGGATACGTCCTGCCCGGCAGGGAATTGCAAATTCCGCTGGAAAACACCCCGCCGGAGGGAAGCGTGGAATTTTTCACTGCCGCAATCAATGGTGACCCGATTACCCTGATGGTGGAAGAGAAATGACCACGAAAAGTACAATACTGACATGCCTGCTTTTTTTTCCGGGTTCCGGTTGGGCGTTTCAGTGCTCTATCACCAATTCCCCTGTGCTGAATTTCGGCGTTAGAGACCCATTTGTGGGAGGTAATGCCAACACAACCACTTCTCTTCAATGGCAGTGTTCCCGAAGTTTGTTGGAAGCTATTCTTTTGCCGAGCGACTACAAGTTATGTATCTACGTCAACACAGATCAAGATAACAGCACATTCCCTAGAAACATGATAGGTGCTAGTGCGGGTCCATCTATCCCTTTCAATGTTTATAGTGATGCTGCTCGTACCACTGTAATACAACCGACAATGAATGCCGTCTCTCAAGCCGTTAACTTCACCGGCTTTTTTAACTCCAACGACAATGGTGCGGTGACAGTCTTTGGACTGGCTCCCGGCCCGGTGCCCGGTAATGTCGTAGCCGAAATTCATACCGCCACCATGCTCAGCTCTCAACTACGACTAGTGCGGTCCTTTCAGCCATGCGACTTTGCCAGCGGCGATCCGATGACACCCTATACCCTGGAAGCCACCATGGAGATCCAGGATCAGTGTCAGTTCACTGCCAATGATCTGGATTTCGGCACCCAAAGCACCCCACTGGCACAAACCGATGCCGATACCTTCATTGACGTTCGCTGTACCAACACCACACCATTTACTGTCGGCCTGAATGAGGGCAGCAACTTCGCCGCAGGTTCACGCAGAATGAGCGATGGCGCCAACTTTGTTGATTATGGCCTGTTTCAGAATGCGGCCCGAAGCACCGAATGGGACAACACCTCCAATCGCCGAAGCGGCACAGGACTGGGCACAGGCAGCAGCATCATGATGACCGTGTTTGGCCGTATTCCCGCCGACCCCACGGCCGTGCAGGGCACCTACTCGGACACCGTAACCGTGGATATTGTTTTTTGATCCGACCCCGCCGGCACAGGACGGGAAAGCCATAGACCTTTTCCGGGTGTTATCTCGTTAGCAACGCTCAACCGCTGCTGATATGCCTTATTCGTACAAGGCATTTACACAAATAACGCGATTCCACCACATTTTTCACCGCTTCATCACCCTAGTATCAGAGTCGTACCTTCTTTTTCTTACCTCACGATACGGCTATGAACAATCTGGGTCTGCTTGGCAGCATACTGTCCTCCCTGATCAACCCGCCACCGCACACACCCTCCACGGAGTGGTATCAGCCCACCGTGGACAGCACATGGCAGATCCAGCTTCAGGGCCCGGCGAACACCGGTTATGCGGTAGACCTGTTTATCCTGGATCTGTTCGACACCCCCCAGTCCGTCATCAATGACATCCACGCCAGTGGTCGCAAGGTGATCTGCTATTTCTCGGCAGGCAGCCACGAAAACTGGCGGGAAGACAGTGACCGTTTCCGGTCGACAGACAAAGGGCACGCGTTGGATGGCTGGCCCGGTGAGCGCTGGGTGGACATCCGCTCGCGTAATGTTCGCAGCATCATGGCCGACAGGATCGCCCTTGCCGCACAGAAAGGCTGTGACGGCGTGGACCCGGACAACGTGGATGGCTATACCAACGACACCGGTTTCCCGCTCACCGGCAGAAACCAGCTCGACTACCACCGCTTTCTGGCACAGCAGGCCCATGACCAGGGCCTGGCGATTTCCCTGAAGAACAATGTGGAGCAGGTAGAGAAACTGCTGCCGTACGTGGACTTCGCCGTCAACGAATCCTGTCACCAATGGAACGAATGCGACCGACTCGCCCCTTTCATTGACGCCGGCAAACCGGTATTCCATATCGACTATCTGTATGCCAACGACCCACTCACCCGGGCCGGGTTCTGTCACGTCATGAACAGCCGGGGTTTTCGTTCTCTCACTTTGCCCCGTGCCCTGGACGACAGCTACCGATTCAGCTGTGCGGATTGATTCACAGCGCACCTTGATTGAGTCCCTCTCTCCACCGGCGATGGACCAACTCTGGATTACATGACTCATGGGCGGCCCCACTGCCACTGACCTGCTACACTGGTTGGCATTGACCCAGGGGCCACCTTTTCCATGCATGATGCATTAACACTGATCGTTGTCTTGCTCGGTTCTGCCGTTGCCGCGGTGGTGCTGTTTCGCCGCCTTGGCATGCCGCCCATCCTGGCGTATCTGTTGTGCGGCCTGGCCGCCGGCCCGTTCGGGTTTGGCTGGATCACCAACCTGGAAGGCATCCAGCATCTGGCTGAGTTCGGCATTGTTTTTCTGCTGTTCACACTGGGACTGGAATTCTCCATCCCACGTTTGCTGACCTTGCGGCGGGTGGTCTTTGGCGCCGGGCCACTACAGGTTATTCTCACCGGGCTGGCGGTGTTCGCCGTCATGCGCCTGCTGGGGTTCTCAGCGTTGACCGCGGGCATCACCGGGTGCGCCCTGTCACTCTCTTCCACCGCCATTGTGATCCGCGAGCTGATCGGCCGCGGAGCCGTCAATACCGGTTACGGTCGTTCTGCCACGGGCATCCTGCTGTTTCAGGATTTGGCTGCGGTGCTGATGCTGGTGTTGCTGCCGTTGTTCAGTCAGGAAGGCAACGACAACCTGCTGGCCATGACCGCCCTGACCCTGGGCAAGTCCCTGCTTCTGTTCGTGGGTATTTTTATCGCTGGCAAATGGATACTGCCTCGCTTGCTGGAAGAGACCGGTCGCACCCGCTCTGACGAAGTGTTTGTGATGACAGCCTTGTTGCTGGCACTGGTCGCCGCCTGGGTGACGCACTGGCTTGGCCTGTCCATGGCGCTTGGCGCTTTTCTGGCCGGCATGATGCTGGGCGAGAGCCACTTTCGCCACCAGATCGAAGCGGACCTTCGTCCGTTCCGGGACCTGCTGCTCGGCCTCTTCTTCATCAGTGTGGGCATGCTGGTGGATCCGGATCTGTTTGCTGCCAAATGGCACTGGATCATTCTCGCGGCGGTGTCCATCATGCTGTTCAAGGGGCTGCTGATCGTGGTGTTGCTCAAGGTACTGGGAGAGCGCACGGAAGTGGGCCTGCGCAGCGGCATGGTGCTGTCCCAGTGCGGCGAGTTCGGTTTTGTACTGGTGGCCCTGGCGGTCTCTCACAACGTGATGACCCCGGGCAAGGCCGGCTTGCTGGTCTCCATCACCGTACTCACCATGGCCGTGACCCCGGCATTGATACAGCACAGTGGCCGCTGGACACGCCAGCTGCTGCGTCCATGGATGACTGTGCCGGAAGAGCCGCCGCTGTCCAGCGACATCCAGGGACATGTGATTCTTTGCGGCTATGGTCGGGTAGGCCAAAACCTGATGCGCTACCTGGCCAACTTCCACCACCAGGCCATCGCGGTGGATCTGGATCTTGTCCGCCTGCAGGAGGCCAGTGCCGCCGGCGAAAACATCCTCTTCGGCGACGCCAGTCGCAAGGATATCCTCGAACGGGCCGGGATAGAGCGGGCCCGCTTGTTGGTCGTCACCTTCGACAACGCCCGGCTTGCCGAACGCATCATTCACACCGCGCGGGACATCAACCCGGATCTCCGCGTACTGGTGCGCACCCGGGATGAGACCCATCTGGAAAGCCTCACCGAAGCCGGCGCCGCCGAGGTGGTGCCTGAAGTACTGGAGGCCTCACTGATGCTGGTGGCCCACGCCCTGATGATGCTGGACACTCCCTTCGAGCGGGTCCTTGCCACCCTGCGCAAGACTCGCCGGGAGCGCTACCGGATGCTGCGCGGTTACTACCATGGCGACAGCTTCCCCACCGCCGACAGTGCCGGCAATCCCTACCGGCTACTGCATGCCGTCACCCTCACCGGCAAGGCCCACGCCATCGGCAACAGTATTGAAGCCTGCAGCCTGAAGGATGTGGAGATTCGCGAGATCAAGCGCCATGGTCAGGGGGAAGAAAACCCCCCTCCGGCCACACTGCTGCAAGAAGATGACACCCTCATTCTTTATGGCCCCCTGGAAGCCGTGGAAGCAGCGGAGAGCAAATTGCTGGGCGGGTGATGGGAATGCCTGATGCCTTTTTGCGTCGGTAAAGACTCGCTATACCCCGCGTAGGAGCTCAGCTCGCCTGAGCGATCCGAGCCTAAGCGAGATAAGGAGTTTCAAGTCACGAGTACCGAGTTTCGAAAGGCAAAACCCCAAACCTCGTGCCAGGTTGTTCTCTTTGCTCTTCGAAACTCGGTACTCGAAACCTGCTTCTGGAATCCTTACCTCGCCAAGGCTCGGATCGCGGTCGAACGACCGCTCCTACGGGCCGCACTCCGTGCGTTACTTCGCTACGCTACGTTCCTACAGCGGCTTCGTAGAAATGAAGAAACAAGGGAACTTTTCTGCCCTTCTTAATCCAATCAAGCGTAGCTCGTAGCTGTCAGTCGAGCGTTCGCAACACCTTGAGCCCTTCCGTTACCTGATCCGCGGGCAGGTAACCTATCAGCACGGGATTGTTTTCCAGCATGAGCTGCATCTCACGGACACCTGATACACTGCGCGGTGGCGCGCCACGCCCGGTGAAAATCATCCGCGCCCAGTAGCTTTTCATTCCCGCCGGCGTCTTGCCGACTGCCAAACGGTAAAACAGGGTACGAGTGCGGCTATCCTCTGACAAATCCAGCGCCGTGACACGTTGACCATCCACCACGCCCGCCCCTTCCAGATATACCTGACGCAGCCGGCTTTCACTGATGGCACTCAGCGGCGAGGCCTGACTGACCACCACCACTACCTGGGCCAGCACCGGCAACGGCAGCAGCAAAAGGGCGATCAGCAACATCTTGACTGTTTTCATCTGATCCCCCTCAGAACACGGCATCAATGGCAATGCGGTAAACCGTGGGATCACGGGTTTCCATTTCACCCGCGGTCGTACTGGAGGTGAACAAGCCATTCACATTGGCGCCATCCTCCCGGTACGAACGGGTGCTCATGTCATAAAATGTTTGTGCTTCCAGTTTCATATCCATGCCGGAAGCCAGCTCATAGCGCAGCCCGTAGGTCCAGCTCTTGCTGCGTACCATGCTTTGCCGGGCCAGGAAAACCCGGGCGGGGTCGCCTTCTTGCACTACTTCTCCCAGACCGGATGAGTTCGTTGCCCCCCAGGTGAGATGGGGCATCCATTTACCAAAGCGATAACCCGCACTCACATAACCGCCCCAACGCTGCGGAATCCAGTTATCGGTCTCATAGAAGGAACGCTCGGCCATCATCATGAAACTGCCGTCGTCATACCCCAGGCCGACACTGCCCTGTGAGATCTTCTCCTTGTCCAGCGATGCCGACGCCAGACCCAGAGAGGAGAAATCCGCCGTGAAACTGGATTCCGTATAACTCATCCAGCTATTCACTGCCCCCCAGGTAGAACGCAGGTTTACGCCCACATAATCGCGCAGCTCATACGCCACTGAGACCGGTGGATTGCCCTCTTCCAGATCCACACCGCCATAAAAAGCGCTGACTTCATGGGACAGCGGGCCAGTGTTGAAACTCCAGGTCAGGTCCATGCCATCGAAAGTATCAAAGGGCACGGTGCCATAAATTTCGGCAGGCAGGCTGGCCCAGTGATAGGCATAACCCACGTTGAGGTACTGGGAGTGCATGAACGTGGGCAGCACCAGGCGACCACCGCGCCAGTGCAACCCGGGCAACAGCTCATAATCCAGGTAGGCCCACTGCACTTCCGCGTCGTAGTTATCACCTGCCTGGCCGAGGATCTGAATCACCGCGCTGGTCTTGTTATTGATGCGCGCATCAAACTGTAGCCCCACCCGTGACAGTTCGCGGTGAGACACCTCATCACTCAGGGTATCCAGGTAGTAGTAACTTTCACCCTGTTCAGGATTGGGGAAAGCCATCCCCGGCCCCTGATTCTCATGAACATCGTGCCGGGCCAGGCCATAGGTGATAAATCCGTTGATGGAAACCCGGTCAGTCCAGTCATAGGATGTTGTGTCCGTGGACTCCAGTTCCAGCTGCGCAAGACGCTGTTCCAGTTCTTTCAGGGTCGCCGCATCGCTGGCAAAGGCGCCAGCGGATACCACCAGCCCTGCCGTGCACAGCAGCCCATGGAGTGATTTCATTCTGTCCTCGTCAGTGTTCAGGATTCGCAAGCAACCGCGGCAAAAGCGCCGCAAAGATAATCACCGTTTTTTATATGGTGGCAAACCGCCACCATTCAGCAAAGCGTAACAAATACCCCATGAAAAAGCCGCCGAACGAAAACCGTTCGGCGGCTTTATTTGTATACCAATCGGTCTACCCTGTTCAGGGAAGGCGGTACAGCACCTTCAGACCACTGGACACCTGATCACCTGGCAGGTAACCAATCAGCTCAGGATTGCTTTCCAGCATCACCTGCATGGCACGATTACCCGACACCATACGCGGCGGTGCACCACGGCCTGTGAAGATCATCCGCGCCCAGTAACTCTTCATCTGGGCCGGGGTCTTGCCCACGGCTTCCTGATAAAACTCCTTGCGGGCACGATTATCTTCCGGCAAATCCAGCGCCTTCACACTGGTACCGTTGATACGACCAGAACCTTCCAGATACAACTGTCGCAGCTGACTTTCACTGAGACTGGAAATGGGAGAATCCTTTCCAACTACGACCACGACCTCTGCCATCACCTGCAACGGCAGGCAAATGATAAGGGCGGCCAGACACTGTTTGAATAATTTCATCATGGCCTCCTCTTAAAATACGGCATCGACAGCGATGCGATAGACAGTGGGATGATCGTCTTCAAGCGGTAATGCACTTCGACTGGAAGTGAACATACCGTTCAGGTTGCTTTGAGTACGCTCATATTTATCGTTGCTCAAGTCGTAAAACCGTTGGGCTTCGACTTTCAGATCGATACCGGATGCCAGCTCGTAGCGCACGCCCCAAGTCCAGCTCTTGCTGCGGATCATATTACTTCGCGCAAGCTCATCATCCACCGGTGTCGCATTATTGAGCACCTGGGAAATATCACTGGAATTCGTGGCGCCCCATGTCACATGCGGCATCCACTTGCCAAAGCGATACCCTGTACTCACATAGCCACCCCAGCGGTAGGGGAACCAGGCTTTCGGGTCCAGATCAGAGCGCTCCGCCATCAGCATGAACTTGCCATTGTCGTAGGTAAAACCAACACTGGTGCCGGAGATACTGGCATCATCAATGGAGGCTGATGCAAAGCTGAGGCCTGGGGGCAGAGGAACAACAGCATCCATGCCTGAAAGGTCTGCCGTCAGCTTGGCGTGGCTATAGCTGAGATAGGTACTCAGATCGCCCCAGCGGGAACGCAGGTTGATACCGCCATAATCCCGACCTTGATAAATCACCGTCACAGGCAACGTATTATCCGGCACATCCAGACTACCGTAGAAAGCACTCAGTTCGTGGGACAGGGAGCCGGTATTGAAACTCCAGGTCAGATCCATGCCATCCATGGTATCGAACGGCACAATGTCGTAGACCTCACTGGGCAACGCAGCCCAATGGTAGGCATAGCCCACATTGTAGTACTGGGAATGCATGGAGTTGGGCAGCATCAAGCGCCCGCCCCGCCATTTCAGCGACGGCAATAATTCATAATCCACGTAGGCCCACTGAACTTCCGCATCATAGTTATCCCGACCCCGTGCCAGCATCTGCACCACCACGGAGGTCTTGTCGTTGACCTCCGCATTGAACTGGATACCCGCACGGGACAGCTCGCGATGGGAAACTTCATCGGTGACTCGTTCAAGGTATGTAAAGCGCTCTCCCTCATCCGGATTCGCACCTGGAGACAGCGCACCCTGCTTCTGATGCACATCATGACGAGTGAGGCCATAGGTAATAAAACCGTTGATGGTGACGCGGTCGGTCCAGTCCGAAGCTGAAGGCGTGTATTCCTGCCCCTGGGACTCCAGCCGGGACAACCGCTGCTCCAGTGCTTCCAGCGAGGCCGCATCGCTGGCATGCACGGCCCCCGATGCTGCCAGAGCCAGAGCTCCAAGCAACTTCAATCGTGATTCCATGATTTCCCCTGTATTTTTGTTATCCAACCACGGCACCTGTTTTTATTGTTGATGCCGTTCCCCTCATTAAACCCTTTGTTCTGATGACCGAACAGTCACACAGGGTGCGCCAGTCCACAAAACCGATAAACGCCGCCCCCTGAGTGACGGAATGATGACAGACGGCTACCCCCCTACAACGCCTCACGGACCTCAAACCCATCCGCAGGAAAATACACATGCACAACCGCATCTCCTGCGTTGGCCAGCGCCACAACGATATGGTTATCGTCGCGGTAAACCAGCGTGCCAGTGGAAGGCACCTGACCATAATCCGTGGGCGTAACCTGAACGGTTTTACCCAGCAAAGCGTCTTGCGTGGCTGCCTCAGGCAACGGACGCGGACGGGTTTTGCGGGCAGCTTCCAGCGCCCCCTCCTGACTTAATGGCGTACTGGCACCCTGCCCGAACGCCTTGATGCGATCCATCCACGCCAGAACCGACGGAAAGGGCTGCAGCATCGTTGATTCCGCCACTTCACGCAGAAACCACAGTGCATGGTAAGCACTGAAATCCGCAATACAGGGCTTGTCCCCAAACAACCAGGGCTGCGCCTGCAGACGCGTTTCCATATCGGCAAGATGTTCACGGGTCCTGGCCCGGGCTTCCTTCAGACTGATCCTCGGTACGGTGGAGGTGCGACCAATCTGAATCCGGTCCTTGAAGAATCGCAGCAGCTGGCCGAAAGACAGGGCGCGGAACAATTTGATATTCACCCGCAATCCCACCGACGACATCATCACTGCCATGAACAGAGCCAGATCGGTTTCGGCCACAAATGCCCGCACCTCTTCATCCACCCCTTCCAGCGCCAATTCCGGCTTGCCGGAAAGGCGAGCGATTTCCCGGGTAATGGTGCGCGTATCGCAGAAAACATCGGCGCCGATCTGGGCAACCGGGATCTTGCGATACCCACCCGCCAGAGGCGCCAGCATGGGCCGCGGCGGCATCTCGTCGGTGGTCACTGACTGCCAGGACAAACCGGCATAGCCGAGCATGGCGCGCACTTTCTCGGAGAAGGGCGACAAGGCGTAGTGGTGGAGGATCATTGCAGATTCAGGCATAACGGCTCTCACTCCATGGCAGACTTCAGCCTGCGTTCAGCCCCCGATGCCGTCAATGTCACAAAACACTCGGAAATGATCCTTTTGTACATATCAGACCGTTTTCTGATCAATACTCAGGTCTTATCGGTGTTCACATTCCCAACCAGGGAAAGAGGGAGATCGCGCTGCACAAGCATTGCAGCAGGGGCAGGGATAGTCCGGAAACAACATGGGCAACACATCTCTTCCAGATGTGTACATGTGTACATTTTTATATTGCACATCGGCCCCGGTCAGGCTAAATTGTGAACACTCATTCACTAGCAGGGGTGCGTGGCCATGTCTGATCACGACTCAAAACCGACTCAGGATCCCGGTGCTGCCTGGCAGCCACTGACCGATTTTGCCGGCCAACGCCAGCAGGACAGCGGCCTCAAGGCCTGGCTGGCTGTCATCAATGGCTGCATCAAGGCGATCGAAACAGCCGCCTGGCAAGGCCGCGGGCTGGCAGATCAGGCATTTCGTGCCTGCCAGGCCATTGGCCGGGGCGCCAATGCCGTGAACGAGGAAATGCAACAGCTCGCAGAGGAAGCCCGGCGCTGGCCTGCCCGCCTCAAGCGCCTCAGCATCACCGGCTGGATGCTCACAAAGATTCTCACCAGTTACCGCCTCTGGAATACCCGTTCGGCCTTCCTGCCTGCCAGCATGCGTGAAAAAGCCCTGATGACATTGCATGAACGCAATGCCCAGCGATTTCTGGACACCTCCCAGAAACAGGGAGGGGCGTTCCTCAAGATAGGGCAACTGCTCTCCAGCCGACCCGATCTGTTGCCACAGCCCTGGGTGGATGCGCTGGCAGTGCTACAGGATCAGGTCTCGCCTATCTCCTTTGAAGATGTCCGTACCGTCATCGAGGGGGACTTTGACCAGCCTCTGGAGCAGCTGTTTGCCGAGTTCGACCCCGCACCACTGGCCGCCGCCAGTATCGGCCAGGTACACCGGGCCCGACTGAAAGATGGGACGGAAGTGGCCGTCAAGGTGCAACGACCAGGACTGGACGAGCTGGTAGAACTGGACATGGCCATACTCAAGGTCTTCGTGGATGCGGTGAAAAGTTCCCTGCCCCCCATGGATACCGACACCATCGTGCGCGAGATCCAGCGCACCGTGCGTGAGGAGCTGGACTATGAACGCGAGGCCCGCATTCTCGACAGCATCGGCAACCAGCTGAAGACGATTGAAGGTGTGACCACACCTGCGCTGGTGCCCGCCCTGAGCACCCGCCATGTGTTGACCACCGAATTCGTGAAAGGCCGCAAGTTGACCCTGGTGCTGGATGAGCTGGCCCGGGACAACCCTGCAGCGCTCAATCTGACCCTGCACCGTCTGTTGGATGCCTGGTTCAGTCAGGTGCTGCATGGTGGCCATTTCCATGCGGATCCGCACCCCGGCAATATCATGGTGTCCGATCAGGGCGAGCTGGTATTGCTGGATTTTGGTTGCAGTCAGGCCATCAGCCGTGAAGCCCGACATGGTTATTTCCGTGTACTGCAGGCCTGCGTGGTGAACGAGCCGGCAGTCATCGCCGAGACACTAAATACGCTGGGTTTTCGTACCCGCAGTGGCCAGCCGGATACCCTGCTGGCCTTCGTGTCTGCCATCCTGGACCAGGTCCGCGACGCCATCATCAACCCGGAACAGCAGGACGGCTGGCCCTCCTCCGAAGACATCATGCAACAGCTTGCCGACCTTCTCGGCCAGCTGGAGCATGACCCGGTGGAGAGCATGCCCGATGACTTCATCATGCTGGCAAGGGTGTTCGGTACGCTGGGAGGCCTGTTCCTGCACTACCAGCCGGACATCGATATCGCCGGCCTGATGCTGGGTTACCTGACCAAGCCCATTGATAGTCATCCGCAGCAGGCAGCAGCGTAAGATGCCTGATGCAAAAAGGCCCGCCCGGGAACCGGGCGGGCCTTTTTGCATCAATACAACACTGGCTATACCCCGCTGTAGGAGCGGTCGTTCGACCGCGATCCGAGCCTGGGCGAGGTACGGATTCCAGAAGCGCGACTCGAAGATCAAAACCCAAACCTCTCTCAATGCTTCTGGCTATGCCTTTCGAAACTCGCTTCTCGTAACTCGAAACTGATTACCTCGCCAAGGCTCGGATCGCCTGCGGGCAGGCTCCTACAGCGCCCCCCCCTCCCTCCCAACATTGGCCCCCTTTCTCTCCCCGCTACAAACCCGTAAACAAAGCGTCAAGAACCCTCACAAATCTGCAACAGCCCCCTTATCCCAAAAAAAGGTACAAACGTACCAATAACAATACAGCCGCAGCCCATAACGCCAACCACAAACCATAACTGCGGATAATCATCACCAAGGGGTTAGTCATGTTGATCAAACGGACACTGCCAGTCGTGGCAGTCACTGCGGTTGCTACTTTCCTGTCAGCCTGTGGCGGCGGGGGCAGCAGCGCCACACCGGCGCCCGCCGGCACTCCGCCAACCGCCCAGCAACCAACGGCACCACAACCGCCACCCGCCACGCCCAACCAGCCACCGGAAGAGCCGCAACCCCTGACCCGCTACACCGTCGCCAATGGCTGCTACACCCTCGCCAGCGAGGGCCGCTTTGTCGCCGCCGCGGACAATGGCTACCAACTGACCGCCAATGCAGCAGACGCCCGCGCCTTTTATCTGAAGCCCACCGACCTGGGCCGTTACCTGTTGGTCTCGGCGTATCAACGGGATCCCGGCGCCTACGGCACGATAGAACTGCTCGGGATCAGTGATCCCGCCGGCGAGTTTCTCGATGAGGGCGGCAACTTCATCGGTGAAGTCAGCTATCTGGTGGCCGGCCTTGGCGATACTCTCAATCTGGTCCTTGACCCTGTCGCGCCCCTGGGAGGCCTGCTGCGCGAGTTGGGCGAAAGCCTTGAGGGACTGGGCGGCAACCTGGGCGACATCAATGTCCAGCCCACACTGGGCAAGGTAGACAAGGCCAGCGATCTTGCCGTGTGGAACCTCAATCCCAGCGAAGGTGAGCATTTCACCCTTGCCTCCCAGGTTACCGGTCTGTTGCTGACCGCCGGCGAGGACAGCCTCACGCTTACCTCCCCCGGCCTGGAAGACGACAATACCCGCTTTACGCTTGCCCCTGCAGAGCAGTGTGCCAGCTATCCCGAGGCCATGGTCAGTGCCGAGGTGGCCGAACCGGGACCGGCCATCTACCTGAAGGACGTGGACCGCTTCCGCGACGTACCTGGCCTGGATAACGATGATCTGTTTGGCTATGTGGATGCCCACAGCCATATTTCCGCCTATGAGTTCATCGGCGGGCGCGTCAACTACGGCGACCCCTTCCACAAGTTCGGTGTGGACCATGCACTGCATGACTGTGCCGAAAATCATGGCCCGGAAGGGCTCACCGGCGTGGTTGAGCAAGTCACCAGCACACCGGGGCCCCATGCCACACGAGGCTGGCCGGACTTCCCCTACTGGCCTCGCAGCAACTCCCTGCAACATCACCAGAGCTACTACAAATGGATCGAACGGGCACATCTGTCCGGTCTGAAAGTGCTGGTGAATCATCTGGTACACAACGAAATCCTGTGTCAGATCAATCCGCAGAAACAGAATGACTGCGACACCATGGCCGCCATCGAAATGCAGGCGGAACAGATGCATCGCATGCAGGACTACATTGACGCCCAGCACGGAGGCCCTGGCGAGGGCTGGTTGAGCATCGTTACCGACCCGACCCAGGCTCGCGACGTGATACGCGACGGCAAGATGGCCGTGGTGCTCGGGGTAGAAGCATCCAAGGCCCTGAACTGTGGTGAATTCCTGGATGTGGCGGAATGCACCCGGGAAGAAATCATCGAACGGCTGGACCGACTCTACGCCCTGGGTGTGCGCAATCTATTCCCGGTACACAAGTTCGACAATGCGTTTGGCGGGCACCTGCCGGATCTCTCCGACGGCATTGGCATTGGTGCCGTGCTTTACGGCGGCAACTTGCTGGAGACCGGCCACACCATCGAATTTGAAGAATGCCCCGACCATGATCACGGCGATACTCGTGGGCCACTGGCGGACAACCTCCAGCCCTTCGGCATCCTGGATCAGCTGCTGTTCCAGATCGACTATGTGGGTGAGCGTTTCCCGGCCACACCCGAAGAACTGGCCGAGTACGATCCCCGTCGTGGCACCGACCACCTGTGTAACACCCGAGGCCTCACCGACCTGGGTTTCTTCCTGATCGAAGAGCTGACCAAGCGCGGCATGATGATCGAAACCGACCACATCAGTCGCAAGGCGGCCAACCAGATCCTCGAACTTACCGGCGCACAGGGCTATCCCGTGATCAACAGCCATGGCGGCTGGGGGGGGACCGAGGCGCTGCGCGACCGCGTGGCGGCACAGGGCGGCATTTCCGCCTCCTTTGGCAGTGTGCGTGGAGACTGGGTGGATCAGCTTACCCGGGACGGCAACCGCCCCCGCCCTGACGAATTCAAGGTGGGACCGTTTGGCGGCGCCCCCTTCGCTTCAGACGTCAATGGCATTGCCAATCTGGCCGGCAACCCCGGCACCCCGGATCAGGAAGCCTCGCTCTACCCGTTCACCTCTGTGGATGGCCGGGTGGTGTTCGACAAGCAACTCACTGGTGATCACGCGTTCAGTCTTTACGAAGGCCGCGGGGTTGCCCACTACGGTCTCTACCCGGACCAGATAGCCGACATGATCGCCAACAGCGATCGTCCGGAGGAGCAGGTGAACGATGCTGTAAACCAGCTCTTCACCTCGGCGGAAGCGTACATACGAATGTGGGAACGACTGGAGCAGGCAGTCCGTTAACGGCCTGCTGCTGATTTCTCAACGAGGGGAAAGGATCATGAAAACCGAGCTTTGGCACTGGCTGGCAATGACCATGCTGGCCAGCACACTGACACTGGCGGGCTGCGGGGGAAGCGACAGCAGCAGCCCCACACCCGCTAATACACCCACCGCCAACAGTGGCGATGACAGCGATGACAACGGGGGCGAAGACCCCGGCGACGGCGGCGACAACCCGGGAGACGATGGTGGCGATGGTGGCGATGACGGTGGCGATACCCCGCCAGACACTGTCGGTCGCACCTTTATCATCAGCCCCGGGGACAATGCCACCGAAGACATGGTCAATGCCATGGTGCAACTTCGTCCCAAGGACACACTGCAGTTCGAGTGCGGTTATTTCGAACTGGATCAGGGGCTGCTGATTCAGGCCACCGAAGATGTGCTGATCAAAGGCTGCGGCAAGGACGAAACCATTCTCTCCTTCAAGAACAGTGTCAATGTGACCGGCCTGGAAGCCCTGAACATCCGTGGCATCACCGTGGAAGACCTGACCATTCTGGATTCCCCCGGTGACGCCTTCAAACTGAAGAGCGTGAAATGGGGCACACTGCGTAATGTTCGCGCCATGTGGTCCGGCGGCGGCGAGCCCGTCACGGAAGACAACTACGCGGAACGCATTCATGTTGAATGTACCGCCCCGCCCTTCAATGAAGGGGACACCAGCCCCGATTATACGCCCAGCTCGGCCAGTGGCCGCTACGGGATCTACCCGGTGGAATCGGAAAACATCCTTGTGGAGGGTAGTGAGTCCATTGGCGCCAGTGACGCAGGCATCTACGTGGGCCAGACCAACACCGCCATTATCCGTGACAGCCGCGCGGTCTATAACGTGATGGGCTTTGAGATCGAGAATGTCCAAGGCGGCGAATACGACAACAATATTGCCGAATGCAACACCGGCGCCTTCCTGATCTATGATCTTGAAAACATCACCCGTTACGGCGACACCTCCGTGATGATCAACAATGTGGCGCGCAACAATAATACCTACAACTTTGCCCACAGCGGTCTGGTGTCTGCGGTACCCCGCGGTACCGGCTTTATCACGCTGGGCTATGACAATATTGAAGTACTGAACAACACCTTTGAAGATCACAGTACGGCCGCCGTGATTTATGCCAGCTATGAGCTTATTGATGGCAAAGGAAAAACCGCGGACCGCAAACTGGACCCTTATACCGAAGGACTGCACATTCACCACAATGTGATGAAAAACTCCGGTTATGACCTGCCACCACCGGACCTGGAAAAAGTAGCCAACGGAGAAGTGGAAAGCGTATTGCCTTTCCTCATCGGTCTGAAAAACCTGCCCACCCTCAACGATCCGACCCAGTTGCTCGGCAGCCTGACCAACATCCTCAACCAGGGCAAAGGGGCTCACATCGTGTGGGATGGGCTGCGGGATGAACTGGACGAAGATTGTCCTTACCCGGTGGACAGCAATGGTGACCCTGTCCCCATGTGGGAAAGCGGAAAACCGGTGCATACCAATGAGCACCCGAATCCCGCCTGCCACTACAATGCCTACAAATTTGACGACAATGGCGAGCGCAAACTACCCGAGTGGGGTTCCTGCATTCACAGCAATGACCTGTCCGAGGACAGCGCCCCCTACCTGAATTTCCATGGCACGGACGGTCTTGAGCTGGTACTTGCCCTTGCCGAACAGGATCTCTCCATTCTTTCTCCCTCCGGCCTCATGGAGGTGCTGGAAGGATTGCTCAACATGCCTTCAGACACCAGGCTTTCCGATCATGACTGCGAAGCGCGCTTCGGCAAGCTGTTGGCGCCACTGCCACGTGTAGAGATACCCCCGTTCGAGCCCAGCGGTGAATTCGACCCTGCCCCGTCAGACGAAGTGGTCGATTTCTACTGCAACGCCGATGTTGCCGATGGCGAGATCAATCGCGAAGCCCTGAATTACAACTGCCCGACGCTGGATCAGTACAACCTGTTTGCCGATCCGGAAGATCCGCGCAGCATGCCCAACGAAAGTGGCCAGCCTTTCGTACTGAACACCAAGCTGTTCTCGGACTACTCCACCAAGTACCGAGTGGTGTTTGTACCACCGGGTGAGCAGGCGGTGTACCGTGACGGGCAGGACGGCAATAACGTCAACGGTTCCATTTTCTTCCCGGAAGGGACCGTCATCGCCAAGACCTTTGCCTTCACCGATGAAAGTAACGGCACGGAAGTGCCGGTGGAAACCCGCTTGCTGATCAAGCGCAAGAACAGCCAGGGAAGCGCGGTATGGACAGGGCTGCCTTATATCTGGGAAGAACAGGACGGCAAACGGGTGGCACGCCTTGCCATGAATGGCGGCACCGCGTCGGTGGCCTGGCATTACCGCGATGCGGATTCCAACACCCTGCTGAGTGGCAGCACCGACAGCTACAGCGTGCCCAACTCCAATCAGTGCATTACCTGCCACGCGAACGATGACCAGCCTGCCGGTAGCGCCCCCATCGGCCCCAAGCCCCGCAATTTGAACCGTGCCTACAAGCCGGAATCCGCGTTTATGGGGACCCGTGGTCAGGGCGGCTTCCCGCAAGTGAACCAGCTCAAGCAGTGGCAGGATATCGGTATCCTTACCGGGGTGCCGTCACTGACCATCAGCAATGGGGTGGCAACCAACATTGAACACCTGCCGCGCTGGAATGTGCCCGGTGACAGCGGAGAAACCGCCAACTCCGCTGCAGACATTGAAAGCCGGGTGCGCGCTTACCTGGAGGTCAACTGCCAGCATTGTCACAACGACAAGGGCGCGGCATCCAACACCGGCTATTATCTGGATCACTTCGGCGATGTGGACGCCAGCTACGGGGTCTGCAAGAAGCCCACCGCCACCGGTGGCGGCTCCTGCGGACGGCAACACGTAGTGGTACCGGGCAGTTCAGGCAGTTCCATCGTTTCCTGTCGTGTGGCGGCAGAAAATGATCCGCAAAAGGTAATGCCACCGATTGCCCGTAGTGTGGCCCACGCAGAAGCGAGCGCCTTGCTGGATCAGTGGATCAATACCGTGGTGGACAGCAGCTACACCAACGCTGACGCCTGCGACAACTGAAGCCTCAACCCCTCCGCCTCCCGTTTTTGCGGGAGGCAGCCTCCCCGCCTGCGGGGAGGTTTTTTTTGGCCGCTTCGCGGCCGCCAGACGCTGGATGCCTGACGCTTGACGCCAAGGGCTGAAACCACCCCCTCTTTCACCGCAGAGTTCACAGAGAAAAACCTTCTTTCCGCAGTGATCTCTGTGTCCTCTGTGGTAAATCTGCCTTTAACGAGGCAGGGCAATAGCGTTGCCTGACCTGACGAGCACAAGAGCGATGCTCGTGCGGGGGGGCTCCGTAGCAGCCGATTCCCGCTAACCCGCGAGGAACCTTTTTTTGGGGCCCCCGAGGTAGCAGGAAATCCTGACTGAACATCAGTATCAGCAAACGTTGCTCCGATTCTCACTGTGGGAGCTTGCCTGCAAGCGAAGGGGTATTGGTCGGGTGTGGAAAAACCTTCGTTTGCAAGCAAACTCCCACCTCCTTGCTCTCTGCAGGAACCGGAGTGCAACGGAGGTAACAGCCGAAGGGTAAGCGCAGCGAGGCGACCGAAGGGAGGTGATGATTTTGATGACCTGTCGAGCCCGGAGAGGCCTGATCGCTCTGAGATACGTTCGTTTTTTAACGGGACGCGTTCTCTCACAATTCGAACAGCGGTTCTGGAATCCTTTAGGCTCGGATCGCGGTCGAATGACCGCTCCTACAACTCCAGGGACGTTTCTGGAATCCTTACCTCGCTTGGGCTCGGATCGCTTGCAGGCAAGCTCCCACAGCGGCTTCGTAGAAATGATGGAGCTCGGGAACTTTTTGGGGTTTTCCTTTCCAATCAAGCGTAGCTTGTAGCTTGTAGCTTGTAGCTTGTAGCTTGTAGCTTGTAGCTTGTAGCTTGTAGCTTGTAGCTTGTAGCTTGTAGCTTGTAGCTTGTAGCTTGTAGCTTGTAGCTCGTAGCTCGTAGCTCGTAGCTATTCCGCTTTTCCGGCCTTTTCCCGCAGCGCCTTGATCGGCGCAGACAATTTCTCCGGATGGCGAGGATGCACATGCGCGTAGCAGTCCAGAATGGTGGCCAGGTCCGCCTCCAGATCACCGGAGGCAGGCACCACCAGAGGAAAGTCGATTTCCTTCTTTTTGTAATCCGCCGAGGCCACAATGATCGGCACACCGGCCTTTTCGGCGATACGGTAGAAGCCAGTCTTCCACTGACTGGCACCACTGCGGGTACCTTCCGGTGCCACGATCATGAAAAGCTTTTCACGCTCATTGAACTGGGCCACCGTCTGCTCCACCACCCCGCCCGCCTTGCTGCGGTCAATGGGTAGCGCCCCCATCCAGCGCAACAGGGAACCCAGCGGCCCCTTGAAGGCACTGTCCTTGATCATCACATGCGCATCCAGCCCCAGTTCCATCATGGCGGCCAGGGTCACAATGCCATCCCAATTGGACGTATGCGGGCCACCAATAATGACCGCCTTGGGCACTTCCGGGAGCGGGCTGACCACCTTCCAGCCAATGGTCTTGAGAAAGCCGCGGGCCAGTGCGCGGGAAAAGCCGGTGCCGCGCCGCGGGTAGGATGCTTTGCTCATCAATAGGTCCAGGTGCTCTGAGTCAGGGGGCGCCATAGTACGGCCTGTATCTGAACACCGCATTGACCGTGACGACCTTTCCGCCCAGTGGCATACCGCAGCACCGCCGGCGGCGGCATGATTTCACGTCTGCGCCATATGGGCGTAGTATGAATTCTCTCAAGGGAACCAGGGAGCTTTTGCATCGCTCCCCCAGATTCAGGGTCCCGGAACTACCGTCCAGGACCCTGTTGTCCCACACTACCGCGGCCCAAACGGCAGCGGGCAACCCCCTCATATCCACCAGGAGGTGTACAGTGACACGGATTGGCCAGGACACCCTGAACAGCAAGAAAACCCTGCAAGCCAACGGCAAGACCTACCACTATTTTGATATCAACACCGTGGCCGACAAGGGTTGGGGTGATCTCAGCAAGCTTCCCTTTTCCCTCAAGGTACTGCTCGAAAACCTGCTGCGTTTCGAGGATGGCGAAACCGTCAGCGGCAAGGACATCGAAGCGGTAATGCGCTGGCTGGACAACAAGCGCTCTGACCATGAAATCAACTACCGGCCGGCCCGGGTCTTGATGCAGGACTTCACCGGTGTACCCGGGGTGGTGGATCTGGCCGCCATGCGCGATGCCATCAGCAAGGCCGGTGGCGACCCGTCACGCATCAACCCCCTCTCCCCGGTGGATCTGGTTATCGACCATTCGGTGATGGTGGACAAGTTCGGCAATCCCCAGGCGTTTTCCGAAAACGTGGACATTGAGTACCAGCGTAACCGTGAGCGTTACCAGTTCCTGCGCTGGGGCCAGAAAGCGTTTGATAATTTCCGTGTGGTGCCACCGGGCACCGGCATCTGTCACCAGGTAAACCTGGAGTATCTGGCCAAGGGGGTGTGGTCCTCCGAAAGTGATGACGGCAACACCTACGCCTACCCGGACACCCTGGTAGGCACCGATTCGCATACCACCATGATCAACGCCCTGGGCGTACTGGGCTGGGGTGTGGGCGGTATCGAGGCAGAGGCGGCCATGCTCGGCCAGCCCATCGCCATGCTGATTCCCGAGGTGATCGGCTTCAAGATCAGCGGCAAGCTGCGCGAAGGCATCACCGCCACTGACCTGGTGCTGACGGTCACCGAAATGCTTCGTCGTCGCGGGGTGGTGGGCAAGTTCGTGGAGTTCTTCGGTGATGGCCTGGCCGATCTGACCCTGGCCGACCGGGCCACCATCGCCAACATGGCACCGGAATACGGGGCCACCTGTGGCTTCTTCCCCATTGATGAGCGCACCACTGAATACATGGAGCTGTCCGGCCGCGACGCCGACACCATTGCCCTGGTGGAAGCCTACTGCAAGGCCCAGGGCCTGTGGCGCTCCAGCGCCGACCCGGACCCGGAGTTCACCGACGTACTGGAACTGGATCTGGGCGATGTGGTGCCCAGCCTGGCGGGCCCCAAACGTCCCCAGGACCGGGTGCCCCTCACCGCCGTGAAACGCACCTTCATTGATGTGGTCACCGATACCCTCAAGCTCAACGATGAGGAAATCAGCAAACTGGAAGGCGAAGGTGGCCAGACCGCCGTGGGTAATCATGAGCCCAGCGGGGGGCAGGTGCCGGTCATGATTGATGGCCAGAAGCACTACATGAGCCATGGTGATGTGGTCATTGCCGCCATCACCTCCTGCACCAATACCTCCAACCCCAGCGTCATGCTGGCTGCCGGCCTGGTGGCGAAGAAAGCCGCCGAGAAAGGCATGAACCGCAAACCCTGGGTGAAAACCTCGCTGGCCCCCGGCTCCAAGGTAGTCACCGATTACCTGGAAGTAACCGGTCTTCAGAAACCGCTCAACGACATCGGTTTTGATCTGGTGGGCTATGGCTGCACCACCTGTATCGGCAACTCCGGCCCCCTGCCTGAGGAAATTGATAAAGCCATTTCCGACGGTGATCTGGTGGTCGCCTCGGTACTGTCCGGTAACCGCAACTTTGAAGGCCGTGTTCACCAGAGTGTCCGCACCAACTGGCTGGCCTCGCCGCCGCTGGTGGTGGCCTATGCCCTTGCGGGAACAGTGAAGATTGATCTGGACAAGGATCCCATTGGCAAGGACAAGGACGGCAATCTGGTCTACCTGAAGGACGTATGGCCCAGCTCCGATGAAATCCAGGCTGAGCTGGTGAAGATCAACAACGACATGTTCCGCAGCCAGTACGCCAGCGTGTTCGAAGGTGATGAAACCTGGCAGAGCCTGCCGATCCCGGATTCGCAGACCTACGACTGGGACAGCAGCTCCACCTACATCCAGAACCCGCCTTTCTTCGACGGGCTCACCGCCGAAGTGGACGATGTGGAGCCGGTAAAGAATGCCCGCATTCTGGCGCTGCTGGGCGACTCCATCACCACCGACCACATTTCCCCCGCCGGGGCCATCAAGGCGGATTCGCCGGCTGGCCATTACCTGCAGGGCCATGATGTGGAACCCATCGACTTCAACTCCTACGGCTCACGCCGGGGGAACCATGAAGTGATGATGCGCGGCACCTTCGCCAACATCCGCATCCGCAACGAGATGACGCCGGACATTGAAGGCGGCTTTACCAGACACCTGCCCCAGGGTGAGGAAATTTCCATCTATGGTGCCGCCATGCGTTACCAAAAGGATGGCGTACCCACGGTAGTGGTGGCCGGCAAGGAATACGGTACCGGCTCCAGCCGGGACTGGGCGGCCAAGGGCACCAACCTGCTCGGGGTGAAAGCAGTGATTGCGGAAAGCTTCGAGCGCATCCACCGCTCCAATTTGATCGGTATGGGCGTGCTGCCACTGCAGTTCCCGGAAGGTACCGACCGCAAGACCCTGAACCTGGATGGCAGCGAAGAAGTGGATATCCCGGACCTGACCAATGGCCTGAAAGCCGGGGATACCGTGAAAGTAGTATTCCGCCGCGACGGCAAGGAACAGACCGTGGAGGCCATCTCCCGCCTGGATACCGCCGCCGAAGTGGAGTACTACAAACACGGCGGCATCCTCCATTATGTGCTGCGGCAGATGATGGGTTAGGAGACGCTGCGCGCAACATGCTTCATGCAACACGCGCGAAGGGGCGGTGCCAGTCGGCACCGCCCTTTTTATGTCTGCCGCCGTAGGAACGTAGCGCAGCGAAGTAACGCACGCAGTGCGGCCCCGAAGGGGTGAGCGAAGCGAATAACCGGCCTGCAAGCGATCCGAGCCTTGGCGAGGAATAAAACAGAAGCGAGCGACGAGTTTCGAGTTGCGAAAGGCAAAACCCGAGATGGCCAAGAAGGGCCACTGCTGTCCCACATTTTCAGGAACCCTCTTTGGGACAGGAGCGCCTTCCTTGGTGGGAGCTTGCTTGCAAGCGAATTACGTTCTTGCGAACACATCTTCGCCTACAAGCAAGTCCCTACCCAGGAAGCACCTACAGAGGCTGTGGGGCGACATCTGAACATTGGCTCGCCGCCAATTCATGTCTTCAAATCACGAAAGCCCCTGCCGGAATGTCAGCCCCCGCAGAACTCAGTCAAACAGATACAAACTGTGAGACCGCAGTGCAGAAGGGGCTGGCTTTTCGAGACTCGCTTCTCGCAACTCGAGACTCACCCCTCGCTGTCGCTCGGATCGCGGTCGAACGACCGCTCCTACAAATGCGACGGCGCGGCATCATCGCTTCGGTGCGGCTGAGGTGTTTCCTTCATTTCACGCCGGTTCCTGCACAATTCGAACAACGTTTCTGGAATCCTTACCTCGCTCAGGCTCGGATCGCTTGCAGGCAAGCTCCTACGGGAACCGCACCCTGCACCCTGCTTATAACGTTACCCCCTCCCCCTCGAGGCCCTGTTTTTGCTATGCTGACTCTCCTTCACGTTGAGTTTGGGGAAGCTCCGTGCGTCGTCTGATAGTCATTACATTACCGTTCCTGGCCCTGTGCGGAACATTGCACGCCAGTGATAACGAACTGCTCAATGCCGAGCAACGCGACGCCCGCCTGCGAGAACAGAAAGAGCTGGAGTCTCGCACGGAAGCGCTGGAAGCCCGGCAGCAAACCACCCGTGAGCTGCTGGATCAGCAGGACGCCTATCTCAAGGCACTGCGCGAACAGATAGACGCCTTGAAAGCCGCCAACGGGGAACAGGGTGACAGCGAACAGGAAGAATCTGCCGGGGGCACACCATAATGCTGAACTGGATACGCCGCTTCTTTGGCAAGCCGCAATCGACCACCGAAGCGCCGCCGGCACAACCCATGCCGCTGGTGGAGCCCGAACTCCCTGTCAGCCCAGCAGCGCCTGAAGAAGATGCTTTTGCCGCCTTTCTGCCGTTCCAGATCCGTCCTCTTGAAGTCACTGATGTGAGCAAGCTGATCCGGGTCTTTCGAGACGCTATTCAGCTAGGTACTGCAGGGCAATACGACCAGGCACAACGGGATGCCTGGAGCCAGGCACAGAGCCACGACAGCCTCATCTCCTTGCTAAGTGAAGGGGAGACCGTGGTGGCAGAGTGGGACCAGGAGTTGGTAGGTTTTGCCCAACGGATTCGCGACTGCATCAACATGATCTATGTGCATCCCGATTCGGCCCGAGTTGGTATTGCCACCCTGTTGTATCAACATCTGGAAGACAGCGCCCGTGTCGACGGCGTGAGCGGGCTGACTGCCCATGTGAGCCTGACTGCCCACGATTTCTTCCAGTTCATGGGCTTCAACAGCGAGGGTCAGGAACAGGCAGACCGGGACGGCGTGACCCTCACCCGCCACCTTATGCGCAAATCATTAGTGACAAACTAGGTATACATGCCATTTATTGATCAGTTTTTCTGATCAAATTTCCCAATCCAGTGCGCTGGGTTCCCTGCCCTCTTCGCCATATTCTGTATCCACGGTCAGCGAACGTCGCGACCCAACGAATGAAATTGCGCTCATTCTGTTATCCCCCGGAGTCATGGATGACTCCTGGAGCCGCCCCTCCCATGGCAGGCTCCACGAACCCCCTTCTGGCCGTCTCCCCCGACGGCCATTTTTTTTGGCCGCGCTGCGGCCGCCAGACGCTGGATGCCTGACGCTTGACGCTAAGAGCTGAAACCAATCCCTCGTTCACCACAGAGGGCACAGAGTTCACAGAAAAAAACCGTCTTTCTTCAGTGATCTCTGTGTCCTCTGTGGTAAATCTGCCTTTAACGACGCTGGGCAATAGCATTGCCTGACCTGACGCGCACAAGAGCGGCGCTCGTGCGAGGGTCTTGCTTGCAAGCGAAGGGGTTTTGGTCGAGTGTGGGAAAACCTTCGTTTGCAAGCAAACTCCCACATCCTTGCTTTCTGCAGGAACGGGAGTGCAACGGAGGTAACAGCCGAAGGGAGAGCGCAGCGAATACGCCACTTGAGGCCCGAACCTCGCCCAGCGAGGCGACCGAAGGGAGGTGTTTTTCAAAGGCCTGTCGAGTCCGGAGATGCCTGATCGCTCTGGGACCGGTTCGTTTTTTTGGGGACGCCGGCTTTCACGATTCGAACAGCGGTTCTGGAATCCTTACCTCGCTTGGGCTCGGATCGCTTGCAGGCAAGCTCCCACAGCGGCTTCGTAGACAGCAGCAAACGCGGGAACTTTTTAGGTTTTCCCAGTCCAAGCGTAGCTTGTAGCTTGTAGCTTGTAGCTTGTAGCTTGTAGCTCATGGCTGATAGCTGATAGCTTGTAGCTGAACCCACCGCTTGCAAAGCGAATCTGACCCGACCGGGTAGCGGCAAGCTTGCCAACCCCCGCCTGTTCGCCCGGGAAAAACCCGCTTTGCAAACGGTCGCACCACCCGCTTGCGGGTGGCGCCATCGTTGATCAGGGCTTGTCTCAGGACTTGTAGAGCAGCTTGCCCACGCTGTTGAACGCCTTGTCAGAAAGACTCATGCGAATCATGGAACGGAACAGGGTTTCCGGCAGCAGACGGCGGGCAGTCAGCAGCATGCGGGCATCCACCCCTACGCTGTAACGCAGGCGGGAACTGGTATCCGTGGAGGCACGATAGATCACCTCGGCGGCCTGTTCAGGCGTGGAACCACCCGGCCCGGTCTTGTCCATCACTCCGAACTGCTCTTTGGCATAGCCATCATAGGAGGACACACCGGTCTGGTTATCGCGATCGGAAGAGCGACCAAAGAAGGCGGTATTCACTGCACCCGGCTCGATGATCTTCACATTGATACCCAGCGGCGCCAGCTCATAGACCAGCCCCTCAGTGAAGCCTTCCACCGCCCACTTGCTGGAGTTGTACACGCTGTACAACGGCAAGGGCACACGACCCACCATGCTGGCCACATTGACCAGCGCCCCACTCTTGCGCTCACGGAAGTGCGGCAGCACCGCGCGGCAGGTTTCCATCAGCCCGAACACATTGGTATCAAACTGACGAATGATCTGCTCTTCGCTAAGGGTTTCGAATGCTCCCATCAGGCCGTAACCCGCATTATTCACCAGCACATCAATGGCGCCGAATTCCTTGATTGCTTCTGCTACGGCGCTGTAGATGCTGTCGCGGTCATTCACATCCAACCGCAACAACAACACCCCAGGGAGCGATGCCAGACCACCGGCGTCACTGGGGTTGCGCATAGTCGCCACCACATTCCAGCCCTTCTTTTGAAAGAGCTGGGCGGTGGCATAACCGATGCCGGATGAAGCACCAGTAATCAGTACAGTCTTTTGCTTGTCAGTCACAATAGTCACCTGCTGCGTATTCTCAAACGTGGCCCGGGTGTTTGCTGTCGGGGCGAATAATTCCCTGCTCGGCCTCGCCGAACATCTGGTTCAACACTTCCAGTTGATCACGACGGCCACGGCGCTCCTGACGGCGGCGCAACACCGGGTTATAGCGTTGCGAAACGTGACCCACAAAACGGGGCACCAGAGTGGCCACCGGATACCAGGGCAAGGTGGACGCGGGCAGCCCCAGCTGCGCCATCTTTTCCTTGTCCAGGAAATAGCTGCTCATGCTGAGATGCTTCTCATAGGCCAGTCGGCGCTGAATCCCTTCCAGGTGGCTGAAGTGACGCTCCAGCGGCTCGTCTGCCAACGCCTTACCCAGCTCCCGGGTGGTCTCGTCCGGGCGGCTCTGGGTCATCAGGGTATGCTGCAGCAGCACGATGCCCTGGCGTTCAGTATCCACCAGCCAGCGCTCTTCCACCCCCATCAGCCAGCTGGCGTATTTCCACAGGTGCATCACCGCTTTGGACTCCCGCGGCGTCACCGGCACGCCCAGCTTGCGCAGGCCACCGAGCATCACCACACAGAAGCCCAGATAGGTGGCCACCATGTCCACCTGGCTGAGGGGCATGCCCCACTCGCTGGCATCCCAGTCTTCCCGACGGTTGAGGTTGCGGCGTACCAGGGAATGCACCATGCGCACATGCAGGGTGGAACGGAACCCCGGCCCAAAGCGCTTGAGACCATCGATTTCCGTGCAGTCCACCCACCATTTGCCGGTTTCTGCCACCCGCTGGGAAGCGCCCTTATTGAGCGCGCCAGTGAGCACCAGTGACTGGTTGAAACCGGACAGCAGATAGCCGCCCATCAAGGCCAGGTCACGCAGCACATAGGGGGCGGTCATGCCTATGGAGTGAATGAAGCGGGCACCTTCGTTGATCAGGTCGAAATTCACCCATGCCGGGCGCTTTTCCACCTTGCGGATGAAGGCGCGCAACGGCTCCGGGCAGTCTTCCACCGCCGACAGCCCTTCATTGATGGCGGTCTCGAACTTGGCACGGGCTTCACGGGCGCCGTATTCCATCATCCAGTCCACCAGTGCGTCCATCTCCGGGTCCCCCACCCAGAGCGCGCCCACAACTCCGTCAAATTCTTCCCGGCTGGGCGCCAGATCACGGCCCAACAGGGTCTTCAGCAGCAGCGGTGTGGGCTGCTGGGTCTTCTCGAAAGGCCGTACCCGTCCGGGTACCGCTGGCAATGTTTCCTGAGCCTTGGCTTGAGCGTTCATGCTCGCCTCCACGTGTCAGTACGACAGTTGTTGCAATGACAGGCACCCTAATGCGAATATGTATTCGCATTCAATTCGCATTTTAAAACTGGCTCAGCATGAGTCGTCACAAGAAGCGCTACAAAGAAGAGTCGTTATGCGCAAACGTCCACAGCAACAGCGTTCAAGGGAACTGGTACAGGCACTGATTGATGCCACCGCCAAGGTGATCCAGCAGCAAGGGCTGGATAACACCACCACCGCCCGGATTGCCGAGGCCGCCGGGGTCAGCGTGGGCTCGCTGTATCAGTACTTCGGGGACAAGGAATCGCTGATCGAGGCCCTGATGGAAAGCCTGGCGGAAGGTATCGGCACAGGCCTGCGCCAGCTACCGTTGCTGGATAACGACGACATGCACGCCCTCATCGGTAATGCCATTCGCTTCGGCTTTGCCGTGCTGCATTCCCGCGATGGCCTGTATCTGGAACTGGTGCGCAACTGGCACCGGCTGCCCACCGACCGGGTGGTAGATGTGCTACAACAGCACTTCATGGAACTGGCAAGGGTCTATTTCCTGCGCCACTATCGGGATTACCCCATCGAGAATCTGGAAGTGCGGGTGTTCATCGTCACCAACAGCGTACTGTTCACCATGGTGCGACATATCAGCCAGCACAACGGTCTGATCCGCGAAAACGCCCTCGCCACGGAACTGACCAGCATGGTAGCCAATTACATGACCCTGCCCCCGTCCTCATCGGAGGTGCAAGCATGAGCCCGGATCTGGCACTGGCTTACTGCCGCATGATTGCCCAGGCCATGGGTCTGGATCAGGACGGCCTGGAAAATCTGGTCTGCAACACTGGCATCAATGTGGAGACCCTGCAGCATGGTGATGGCTTTATCGACTGGGCCGGCACCTGCCAGCTGATCGCCAATGCCCAGGCCATCAATCCGCTGCCGGATCTTGCCCTGCAGGCCGGCCTGCGTGCCCTGCCCGCCATGCACGGCCCCATGGGCATGGCAGCCATGGCCAGCCCCACCCTGCGCGATGCCATGCGCGTGTTTGTCGCCTTCACCAATACCCGCACCCGGGTATTCCATACCGAGATGGAAGAAGACGCCGACACCATCACCCTGCATCTGCAGTTCAACTACCCCATGGATGACTACATCCGCTTCCTTACAGAATCGGCCATGGCGTCCGCCTATGCCTGCCACGTAGTACTACGCGGCAAACCGATCAACGACGGGGTGGCCTACTTCAATTACCCGGCCCCGCCTTGGGCGGATGCCTACAAGAAGATCTTCCGCGGCACCGAAGTGGTGTTCGATGCCCCGCAAACCGGCCTCACCCTGCCCGCCCATTACGGCGACGAATCCCTGGCCAGCCATGACCGGGAACTGCTGTGGATGGCCATCGGCCAGTGTGAAGCCCGCCAGGAATCCCTGCGCAAGATGGGTACCGTCACCGACCAGGTGCTGGCCCTGTTGCATCAGGCCGAAGGCAAGGCAGACCTGGACACCATCGCCGACCGCCTGCACATGAGCCCAAGGACCCTGATCCGCAAGCTCAAGCTCGAAGACACCCGCTTCCAGCAACTGCGCGACCAGACCCTCAGCCGCCGCGCCACCCAGCTGCTCAGCCTGCCCCACTACACCGTCGCCGAGGTGGCAGAGGATCTTGGCTACACCGATGTAGCCAGCTTCCGCCGTGCCTTCCAGCGCTGGTTCGGCACCAGCCCGGGGAAATTTCGGCAGGAATAGAGCAGTTGAAAGTTCAAAGTTTAAAGTTGAAAAGCGCGGGGCCGTTTATCGTGACGATCCATGTCACTGCCCGCGCTGAACCCAGGATCGCGGGCACGGCCACCCCATTCCACGGCTTCTGATCGCGCCTTTTCAACTTTAAACTTTCAACTTTCAACTCGCCCCTGTCATTTTCTATCCCCCCCTTGTCAGCATCCGCGCTTATCCGTGAACCGGTTTCCGGCAACACTGAATAAAAGCACCATTGGAGACTGGCGCAATGAGTAACGCAGACAAAAATAACGAACTGGCAAAATTGAAGGTGTCACCGAAATTTGCGTGGCCCACCCTGGCCATTCTGGTTGGCTCGCTGGCAGCCATCGCCCTGACCTGGATCATGGTCCCCATGGGCATCTGGCCCCTGTGGCTGGGCATGGTGGTCAACAGCATCGCGGGCTACGCCCTGTTCACCCCGGCCCATGAGGGCATTCACCGGGCTGCTGCTCAGAAGTCCGAACACAACGATTTCATTCTGGCCGCCGCCACCTTCGTGGCCGTACCATTCGGCAAGGGCAAGCTGTTCCGCCTGCTGCACATGCGCCACCACCGCTTCGCCAACGACCCGGAGAACGATCCGGATCACTGGATGGCCAGCAGCCTGTGGACCATGCCGCTGTGGGGCCTGTGGCCGTACTTCTATCTGTACAAGTTCCTGCGCAACCCGGAACTGCTGCCGAACGTGAAGGTATCGGAAATTGTCCGCGAGATCGTGGTGGCCGGCGCCATCTTCGGTGTCCTGATTGTGCTGATGCCGTACTACATGCTGATGCTGTGGCTGATCCCCACCTACTTCGCCTTCTTCCTGATGTGCCTGGTGTTCATGGTGCTGCCGCACTACCCACACACCGGCCGCCAGGACGAAGACCCGAACACCACCGCGCTGATGCGCATGGGCCAGGAATGGTGGCTGACCCCGGTGCTGATGTTCCAGAACTATCATCTGGTGCATCACCTGTACCCCACCGCTCCGTTCTATCGCTACGGCAAGATCTGGAAAGCCCGCGAGGCGTATCACCTGGAGCATTCCGGCGACATGATCATCGGCCCCTTTGGTCTCGGCCCGGAAAATCGCAGCGAGTCCACTGGCAATCCCGCCTGATTGTCCGGCTGAACGCCTGACGCCTGACGCCTGACGCCAAAAGCGGAAGGCGTCTGGCCGTTTGGCGCCGGGCATCCACCGTCTGGCCTCAGGCGTCCTATCAGACGTTCCGCCTGACACTATTTATCCCCTTTTTTGGCAGCTTTGGTGCTTAACAAGCCCTGCGAAAAGGTAAACACTGTGTATGCACAACCTGCAGGGAGACTGCCCCAATGAGCACAACCACTGAAGCAGAAGAACTCAAGACCCTGGCCAAACTGAAGGTTTCCCCGAAGTTTGCCTGGCCCACCATCACCCTGATGGTGCTGTCCCATGCGGCCAACATTGCCAGCTGGGTGATGGTGATTGGTGGCTACTGGCCGGCCTGGGTCGGGCTGGTGATCAACAGCATCTCCGGCTATGTCATGTTCACCCCGGCCCACGAATCCATTCACCGTGCCGCCGCCCAGAAGTCTGAACACAACGACCTGATTCTTTCCATCGCCACCTTTGTGGCGGTGCCGTTCGGCAAGGGCAAGCTGTTCCGCATCATGCACATGCATCATCACCGCTTTGCCAACGACCCGGAAAAGGATCCCGATCACTGGATGGCCAGTAGCCTGTGGACCATGCCGCTGTGGGGCTTCTGGCCCTTCATCTACCTGATCAACTACATGCGTCATCCGGAAAAACTGCCCAACGTGGAAATGGCCGAGATTCGCCGTGAGCTGATCGTCGCCGGTATCGCCCTGACCGCCCTGTTCATCTGGCAGCCCTATGTGACCCTGATGCTGTGGCTGATCCCGTCCTACTTCTCGTTCTTCCTGATGTGTCTGGTGTTCATGGTACTGCCCCACTACCCACACACCGGCCGTCAGGATGTGGATCCGAATACCACCTCCCTGATGCGCATGGGCAAGGAGTGGCTACTGACCCCGATCCTGATGTACCAGAACTATCACCTGGTCCATCACCTCTACCCCACCGTTCCGTTCTATCGTTACGGTAAAGTCTGGAAAGCCCGCGAGGCCTACCATCGCAAGCACTCCGGCAGCATGATCATTGGCCCCTTCGATCTGGGCCCCAAAGAACAACCCGGCGACGCCGCCTGACAGGAGCATAACAATGACAAGAACTGTACTGGTCACCGGCGGCGCCGGTGGCATTGGCCGTGAATTCTGCAAGCTGTTCAACAACGACGGTTACCGCATCGTGGTGTTCAGCCTGTTGCAAGACGAGCTGGATCAGCTGGGCAAGGACCTGAAAGCCCAGCGCGCCAACGTGGACTACCACGGCGTACAGATGGACCTGTCCGAACCGGATGCCGCCGAACGCATCGTCGAGTGGCTGGAGCAGGAAAAGATCGAGCTGGACGTGCTGGTCAACAATGTGGGCTTCGGCATGATGGGCGAGCATGTTGAACAGGACAGCAAGAAGCTGGAGCGCATGCTCACCCTGAACAACATCCTGCTCAGCAAGCTGTGCATGCTGGTAGGCGCCAAAATGAAAGCCCGCGGCACCGGCCAGATCATGAACATCGGCTCCCTCGCCGGTTTCTGCCCCATGCCGTTCTTTGCCGCCTACAGTGCCAGCAAGGCCTTCGTGATCAACTTCAGCGCCTCCCTGCACGAAGAGCTGAAGCCCTACGGTGTCCAGGTCACCTGCTTCTGCCCCAGCACCACCAAGACCGCCTTTCTGGATACCGCCCAGAGCAAGCACCAATCCTCCAGCGGCATCACCAAGTTCGTCTCTGCCCAGATCGACACCCCGGAAGAGGTGGCCATCGCCGGCTACAAGGCACTCAACGAAAAGAAAACCTTCGCCCTGCCCAGCCTGCCGATCACCCTGCAAAGCATCTGGATCCGCACCATGCCGCTGCGCTATATGGCGAATTTTGTGTTCAAGAAATCCGTTAAAGAGCAGTGAACAGTTAATAGTGAATAGTTAACAGCTGCGCGAGCGAAGCGTGGCGAACACGGAAAAGATAGAGGCCGCGCCCAGGTATTGGGCGCGGCCTCTATCGTTTGTGGAGCAAGGTTTTCTGTGGGAGCGTGCTTGCACGCGAAGGGTTTATAGCAAAGCCCCGCTGTCGCTCGATTCGTCTGCAGGCACGCTCCTACAATGCCAGGAAGGCTCCGCCCACACTTATCGATTAGCAGTTAACGATTACCCCTCACCACGATAAGCTTGGCGTAACCACCCACAAGGAAGGCTAATGAGCAAACGGAATGGGAATAGTTCGGACCCCGATCATGCGTCCCTCGCGGTGCTAATCGATGCGGACAACGCGCCAGCGAAGATCATCGATGGTCTGTTTGAGGAAATCGCAAAATACGGTACCGCCAGCGTCAAGCGTATCTACGGCGATTGGACCAAGCCCAACCTGGGCGGTTGGAAGGATGTGCTGCTCAAACATTCCGTACAGCCCGTCCAGCAATTCGCCTATACCAAGGGCAAGAACGCCACCGATAGCAGCATGATCATCGATGCCATGGATCTGCTCTATACCAAGCAGCTGGATGGTTTCTGCATCGTCTCCAGTGACAGCGATTTTACCCGGCTGGCAGCACGTCTCAGAGAAGAAGGCTTGATGGTCTACGGGTTCGGTGAGGAAAAGACGCCCGAGCCCTTTGTATCAGCCTGCGACAAGTTCATTCGAACCGAAGTACTTCGATCTGATCACAGCCCGGAACAGGATGAGAGCAAAGAGGCGCCAACAGAAGCCACTCCCAAGCCGATACAAAAAGAGCCGCCGCCATTACAGTTGATCGCCAATGTCATCGACTCCATCGGCGACGAGGATGACTGGGCCAACCTGAGCACCGTTGGGCAACTGATGAGCAAACGCAAACCGGACTTCGATACCCGCTTGTACGGCCACAAGAAACTCAGCGACCTGCTGCGGGCCTACCCAAAATGGTTCGAGCTAAAAAAAGGCGCCGGCTCCGGTGTTCTCGTCAAAGCCCTTCGCAAATAAACTCACGAAATCTTTCTGTAGGAGCGCCACTTGAGGCGCGAACCGAGCGGTAGCGAGTCACGGGTTTCGAGTTGCGAAAGGCAAGATCAAGAATCACACCTACGAGAACCGGTTTGTTGGTTTTCGAAACTCGCTTCTCGCAACTCGAAACTGGTTTGTTCGCACCTCCAGTGGTGCTCCTACAGCTCCAGATTGGCTTTCCCAAACGGTAGAGGCCGCGCCCAATGCCTGGGCGCGGCCTCTATCTTTGCAGTCACCGCCACGCTTCGCTCGCGCAACTATTCACTGTTAACTATTAACTATTCACTGCTTTATCTAACCAGCCACAAACTCAACTGCGGAATATAGGTGATCATCAGCAGCGCCACGATCAGCACCAGCATGAACGGAATGGTGGCGGCGAACAGTTCGGTGACACGTTTCTTGAAGCGGTAGCTGGCGATAAACAGGTTCATGCCCACCGGCGGGGTGATGTAGCCGATCTGCATGTTGGCCACGAAGATCACGCCCAGGTGAACCGGATCAATGCCATAGCGCAGGGCCACCGGCAAGATCAGCGGCACCATGATCACCAGCGCCGCGAAGATATCCAGCAGCGCCCCCAGCAGCAGCAGCAGGATATTGAGCAGGATCAGGAAGGCAATCTTGCTCTCCACGTGGGTCTGGATCAGGGTGAACAGTTTCTCCGGCACACCGGCGTACACCAGATAATCGGTAAAGGCCAAGGCCACCGCCAGGATCAGCAGAATGCCACCGACCATGATCATGGATTCCCGCATGATGGCAGGCAGCTTGCGCAGGGAAATTTCCTTGTACAGGAACACCTCCGCCACCAGCACATAGAGCGCCGTCACCGCGGCCGCCTCACTGACGACCAGGAAGCCGGAGAAGATCCCGCCCAGTACCACGACAGGCAGCGGCAACTCCCAGCGCGCCTCCCACAGGGCATCCACCAGTTCGCGGAAATCGAACGGCTGACGGGGAATGGGATGGCCGGCCTTGGCCGCGCCACGGGTGGCCCAGACACAGTATCCATACAGCAGCACGATCATCAGCAGCGCCGGCACCAGGCCTGCCAGATAGAGATCGACGATTTCCACCGGGGGCATGTCCAGCTGCTGGGACATCTGCTGGGCAATGATGCCGTAGATCAACAGCGGCACCGAGGGCACCAGCAACAGGCCCAGGCTCCCCGATGAGGTCACCAGCCCCAGGCTGAAGCGCTCCGGATAATTGCCTTTCACCAGTGCCGGCAACAGCAAGGCACCCAAGGCCACAATGGTGACGCCGGAACCGCCAGTCAGCGCGGTAAAGAAGGCACAGGCAATCAGCGACACAAACGCCATGCCACCGGGCATCCAGCCGAAGGCGGCCTGGCTGAGACGCAGCATCCGGTCAGCAGTCTTGGATTCACTGAGCAGGAAACCGGCAAAGGTGAACAGCGGCAGCGCCATCAGCACCACCGAGTTGCTCAGCTGGTAGATATCGATGTGCAGCACCGCCAGCTCGATATCCAGGGTATAGAACCCCAACGCAGCGGCACCCAGAATGATGGCGTAGAGCGGGGCCCCCATCAGCGCCAGCAGGATCAGCAGTAAAATGGCGATCGTGATCATGCCACCGGCTCCTGCATCCGCGGCCGCTTGCCCGCCAGCGCCATCAGGAACAACAGCACATAGCGCGCCGCCATGACCGTGAAGCCCACCGGAATAATGGCCTGCAACAACCAGCTGGGCACATCGGCAAAGGCCGGGGTGGCGTATTCATATTCCTCGATCACGAAACCCACGCTGTACCAGGCCACCAGCCCACAGATGAAGGCGGTGAACAGATCCACACCGATGGTCAGGAAGGGGTGATACTTTTCCGGCAACAGAGTGGAGGCCACATCGATGCGGATGTGTTCATCCTTGCGGGAGGCAATCATGGCCCCCAGCAGGCCGATCCACAGTACCGCGTTCTGCAGCAGGGGCTCGATCCACACCAGGCTGGTGCCAAAGAAATTACGCAGCACGATCTGCGCCACCGCCAGCAGGATCATAAACAAAAGGACGGCCACGATAAGGCCGTCCTCGATACGGTGTAACCAGCGAAGCAGCGCTGTCATTTACTGCCCTTCACGCTGCTTGGCCAGGATGGCATTGAGCCGGTCCAGCATGGCCTGGCTGATTTCGCCTTCTTCCACCAGCTCTGCGGTGGCACGGTCAGCGTAGGTTTTCCATTCCTGGAACTGCTCGTCAGTGGGCTTGATCACGGAGAGGCCCTGCTGCTGCACCGCCTGGAAGGCGCTCAGGTTCTCCTTGCGGCTTTCCGCATCCAGTTTGGCGAAGGTGGCTTCCAGCACTTCTTGCACGGTTTTCTGATCTTCTGCACTCAGGCGGCCAAAGTATTTCTTGTGGATGCCCAGCAGACCAAAGGTGTACAGCAACGGCATGTCGGTTACGTTGTTCACGCGGGAATACCATTGCAGGGTCAGGGCTGCCACCGGCGGTGCGGCAAAGGCATTGATGGCACCGGTCTGCAGGGACGTCAGTACCGCGCCGATGTTGAGCATGATCGGGGACAGCTCGAATGCCTTGGCTGCCTTGGCAGAGGCCTCGTCGTTGGCCGGCAGCCACAGCTTCTGGTCACGCAGGTCATCCAGGCTACGCACCGGGTTTTCTGACATCACGTAGGCAAAGCCGCCGTCGATCAGGCCGAAGCTGACCCAGCCACCGGCTTCCAGACCTTTCTGGATTTCCGGGTCCAGCTCGGCGCGTACCGCATCCACTTCCTCATAATTGTTGAAGGCCAGCGGCACATTCAGGATCTGGCTGTCCTTGTAGGCGGAAGCAAAGGCACCGCCCTGGGCAATCTGGCCATGCAGCTGACCAATGCGGATCTTGCGCTCCACCGCCCGGTCATCGCCCATCACCCCGCCGGGATAGATCTTCAGCTTCACCCGGCCCTCGGTCTTCTCGGCAATTTCCTTGCCGGCATCCTTGAGCCCGGTAACGATGGTGGTGCCATCCGGGTAGAGGGTGGAAATCTTCAGGGTGGTGGCGGCGGTGGCCACCAGCGGCAGCAGGGCTACCAGTACCGTCGCAAGACGCAACATATCAGCTCCTAGAAATATTCATCCGCGTCGGCAAGCAAGGCTTCCGCCTCTTGCTGCGCATAGGTGTTTTGCAGGGTCAGGCCATGCACGTCCGGGTCCGCCGCCAGCACCTCGTTGAGCAGGCGATCATGCAGCTCCCGGTCGAAGACCAACCGTGCGTAATTTTCGGCATACAACACCGGGGCGAGCAGGTTCTTGCCCCCGGACAGCACCACTGCCTTTTCGAAATGGGTCTGGGCCACATCCGGCTTGCCCCCCAGAGAGGCAGGCAGAATGCTGTTGAGTACGCCCAGATACATGTGCGCCTGGCCATACTGGTAGCCCTCGTCGAGCGTCACGATACGCTCCATGATGGCTTCTACGCGGCCCAGTTCGGCCACCGCATTCCAGTCACTGGTATTGGCCTGGATGTAGCCGGCCCAGGCCCCGCCCAGGGTGAACAGCATGGGCACATCCTTCTCACCCGCGTCTTCCAGCAAAGCCTCGAATTCAGGAACGCTCAACCCACGCAGATCACAATAATCCTCGTCGCTGGCACAAGCCGCACGGAAGGCGTAATCCAGCGCCTTGGTACTGAGCTTGCGGGCCCGCGCCGGATCTTCCACAAACAATCCGGCGTAGGCACCGTACAGATCCGCACCACTGGCCAACAGAGACTCACTCTCCGGCCAGTTCTCGATCAGGCCATCGACCATCAGCAGGTAGGTGGGCAGGCCCTCGGCCACCAGCTGAAGATCATTATTGTTCAGCACGCCGTAGGGCAGGTTGTCATCGACCCGGGCCAGGGAACAGCCCTGAAGGGTGAACGCCGATGCCAGTAAAACGGTGGGGACCAGCCCCTTGAAGAAGCGCCACTGCATAGGTCGCTGATTCCCTTTCTTTATTATGACAATGGAATTGGCTGTCTTTATAGCAGCCCCACTGGGGTAACTCAAACCGCCCGGTTACCGGAATGACGGCGCATCAGGCCGAATAGGCCACCCAGGGCGCAACCACTGACCAGACCGGACAAGTGGGCGGTGTTAGCCACAATACCGGACAAGCCCACAAAACAGATTACCAGCCACGCCAGCATGAAGATCACAATCTCCCGGCGCAGGGCATAACCAGCGCCGGGATTGACCTTGCCGTAGATCCACAAGTACCCCAGCAGCCCGTAAACCACACCGGAAAGCCCGCCGAACAAAGGACCGGAATCCAGGAACTGGGCCACGTTGGACACCCCCGCGGTAATCAGGGTGATCATCAGCAGTTGTCCGGAAGACTGGAAACGCTCGATCAGCCGGCCCAGGTCCGCCCACCAGAGCAGGTTGAAAATGATATGCATCAGGGAAAAGTGCAGCAGCATGGGAGTGATCAGCCGCCAGGGCTGGGACGCCAGACCATCCAGGGTCTGCGGAAACATCAGGGCCCGGTAGACCGTCTCGCCAAACACATACGGGGTCAGGAAAATCAACGCACACAGCACCAGGCCGGTCTTGGTGACCCAACCCAGGCTGGCCAGCCAGCCCCCGGACAATAACGGCTGGGGCCGCCCGGTGAGCGGCTCCACCGCCTCCCTGCCTTGCTGACGCTGCAGATCACCAATCAACTCTTCCACCAGCTTGCGGGCGTGGGGGTATTGTTGTTGATCCGGGATCGACAGCACCTGCTGATCGCCCTCCTCGCGACGCTCCACCGTAAAACCGTTGCGGGTGAGAGTATGTTGTATCAGGTCAGCCAGTTCCGGCTGGGGGGTGCGAATCAGTTCCATGTCAGTTCCCGGAAAGCCCCATCAGGGCGTCCCTGCGTTGTTCATCGGTCAGGTCAGCCAGGTTATCCACCTGCTGCCAGAAGCAGCCCCAGTCACGCTGGCACTGCTCAAGCAGACGGGCGAACCCGGGCACATAGCCATTATAGTCACTGACCCCGTTCAGCTGGGCATTGTTCAACGGCCCATCAAAAAAGCCCTGATAACCGGCCAGCGCCGGGTGTTCGATCTGTTCGCGGGTAAAGCGCTCGCGGGCCTGCTGCTGTATCAGCGCCTTGTCTGCCGCCATCACCGCTTCAGACTGGCCACTGTTATAGAGGGTCTTGAGGGCACTACGGGTGTCCTCGATGATCGCCAGAAAGGCCTGCTCAGCCCGGTCCCGCCGGGCAAGCGCGTCATTGTCCACCGCAATGGCCTGATCGGCCAGAAACGCCAGTGCACCTTCCCGGCCGACCAGCATGGCCAGGGATTCGTTGAAGCGGGTGTCATTGGCGATATAAAGGCGGCGATGGGTCAGTTCGTGGATTAGCAATTCCGCCAGTGCCGGTCGTGAGCGCTGCAGCATGGGGGTCGTCAGGGGGTCGGCAAACCAACCCAGCGTGGAATAGGCAATCGCGCCCCCCACCCAGGTATCCATGCCCTCCCCGGCCAGACTGGCGGCCACTTCCTCCGCCTGCTGGCGCTCGAAATAGCCCCGGTAACTGACACAGCCCAGCAATGGATAGCACCAGGTCTTCGGCGTCAGGGACCAGGCCGGGGCCGCCAGCACATTCCAGACCACCGCATCCTGATCCAGTGCCACATACTGGTGGTAAACCTCCTCGGCGGGCAACGCCAGGTTGTCGCCAGCCCAGGCGATGACCTGCTGGCTGAACGTCAGCTGGGCCGCCAGTTGAGGGGAAGTGTCTGGGTCCGCCAGCACCGTCGCAACCGGCTCACGTTGCTTCATGAGGGCAAAATGCCCACTGACCGCCTGGCTGTAATACCCCAGCTGACAGCCACTCAGCAACAGGGCCAGCACACTCAGGCAAACGAGATGCCGCATCTCAGGCCCGGGACATGAACTTGCGTTCGGCGGTGTTCACCCGCACCTTTTCCCCTTCCACAATGTACTCCGGCACCTGCACCACCAGGCCGGTATTCAGGGTAGCGGGCTTGGTACGGGCAGACGCCGACGCGGCTTTCATGGCGGGCGCAGTCTCAGTGACTTCCAGCACCACAGACGCCGGCAGCTCCAGACCGATCACCGAGTCTTCTACCTTGAGGGCCAGCACGCCTTCGGTCTCTTCGGTAATGAATGCCAGTTCGTCACTGATGTCGTCCTGCTTGAGCAGGTACTGGGAGAAGTCCTCGCTGTCCATGAAGATATAGTCGTCGCCATCCACATAGGAAAACTGCACAGCCCGGCGCATCAGATCCACAGTGGTCACGTCCTCATCGCCCTTGAACCTTTCCTCGTACTTGGGGCCACCGCCCACGGCACTGGCCTTCACCCGATACAGCGTGGCCGCGCCCCGGGCCGAGGGGGACTGCACCTCGATCTGACGGATGGCGTAGAGGGTGCCGTTGACTTCAATAACATCGGATTTCTTCAGTTCACTGGCGCGGGTCATGAAATAGCGTTCCTGAGATTGAGATGCGCCAATGCTACATCAAACCGGGGCGGCAGGGGGGAAGCAGTTGAAAGTTCAAAGTTCAAAGTTGAAACGCGGATCAGGCCAGTGGGTTTTGCAATGCCATGCCCGCGCTCACCGGTAAGGGCGCGGGCACGGCAGCCCAGAACGGCAAAGCCTGCCTCGCGCCTTTTCAACTTTGAACTTTCAACTTTAAACTGCTTGCGACTCAGGATGTCAGCTGCTGGGCGATACGCTCCCGGGCCTGCTCACAGAGACCCTTGCGATCCCCTGCAGCCTTCAACGGCTCACAGAAGTGCAGACGAATACGGATCTCACGGCGCAACAGCATGGCCCAAAGGTGATGATGAAACTCGTCATCGCCCACAAACGCCATGCCTTGATCAGGCGAACCCATGCTGTCCAGGTAGCGAATGGCCAGAGGCTGAATCGGGGTTTTCGAGAGAAGCGGCGCATCGAACAGTTGTGGAAAGAAGCGGCGCAGGCGGGTGCCATCGGTGGTGGTACCTTCCGGAAACACCAGCACGGTATGCCCCTGCTGCAGACGACTGGCAATCTCTTTTGCCTTGCTGACGGATTCACCACTACCACGCTTGATGAACAGGGTGCCCACCGCCCGGGCCAGCTGGCCGATCAGGGGCCACTCTCCCACTTCCGCCTTGGAAAGAAAATAAAGATGACGCTGGCTGGCTATCACCGGAATATCCAGCCAGGACACATGGTTGCTGACCAGAAAGACGCTTCCGCTTTGCGGCGTCCCGGTCACCGTGAGTTCGGCGCCGAGAATGCGCAGGAATCGTTGACACCAGCGCTGCTTGGCCGCCAGTACCCGGGGCTGCTGAGGCGACCAGAAGGCGCCAAGCAGAAATGCCAGGATGAACCCCCAGAGCAAGTGCATCACGATCCGCAACACCCGCCACAAGCGACGCAGCTGCGGCCAGCTGCCACTATCCACATCGGGGTGGGTGCCGACGCTACCGTTGATCTGGCTCATCGCGAGGCCCCCTTCGCTGTCAGCGGTCCACTCTCGAGCATCAACGGATTCATACCGCCTGGGCGGTGTGTGTAGCCGCCAGGCTATCCACCGGTTGCATGAAATGCTGCACGTACCGGGCAGGCAGATCCTTCACATCCATCAGCACAAAGAAATCCAGACAGTTGAAATCCGGATCCCAACACGGCTCACCACAGATCTGTGCCCCCATGCGGACGTAGGCCTTGAGCAACGGCGGCATCTTCATGACCCCCTCGCTGTCGCCCGGCAGCTTTTCCAGCTTGAGGTGAGGAATGACCCGGTGGCCTTCTGCGCTCATATGCTTGTCGGTGATGCGCTGCCAGATACCCGCCACGTTGTAGCCTTCGCCCAGGGCGATGCTGGCGCAGCCCAGCAGGTAGCGAATGTCGTTCTCAATCATGTACTGGGCCAGGCGCGCCCACAGCACCGTGATCACGGCACCATTACGGTGAGCCGGGTGAATACAGGTGCGACCAATTTCCGCCAGCCGCCCTTCCAGCCCATTAAGCATGCGCAGGTCAAACTCACCACTGGAATAGAACCCCCCGGTACGGTGCAGACGATCACCGGGCAGTACCCGGGTGTAACCGACAATCTCACCGCTGTGGTTGTCTTTCACAATCAAGTGCAGGCAATGACGATCATAGCGATCCCGGTCCAGGCCAAAGGGTGCGCTGAAGCTGGCGCCGTATTCTTCAGAGAAAATCCGGTAGCGCATGCGCTGAACCTTGATGATCTCACGGCGGGAGCGGGTGAAGTAGGCGCTAAAGCGACCCTGCTTTTCCGCCTCGTTCAGATCACGCAACTCACGGGGAAAACGCAGAATATCCGCCGTGGCTACAAACGGCTTGGCCAGGGCTCCCTTCAATTGCGGGCTCAGTGCTTTGATCTTTCCTGCAGCTTGCGCAAGCATGACGTACTCCACTGGTATTTTGTCGCAGTGTGGTATCGCGCCGTGGCAAGGTGGTGACGGTTGGGTGACAGTTCAGTTAATGGTTAACAGTGAATAGTGAACAGTTGCGCGTGTGGTGGCGGAAGGGGCGGAAAGCCCGGTGCCCGCGCACCACGGCGGGTGCGGGCTGCAACGGTTTTTTTGTAGGAGTTCCACTGGTGGGACGAACCGAGCGTAGCGAGTACCGAGTTGCGAGTTGCGAGTTGCGAAAATCCAAACCCATGGAAGCGGGAAGGTTTGGCCTTTCGAAACTCGTGACTCGCAACTCGAAACTATTAGCTGCGCTCCCACAAAAAACATCTCCGCATCGTAGGGCGGAAATGCCTCAGGGCATCTCCGCCGTCCAGCCTTTCCGCACCTCCCAAAGCCAATTCAGGAAACAGGATCTCTAATGGACAAACCCGTTGCTACCCGATGGCCTTACCCCTTACCGGTAAAAAAAGGCGAAACCGTTCATTGGTGTTCCTGCGGCAAAAGCGCCAACCAACCCTTCTGCGATGGCAGCCATAAAGGGACCGATTTCAAACCCGAAGCCTTCACAGCCAAAAAGGATTGCATCGTGTTTTTCTGTGGTTGCAAACAAAGCAGAAAAGGAATGGTGTGCGACGGTAGCCACAGCAAGATTAGTGAATAGTTAATAGTGAACAGTTAACAGCGCGCGAGCCTGGGTTGTTGTTGCTTGAAGGGTGTGCGCCGCGGGCAGGATGTTAGCGGGCGGCCGAACGGCGGAGATGCCCTGAGGCATTTCCGCCCTACGATACGATTTAAGCTGTGGGAACGTAGCGCAGCGGAGTAACGCACGGATTGCGGCCCGAAGGGTGAGCGTAGCGAATAACCTGCCTGCAAGCGATCCGAGCGACAGCGAGGGAAGAGAAGCGTGTTGCGAGTAACGAGTTCGATAAGCCAACCCTTCCCGCTTCCAAGGGTTTGGATTTTCGAAACTCGAAACCCTTTACTCGCTACGCTCGATTCGTCCCACCAGTGGAACTCCTACAAAAAAACCGTCACAGCCAGCACCCGCCGTGGTGCGCGGGCACAGCCCTTTCCGCACCCACCACCGTCACCCGCGCAACTGTTAACTATTCACTATTAACTGTTCACTGCTTTAACCGGTGTTACGCAGCCCTGCCGCGATCCCCGCAATAGTTACCATCAACGCACTTTCCAGGGTTTCGTCGCCGTCATGACCACGCAGACGGGCCATGAGTTCGGCCTGCAACAGATGCAGGGGGTCGGTATACGGATCGCGGACGCGGATGGACCAGCGCATCACCGGGTTGTTTTCCAGCAGATCCTCACGGCCGGTAAGCCCTCGCAATGCGGCCACGCAGGCAGTAAGCTTGTCACGCAGCACTTCGCCCAGCGCCAACAAGTCCGCATCGTCCCCCGCCAACCGCTGCTCATACCAGGACGCCACGTTCAGGTCGGCCTTGGCCAGGACCATCTCCAGCATATCCACCACGCCCTGGAAGAACGGCCAGTTGTCGGCCATATCGCGCACCGTGGCGGCCTGGTCGCTGTCCGCCAGCGCCTCCTCAAGCGCACCACCGGTACCCAGCCAGGCGGGCAGCATCAGGCGAATCTGGGTCCAGGCAAATACCCAGGGAATGGCCCGCAGTGAGCTGATGCCGGCATCGGCCTTGCGCCGTGCAGGGCGGCTTCCCAGTGCCAGCCGGGACAGTTCGGTTTCCGGTGTGACCGTGCGCAGGTAGCGCACCAGCTCCGGCTCGTCACGCACCACGCCGCGGTAACCGGCCACCGACACATCGGTGAGCGTCTGCATCTGTTCCCGCCAGGCAGCCTGCGGCGCGCAGGGCGGCAGCAGGGTGGCTTCCAGCGTCGCGGCCACGTATTGGGTCAGGTTGAACACCGCCACGGAGGGACGCCCGTATTTGAAGCGAATCACCTCGCCCTGCTCGGTGACCCGAATACGTCCGGCCACCGATCCCGGCGGCTGGGACAACAACGCCATCCGCGATGGCGCCCCACCACGGGAAATGGACCCACCTCGACCGTGGAACAGGGTGAGCGGAATGCCTTGTTCCGCGAACAGGGCGGTGAGGCTTTCCTGGGCACGATACTGGGCCCAGGCGGCGCCGAGAAAACCCGCATCCTTGGCCGAGTCCGAATAGCCGATCATCACCTCCTGGCCGTTCGCCACCCTTTCCCGGTAAAAAGGAATCCCCATCAGGGCACGCATGGTGTGCTCAGCGCCATCCAGATCCGAGAGGGTTTCAAACAAGGGCACCACCCGCATGGGCTCGCGGACACCGGCGATCTTCTGAAGCAACATCACCGCCAACACATCAGACGGGGTGGTGGCCATGGAAATCACATAGGCCCCCAGGCCCTCACTGCCCTGCTCCGCAATCACCGCACAGGTATCCAGCACCTCGGCTACCTCCGCCGTGCAGGCTTCACTGCTGCGGAAAGCGGCATCAATCAACGGCCGACGGGCCTGGAGTTCCTCCACCAGAAAGGCCTGGCGCTGCGCCTCATCCCACTGGTGGTAACTCCCCAGTTGCAGGTAACGGGTGATCGCATCCAGGGCATCACTGTGGCGGGTGGATTCCTGACGGATATCCAAGCGCAGCAGAGTAATGCCAAAACAGTTGAGGCGACGCAGGGTGTTCTTCAGATCACCGTTGGCGATATCCGCCAGCCCCACTTCACGCAGGGACTGATCGATCAGCCTCAACGGCGCCATCAACTGGTCCCGGAACCAGTAACCCTCACCGTCCGGCTCGGGCTGGTTGTCCACCCGGGACTGCAGTTGACGGCGGGTCAATTTCAGACGGGCGCGTACCTCACGCAACAGGACCCGATAGGGCTCATGGCTGGGGCCGGTCTCGGCGAGCAAGGCATCACTGGCTGATGCCATGGACAGGTCCGCCAGCAGATTCTCGATGTCGCGCAGATACAGATCCGCCGCCATCCAGCGCGCCAGCAGCAAGACCTCGCGGGTCACGTCCGCCGTGACATTGGGGTTGCCGTCCCGGTCACCGCCCATCCAGGATGCCAGCTTCACCGGTGCCCAGTCTGCCGGTGGCAGTGGCAGCCCGCGGTCGGCGAAGTGCATTTCCAGTTGCCGCACCATGTCCGGCACCGCCTGCCACAGGGATTGCTCAATGGTGGCAAAGCCCCATTTGGCCTCATCCACCGGCGTCGGCTTTTCACGGCGGATCTCATCGGTGGTCCAGGCGGCCAGGATCACCCGCCGCAAACGGCCACGCAGAATGCGCCGCTCTTCGTCGTTGAGATCCGAACGATCCAGTTCGCCCAACAGATCGGCCATCTGATCGTACTTGCGAATCAGGGTGCGGCGTGTGACCTCCGTGGGATGGGCGGTCAGCACCAACTCCACGGACAATGTCTGCAAGGTCTGGCACAGCGCGTCGTCACTGACGTCCTCCTGCTTGAGCCGCTCCAGCACATCCAGCAGCCCCTGGTCACCACCGGGGTCACCCGGATAGCGCTGGTGCTGTCGATGCAGACGCTCGCGGTGATGCTGCTCGGCGATATTGCTCAGATTGAGAAACTGGCTGAAGGCCCGGGCCACCTCCAACAACGTGTCGTCATCCAGGGGGGACAACAGGTCCGTGAGGGTAGTCAACGGTGCCCCCTGTTCACTGCGCGTGGCCACGGCGGCCTGCCGGATCTGTTCGATGGTATTGAACAGATCGTCGCCGGCTTGCTGGCGCAGACATTCACCGAGCAGATCGCCCAGCAAACGAACATTGTCCCGTAATGGTGCATTCACGTTGTGATCCACACAGCCTCCTTGAAATGCGCACAAAATATGTCCTGTTATGACAGTTTCGCTGATTCGCATAACAGTTTTAACAAGATTACCCCTCCAGGCATCTTTATTCCTCTGTCAGGCTATCGCAACATAGGCGCCTCAGTGACAGGGACGAAGTATTATGAGCACAACAAGCCGCATCACGTCTGAACAAGGTGTCGTGCTTATGCAGTATCTGGCCAGGGCACTGTTTGCGCTTCTGGCCGTTGCCTACTTCCACAACACGGATCAGTTTTACTTCGCCCTGCCCCAGGCGACCCCCTGGGTGCTTTTCGTTGCCTATGTGGCCATTCAACTTGCCCTGCTGTTCTGGCGGCCCGCCAATGGGGATGTCTTTGCCTCGGCGCTGGATCTGCTCACCCTGGGCATTGTCATGTTGCTGGATACCGGCAACCCGCCCCCAACCATGGCCTTGCTGTTTGTCGCGGTGCTGAGCAACGGGCTGCTGCATGGCCTCAAGCGGTTTTTGATCATGCTGGCTGGCGCCGAGGTGGTGCTGGCCATCGTACTGCCCATCCGGCTCAGTTACGCGTCCAGTCCCGATAGCTCCGCCAGCCTGTTTCTGATGGCCGCCATGAGTATCTGCATGCTCTATTTCGGGCTGATGATCTGGCGCAATCAGGTGCTGGCCCGCGCCGCGCTTGAGGCCACCTGGCGGGACCCGGACACGGACTTCATCAGCCGTGAGGCCCTGGTCAGTACGGCCGGCTGGCTGGTGCCCCTGCATGACCGCATCTCTTCTCCGCTGACGCTGGTATTGATACGCCATGACGCCCTGCCCCAGCTGTCCGATCAGGTAGCACAACGCATCCGTCGCAGCGACGTGGCGGCCCGTTACGATGACACCCAGCTGGCCCTGCTGCTGCCCTGTACGGCCACCGCCGCCGCCGAACAGCTGCTTAATGACTTGCGTGACCGCCATCCGGGCATGCGCGCGGCGCTGATGACCCTGTCAGATGGCGACGTAGCCCTGGAACAGGCGCTCGCCCACCTTGAGCAAAGCATGGCCCGAACCAGCGAAGAAGAAGGCCACTGGCTGGCCCACGCTGCACCGATTCACTGACGACTCAATACACACCTTCACATAACATTGGGGGCGTTCCCGATACACTGCGTGCACACCCTAACCGGTCCGTACCATGCAGTGTTTACGCCTTTTTCTGACCTTGTTCATCGCCCTGTCTGCCTTCTTTCAGACAGGCCATGCGGCGGAGCAAGGCAACGCCACACCGCGCATTGTCGGCGGCCAGAATGCACCAATAGACCGCTGGCCCTGGATGGCACAGCTGGCCATCCAGGATCCCAACCTGAGTGGCGGCTATCTGTTGTGTGGCGCCAGCCATATCAGTACAGGCTGGATTCTCACCGCTGCACACTGTCTGGAATACACCAATGGCGCCCCCGCCGACGCCAGCAATGTCTATGTATTCATTGGCGACACCGAGCGCAACAACAGGCCTACCGATGGCATTCAGGCCCAACAGCTATTGATTCATCGCCAGTACAGCAATCTGAACCATGACCTGGCGTTGATTCGCATACCCGCCCGCGGCAACACCCTGTGGCCCAGCATCATTACACCCGAGGGCGCCAGCGCCCTGGAAACCGCTCCCTTTTCTCAACGGGATGAGGCAATGACCGCACTTGGGTGGGGGGAAACCGGCAATGGACTGAGTAACCAGCTTCAGCAGGTCCAGCTGGATTACATTCCCCGCACCTTGTGCCGGCAGCTGTCCGGATTGACGATTTCAGACTTTGTCATCTGTGCCGCCGAATTGAACCCGGTGAATGGCCGCGATCAGGACAGCTGTTTTGGCGACAGTGGAGGCCCGCTGTTACTGGACCAGGAGGGCACGGCCTGGCTGGCCGGTATCACCAGCTTCGGCGAGCAGACCTGTGCCACCGGCGCCCCGGGCGGCTACACCCACCTGGCGGCAGAAACCGGTGAACTGGAAGCACTGACCGCCTCTGCCGGAGACCCGCTGGTAGACCTGGCGCTGCTCTGGAACCTCACGCCGCCGGCGCGCTATTACAGCCGGCCTGGAAGTAGCCGCTCCCTGGCTCTCACCCTGCGCAACAACGGCAACAACAGCATCAGTGACCCTACCCTGAGCCTCACCCTGACAGGCCAGAGCGTGGCCTCCGCCCAGTGGGACAGCTGTACGGGCAGTCTGCTGGGCAATACCTGCACCCCGACAGACAGCCTTGCAGGCAGCCGTACCCAGTCTTTCACCGTGAACGGCAACAACGGCCAGGATCAGGTAGTGACCATCGATATCCAGGGGCGCGCCAACCAGGAAGATTTTCGTCGCCCCAACAACACCCTGCAGCAAGTGGTGGTGTTCTCCAACCATCCGGACATTGCCCTTGAGGCCCGCCAGACCAGCCAGACCACCGACCGCGCCACTGTCACAGTGACACTGAGCAACCTGTCCACACTGAATGCCGCTACCGGCACCGCCGTGGAATTCAGTTTGCCCAGCGGCATCAGCCTGGCCAATGCCGCTACCCTGGGCTGCACGGGCACCAGCCCCACCCGCTGCCCAATGGGTACTCTGGCCGCCGACACCAGCAAGCGTCTTACCCTGCAACTCGACAACAGCGCCGGCATCAGCCGCACGCTGAACCTGACGGCCACACTCAACGAACGCGACGTGCCCGATGGTGACACCCGCCAAACTGTCAGCGTGAATTACGCCGCCGTCGCCACCAGCACCTTCAACCGCGACGAGAGCAGTGGCGGAGGCGTCCCCATGCCTGCCCTGCTGCTCACCCTCAGCCTGTTGGTCCTGCGCCGCCGGCCTTGTTCCCTGCCCTGACCCCCTATATTCTCCCCGCTTTATCTGTCAGTCGGGGACAACATGGTGGACAGCAAACCGGGCTATCGCGCAGATATTGAAGGCTTGCGCGCACTGGCGGTGATTCTGGTCATCCTCTATCACTTCGAGGTGCCCGGCATCACCGGCGGTTTCATTGGCGTGGACGTGTTCTTCGTCATCTCCGGGTTTGTGATTACCCAGCTACTGCAACGGGCCTTCAGCAAGGGCACCTTCAGCTTCAAGGACTTCTACGCCCGCCGCATTCGCCGTCTGGTGCCCCTGTTTCTGCTGGTCTCCACCGTCACCTTCCTGATGATCTCGCCGTTTTACATTGGCGATGCCTACTACATTTTTGCCAAGAGCTGGCTGTCCTCGCTGATCGGTATCAGCAACCTGTATTACTTCAGTGAGCTGACCCAGTACTTTGCCCCGGAAACCCGCTCCCTGAACCTGTTGCACACCTGGTCACTGGCGGTGGAAGAACAGTTCTACCTGATCTGGCCACTCACGCTGTACCTGGCCTATCGTTTCGGTAAGGGCCGGGAAGGTCACTGGCCCTTCAAGATCACACTGGTGGCTACCTTTGCGCTGTCGGTATACATGGCCAACCAGTGGCCTGCCGCGGCCTATTACCTGCTGCCCGCCCGGCTGTTCGAATTCATGCTGGGCACCGGTGTGGCCCTGTTTGCCTCCCAGCTGCCGAAACTCAAACGCCCCACCGCCGAACTGCTGGCCGTCACCGGCCTGACCATGGTCATTGCCACCGCGCTGCTGATCACCAAGCATGATGTCTTTCCCGGCTTCAATGCCCTGTGGCCTACCCTGGGCACGGCCCTGGTGATCTACGCCGGTCTCCACCAACCGGAGACGGTCAGCGCACGCCTGTTGAGCCTGCCGGTGATGGTCTTTCTGGGAGGCATCTCCTACTCCCTGTACCTGTGGCACTGGCCACCGGTAGCGCTGCTGCACTATCAGCTGGTGGAACTGACCGCCTTGAATCGCACCGCCCTGATGATTGGCGTGTTGATTGTCTCCTGGCTTAGCTATCGTTTCGTGGAGAACCGCTTTCGCCACCGCCCCTGGAGCCTGAAAAAATCTTTCTGGATTCTGGTTTTCACCCCGCTGCTGATCATCTGGGCCATCCAGTCCACCATCCGCATCGCCGATGACCTGAGCTTCCGTATCCCGGAAGAGCGCCGCGAGCTGTACAAGATCATCGCCAACAACAACCCGGCCGATCTCTACAAGCGCTGCTTCAAGGGCGACCCGGTGGCATTCAACACTGGCAAGGCGTGCCTGTTTGGCGAAGAGCCCGTTAACGGTCAACCCAACAGCATGCTGATCGGCGACTCCCACGGCATTGCCCAGATTGGTTTTGTGGAGCAGTTGATTGAAGGCAAGGGTTACTCCCTGCTGATGGTCACCCGTGCCTCCACCCCCTTCCTGCCAACCCGGGTCGCGGAAACCGTCCAGGCCGCCGACCCCACCCAGGTGGCCCGCAACCAGGCATTGAGTGAGTACCTCAGTGAGAGGCCCATGACGGTGTTTGTGGGGGCCTGGTGGAATGCCTATCTGAAGCAGGAAGCCTTCCAGGGGTATTTCCTGGAAACGCTGGACTGGCTGAAAGCGAAAGGTCACACGGTGATCGTGCTGGAGGATGTCCCGGAACTGCCGTCATCGTCCTACGCAGAATGCCTGCTGAAAAGCATGGAGGATTGCGCCATCGATGCCTCGAAAGTGGAGAACAACCTGGCCAACTTCCAGCGTTTTAAGGAAGCGGCCAGGCAACAGCACCCGGACATTATCTGGACCAACCCTCGCAAAGTGCTGTGCAATGAAGCGCGCTGTGAGACTGTGCTCAACGGCATCCCGCTATACCGCGATGAAAGCCACCTGAACAACGTGGGCGCCATCGAAATCGGCAAGGAATATCTCAAGCGCTTCGACAACCCCCTGCCAGATTTACGCTGAGTAGCATCGCGGTCGAACGGCCGCTCCTACATCGCCAAGCGATTCGTGGGAGCGGTGCTTCCACCGCGATAATCGGCCTCACAAAGCGGCTTTGCCACAGGTTTCAAAGAGCGTCCCTCAGTGCCCTCTGTGGTAATTCCGCCTTTGATCCAGCCTTTCGCAACTCGAAACTCGTTACTCGCTCCCGCCTGCGCCCTGAAACTGCGGCAACGACGCCAGAATATCCAGCGCATGACGGCGCTTGGCCGGATCATAAAGATCCACCGTCACCATCAATTCATCCACCTCCACCGTCTCCAGCAGCTGCGCCAGCTGCTCTTCAATGGCTGCGCCATCGCCAAGCAACTGCAGACCGAGAAAGCCTTTCACCCCTGCCTCCTCCTGCGGACTCCACAGCCCGGCCATGCTATTAACCGGCGGCCGCATCCATAACGGCTGCCCCCGGAACAGGGCCAGGATACGCTGATAGCTGGTGGTACTGAGATAACGAGCTTCCTCCACCGTGTCCGCAGGAACAGCCGGCACCGCCAGCATGGCATGTGGCTCGTCCAGTTGTTCAGAAGGCTGGAACTGATCCCGGTATATCCGCAGCGCCTCACGGTAAAGGCGTGGTGCAAAGTGGCCGGCAAAGGCATAAGGCAGCCCCCGCTGCGCCGCCAGTTGTGCGCTGTACAAACTGGAACCCAGCAACCAGATCGGCACCTGGGTGCCCGCCCCCGGAATGGCATTGACCGGATGCGAGGGATCCAGCGGACCCAGCAAACGCTGCAGCTCAGCGACATCCTGGGGAAACTGCTCGGCACCCAACCCTTCCCGTCGCAAGGCCCGCCCGGTCATGGGGTCTGTGCCCGGCGCCCGCCCCAGCCCCAGATCAATGCGCCCCGGGTACAGGTGCTCCAGTGTCCCGAACTGCTCGGCAATCACCAGCGGCGGATGATTCGGCAACATCACCCCACCGGAGCCCACTCGTAGGGTTTGCGTATTGCCGGCAATATGGCCGATCAAGACCGAAGTAGCGGCACTGCTGATGCCCTGCATATTGTGATGCTCGGCCAGCCAGAAACGTTGAAACCCCAGGGACTCCGCATGGCGGGCGTAAGTCACACTGTTGGCCAGCGTTTGGCCCACGCTGTCGCCCTCACGCACAGAGGCCAGTTCCAGCAAGGAAAACGGGACAGGATTGATCAAAAGGATACTCCAGTTTGAACGCAATTCAGGATCATGATCCTCATGTCATGGGGGCATGTCGAGGCCGTTTCCAGTGCCCGCCGATATCCGGTGGCACAGAACAGCTTTCCCCTCTCTCGCGCCAGCAACGAGAGCTTGATCACACTCCCCCGAATTTAGCCGCAAGTGTAGTCAATGTCCTACATTCATAGGACGGAAGGGCAACTATAATCGCAGCCTTGAACGATTTAACGGGGGAACCATGATTCAACGACTCATCATCACACTCACCTTCCTTCTCGCCAGCCAGCTGTTGGCCGCTCAGGAGGCTCAACCCAAGATCATTGGCGGTGAAGACGCCAACAGCCAGTGGCACACACTGGTTGCCCTTATACAGAAACCTCTCAAGGAGCAGGCTGCTGCGGGCGGGGCTCAATACCCGGTCTTCCAGGCGCAGTTCTGCGGCGGCACGCTCTTGTCTGAAAACTGGGTAATGACTGCAGCGCACTGTGTCGAGTCCGGCACCACCTCAGGCAACCCGGCCAATCTGGAAGTGCTGGTTGGCACCCATTCACTGGCCGGCTCGCCGAACAGCGAGTTGTTGCTGCAGGTACAGAGCATTCATCGGCACCCCGGCTACAATGCCAGCACCAGTCGCAACGATATTGCCCTGCTGCGCCTGGCTGAACCGGCAAACCCATCGCTCAGCGACCAGGCGTCGGCCGTCCTCGCCCTGCCCGAGACGGACACCGAGCTGGAAGACGCGGAGTCCTATGATGAGATTCTTACCGCGCTTGGCTGGGGGGTGGTCAGTTACAACACCCCAGACCGAACGGGACCGATCTATGCTCTAGACCTTCAGGAAGTAAATCTCGACTTTGTTACCAACGAAAACTGCCAAGACCTTTACACCGCCAATGCCCCCGGCCAGGACCCGATCTTCAGCACCATGATCTGCGCCAACGAGCCGGAACCCGATGCCGGAGAGGATCCCTTTGGGGAAGACTCCTGCCAGGCTGACAGCGGCGGCCCCCTTTTCCTCAACGGCTCAGGTCCACGTGACGACAATCCGCAATTCGGGATCACCAGCTTCGGTTATGAATGCGGGGACTTCACTCTGCCCGGAGTTTACACCCGTGTTTCCCAGTTCCTGGGCTGGATCGAACAAGTCACCAGCTTCAACGGTATCGAAATGCGCAACCTGACCATCGGCGACGACGATGGCCAGAACCAGGGTATCAATAACTTCCCGATTACCATTCCCGTGGAGAACACCGGCACCCTCAGCGCCACCGGATTCAGCCTGACCATCCAGCATTCCAAGGATATCACCCTGTCCGCCAGCCAAGCTGGCCTGGAGTGCGCATCAGCCAGCAGCACCCTTACCGAGTGCACCTACACGGGGAGCGCTATCGCCGGTGGCAGCACCACCGCGTTGTCTCTTAACGCAGATGACAATGGCGGCCGCAGCACGGGTAGCGAGGCCATGACAGTCACCGTGACGCTGGACAAGCACCGCGACTATCACCGCCTTGATGACAGCGGCACAGTTACACTGTACTTCGGCGAACCACTGCTGCAATTCAGCGCTGAAGCTGTCTGCCTGACGCCGGGGGCGAGTAGTTCACAAATGCGCGTGGAAGCCACGCTGAACAACACCAGCACCCAGATCGATTCCCTGGGCACTCAAGTGAGTGGCACCCTGCCGGAAACCCTGACACTGGTGGGCAAGGCCTCCCCGGCCTGTGACTTCGACAGCGGCGACGTGGTCTGTGAACTGGGAGAAATTGAGGCTGGCGAAGAAGGCAGTACCACCATCGGCGTGACCGCCGATCCCGAGACCATGGAAACCCTGACCCTGGCTCTGGGCAATGACAATGGTCTTGCTGTCGGCTCCAGCCTGTCCGTCGATGTGGAACTGGACTTTACCCGGGAAGATCTTGAGGAATGCCCGGTTATTCCAACCACAACGGCACGCCCCACCACTGGAGGCGGAAGCAGTGGCGGGGGCGGTGCATTCCAACTCCTCACCCTGCTCCTGCTGGGGTGGACCGGGCTGGCCCGCCGCCGGTAGCACCTTTTATCCCCCTCTCCAGTGACAGCCGTTGCTGGAGTGGGGGTATCACTGTTGGCCTCACCCTGTCCTTCACGCCGGGTCTGTGTTTCACTCTTCCAGCCATTCCCAACCGACACAACCCATGCCGACCCTGAAATGCCCCAGCTGTGATATCCCCTTGCAGCTCACCGACACCACCTGGCACTGCGATAACGGCCACCGCTTCGACCGTGCCCGGCGCGGCTACACCAACCTGTTGCTGGCCCAGCATCGCCGTTCCCGTTCTCCCGGTGACGACAAGGCCATGGTACAGGCGCGTACCGCCTTTCTGGATCTGGGACGCTATCAACCGCTGGCGGACGAGTTACTGAACAAGTTACCCGCCGAACCGGATGGCGACTGGCTGGATCTGGGCTGTGGCGAGGGTTGGTACAGCGAACAGTTCGCCAGCCAACTTGGTGCGGAGCACGGGGTCGGCGTGGATATTTCCAAGTTCGCCATCGATGCCGCCGCCAAGCGCAACAAGCAAGTGACCTGGCTGGTGGCCAGCGGCGCCCGCCTGCCCCTGTTTGATGAATGCATGCAACGGGTACTGGTGCTGTTCACCCGCCTGTTCACGGATGATATTGCCCGGGTGCTGAAACCCGGCGGAGAACTGATCGTCGTTGGTACCGGTGAAAACCACCTGATGCCGCTGCGAGAGGCGCTTTACGAAGACGTGCGTCAGTCAGGCTTCGATGCCGGCAAGTTCCTTGATGCGCGATTCGAGCTCATCGATAGCGAAGAAGTGCAGTTCGAATGGACGCCGGAAAATGAACAGGAACTGCAAAACCTGCTCACCATGACCCCCCACCACTGGCGCGCCAAACCGTCTGCCAAGGCTGACATCGGCAAGCTGGCGGGCAAGACCATGCCGGCGCACTTTGTGATTCAGCGATATCGGAAACAGTGAACAGTGAACAGTGAACAGTGAACAGTGAACAGTGAACAGTGAACAGTGAACAGTGAACAGTGAACAGTGAACAGTGAACAGTGAACAGTGAACAGTGAACAGTGAACAGTGAAGACTGCCCGAGCAGCATACCCTGTCAAGTATTTTTTCCCTTATCTTTAAAACGCAAAAAGGCCGCGCCAAAAGCACGGCCGCGGCCTCCTTCTTGGAAGTTACAACGACGCGCTATCGCGCCGCTGTTAACTGTTCACTATTCACTGTTAACTTTCTTCAAAATCGTATCCAGATACTCCAACAGATGATCCGCATTGCTCACCGGCGCCCGGTAAGCCAGATGGCCATCCGGGCGCATTAGCCACAGACGCGGGCCGTGGCCGAAGGCGGCGGCGAAGTGGCCTTCGTGGTCCTGCCAGATGCGGGTGGTACCTTCACGGGGCACGTCCGCGTGTGGGGTGGCTTGCGCTGCCACCACGGTGAGATGGGCGCGGTCCCGGTAGTCCTGGCCCAGTCGATCACTGAAGGCATAGAGCACCAGCTTCTCGTTGTGTTCCGGGTTATCGCTTAGCTGCAGAATCAGGTGGTGCACCGGCTTGCGCAGCAGGTCATGGAGCTGATGCAGGTGACCCGTGCGCACTGACTTGAGGGGCGCATCCGGCAGCCGGTCACCCGGTAGCGGCCCTTCCCGGCGCCAGCCCAGTTCTGATTCCGGGCCACTGGTGACAATGGGCGAATGGCGATAGTGCACGTCCAGCTGACTGGCCGTACGCAGAATCCGGCTCGACATTTTTCCGCGCCCACCCGCCAGCTTCAGCAGTGAATCACGGCTGCGACGCAGCAGTGGCAGCTTGACCAGCGAGGCACGGGACAGCATATCCACCCCGTAGATCATCTTTTCCGCCACCGGGCGGCGCTCCTGCTCGTAGCTGTCCAGCAGTTCGCCACTGCCAAAACCATTCAGGTAGTAACCCAGCTTCCAGCTCAGGTTGAAGGCATCGGCCAGGCCGGTGTTCATGCCCTGGGCACCCAGCGGGCTTTGCACATGGGCGGCATCGCCGGCCAGATAGACCCGGTTGCGCCGGTAATGCTGTGCCAGACGTCGCTGCACGGAAAATTCACTGATCCAGCGTGGGGAGCCCAGATCCGGTTTGTCACCCAGTATCAGCGCCAATCGTTCTTCAAAGATGGAAACATCCAGCGGTACGTCCGGTGGTGTATCCGTGGCCATGATCAGACGCCATCCGCTGGGCAGCGGAATGGCGATCAGCAACCCTTCTTCCTGCAGGAAACCGTGGGAGCTGTCATTGCGCCAGGGGCTTTCCCAGTCCACATCCGCAAGCAGAAAATGTTCGCTGTATTCCACCCCGTGGAAACCGATTCCCAACTGCTGACGCACCGTGGAAGCGACACCGTCTGCCCCCACCATCACATCGCACTGCAGTGTCTGGGTCTCGGTGCCTTGACGAATCCGGGCAGTGACACCGGTCCCATCCTGTGTGAAATCCAGCAGCTCCACTTCCCGAACCAACTCGCCACCCAGCGCCTTGTAACGCTGGATAAGAGCTTCTTCCACCTCAGACTGGGGGCAGCTGAGCACCCAGGGATAAGGCGCATCCAGGGAGGTCAGGTCCAGCTCGAACAGGAAGCCATTGTCGCCATACACCGACACGGCCTTGAGCACCCTGGACGCCTTGCGTACCGGGCCCAGCACATCCATGGCGGCAAACACTTCCAGACTGCGTGAATGCAGCCCCAGCGCCTTGGACCAGGGCGACGGCGCTGCCAGACGATCAATAATGGTGCAGGCAATGCCCTGTCGGCGCAGCCCGATGCCGAGCGTGAGGCCAGTGGGTCCCGCCCCGACGATCAATGCCTGGGGCGTGCTGTTCTCCGTAATGGCGATGGTACAATCTCCTTATCCTGCATTCTGGCCAACAACCGGTGACCATGACCCCGCCTACCCGCAAGATCATTCACGTGGACTGCGACTGCTTCTATGCGGCCGTGGAAATCCGTGATGACAAGACCCTGCGCGGCAGGCCGGTGGCAGTGGGCGGCGACCCGCACCGACGGGGCGTCATTGCCACCTGCAATTACCCGGCGCGGCACTTTGGGGTGCATTCGGCCATGGCCTCTTCCCAGGCATTGCGGTTGTGTCCGGATCTGATCATCGTGCCGCCGAACTTTGATAAATACCGCAAGGTCTCAGCCCAGATCCACGACATCTTCAAACGTTATACCGCGCTCATCGAGCCGCTGTCACTGGACGAAGCGTATCTGGATGTCTCCCAGAGCGAACAGTTTGAGAATAGCGCAACCCGCATTGCCGAGGCGATCCGTAACGAAGTGCGCCAGCAACTGGGTATTACCGTGTCGGCCGGGGTGGCCCCCAACAAGTTTCTCGCCAAGGTGGCCAGCGACTGGCGCAAGCCCGATGGCCTGTTCGTGATCACTCCCGCCCAGGTGGAAGACTTTGTCGCGACTCTTCCCGTGAAGAAGATTTCCGGGGTGGGCCGTGTCACCGCCGAAAAGATGGCCGGCCTGAAACTGCATACCTGTGGAGACCTGCAAGGTTTGAGCCGACTGGAACTGGCCCAGCAATTCGGCAGCTTTGGCGAACGCCTGTATCACCTCAGTCGGGGCGAGGATAACCGGCCAGTGCAGACCGGCCGACGACGCAAGTCCGTGTCCGTTGAACGCACCTACGACAAGGATCAGCCCACGCTGAAGGAGTGGCTGCGGGAGCTGGATACCCTGCTGGACAAACTCGAGGAACGGTTTGCCAAACTGGATCAGAACTACCTGATCAGCGGCCTCACCGCCAAGGTAAAGTATCAGGATTTCGTCAGCCTGAGCTGCGACAAGGCCGGCACCGACCTGAATCGGGAGCATTTCGAGGCATTATTCGAGCAACTCTGGGAGCGCCGCCAGGGACCGGCAAGGCTGCTCGGCATCGGCGCCCGGCTGCGGGATATGAAAGCGCCCCAGCAACCGGACCTGTTTCCGGAGGAGTGGGACAAGGCACTTCGGCAGCGGCGGGGGAAGAGCTGAAAAGCAGTTTAAAGTTGAAAGTTCAAAGTTTAAACGCGGATCAGGCCAGTGGTGGGTTTTGCCATGCCCTGCCCGCGCTCGCCGGTAAGGGCGCGGGCACAGCGGGCCAGAACGGAAAAACCTGCCTCGCGCCTTTTCAACTTTAAACTTTTAACTTTCAACTCAGTGAACCGAGTGCCCCACCCGCTCCAGCAATTCCGGCGGCATCAGGCCATCCATCAATTCCCGCCCGCGCTGTTTCACCGGCTCCATCTGCTCGTCCAGATAGGCATCCAGGGTAGCGACACAGTGGGTGCAGCGGGTCAAGGTGTCACTGTCGGGATGGTCGGCCAGTGCCTGCACCGCCACTTCCAATTCATTGAGATACTTGAGCAACATGGTTTGCTCCCTCGCTTAAGACTACATGCCGTGATCGGCAACCCATCCACAATAAGACACTTTCAAGTCAGTCTCATGACACAGATCATCATGCACTGAGTATGCCAATGCAGATAGTGGTGTGACGCGAACAGGGAAGTGCCGTTCCCGCGGGAATGTAAAAAAGCCGGCAGCCACCCCCTACTTTTCTTCACAAGCGTCCCTCTGGCCTTTCAGTTACTCTACCCACTGTTTGCGAGGAAAAGCCCTTTATGACCAAGACAGTAACGACGATTGTGGCCCCGGAAGGCAGCCTTGAGGTGCTCAGCCAGCATGAGGTAGAACGCCTGCGGGACACCTCAGGCAGCGGTCTGCATGACCTGTTGCGCCGCTGCGCCCTGGCCGTACTTAATTCCGGCACCCCCACCGATGACAGCCGCGAAGTGCTGGAAACCTACAAGGATTTCGATATCGAGGTCATCCAGGAGGACCGCGGCCTGCGGCTGAAGCTGGAAAATGCCCCGGCCGGCGCCTTTGTGGACGGGCGCATGATTCGCGGTATCCGCGAGCATCTGTCGGCAGTGCTGCGGGACATTGTCTACGTCTCCAACGAGATCCAGAACAACGACAGCTTTGATCTGAACAACAGCCAGGGCATCACCAACGCGGTGTTCCACATCCTGCGCAACGCCGGGGCGCTGAAATCCGGCTATTCGCCGAACATGGTGGTGTGCTGGGGCGGGCACAGCATTTCCCGTGAAGAGTACGATTACAGCAAGAGCGTGGGCTACCAGCTGGGCCTGCGCCACAAGGATATCTGCACCGGCTGCGGCCCCGGTGCCATGAAAGGCCCCATGAAAGGTGCCCATGTGGCCCACGCCAAGCAGCGCTTTGACGGCGGCCGCTATCTGGGGATCTCGGAACCGGGCATCATCGCCGCCGAAGCCCCCAATCCCATCGTCAATGAGCTGGTGATCATGCCGGACATCGAAAAGCGGCTGGAAGCCTTTCTGCGCGTGGGCCATGGCATCATTGTCTTTCCCGGCGGCGTGGGCACCACGGAGGAAATTCTTTACCTGCTGGGTGTACTGATGCACCCGAATAATGCGGACATGCCGCTCCCGGTGGTGTTCACCGGCCCGGCCAGCAGCGCCCCCTACTTCGAGCAGGTGGATGCCTTCATCCGCTCCACACTGGGCCCCCAGGCGGCCAACCGTTACCAAATCATCATTGATGATCCGGTGGCAGTGGCCATGGCCATGTGTCACGGCATCGACCGCCTGACCCTGTTCCGCCGCGACAACGATGACGCCTTCTACTTCAACTGGCGCCTGACCGTGCCGCTGGAATTCCAGCAACCCTTCAACCCCACCCACGACGCCATGGCGGGGCTCAATCTGGGACTGGAACAACCGGTACACGAACTGGCCGCCAACCTGCGCCGGGCATTCTCCGGCATCGTGGCGGGCAACGTGAAGGAACAGGGGATCCGCGCCATCGAGGAACATGGCCCGTACCAACTGCATGCACCCGGTGAACTCATGCGTCAGCTGGACAGTCTGCTCAAGGCCTTCGTCACCCAGCACCGCATGAAACTGCCGGGCTCGAATTACCAGCCGTGCTACGAGCTGGTGGGGTGAAAGGCAGCTTCGAGCTATGAGCTGTGAGCTGTGAGGGGAAACAGCACCACAGGCAGCGCAATGAGACAGAGGGGAGTAACTCAGCGCTGTACTTCGCGGTGACCTGCCTTGAGCCTGGCTGTACCTGTGGGAGCGTGCCTGCACGCGATGGAAAAGCAGGAGCGAGTTGAAAGTTTAAAGTTGAAAAGGAAATTCAAAAGCCAGACCGGGGTGCAAGCGAGGGGGTGGCTTTTTTGTGGGAGTCTGCTTGCAGACGAAGGTTTTGGCTATTCGCGTGCAGGCACGCTCCCACTGCGGGAGCCCTTGTTTGCCAAGCCCTCCGGATGCGACCGAGAATTGACGCAAACCCGAAAATCGCGGTGGAACCACCGCTCCTACAAAACAGGGAGCCCCCCTGGTAGGAGCCTTGCTCGCAAGGCGATCCGCCCGCAGGGGCATGAGCTCTCGTTGCCGGGCAAGATAGAGTCTCCCCCGTGTTTTCTGCGGTGCCTTTAGCCTGTTGCGTGATGCATGAAGCGTGAAGCGTGAAGCGTGAAGCGTGAAGCAGCCGCGGAGCGGCCCACAAAAAAGCCCCGGAAAACCGGGGCTTTTCTGTTTCAGCTCATAGCTAGCAGCTGGTCGCTCGCAGCTGCCTTACCGCGGCTGCATACGGATACCGCCATCAATTCGGATGGTTTCGCCGTTGAGGAACTTGTTTTCGATCATGTGGCAAACCAGCTGACCGTACTCTTCCGGGTGGCCCAGGCGCTTGGGGAACTGGGTCATGTCGATCAGCGGCTGCTTCACCTTGTCCGGGGCCGCATTCATCAGCGGGGTATTGAAGATACCCGGGGCGATGGTGTTGCAGCGGATACCCAGCGGTGCCAGATCACGGGCGATGGGCAGAGTCATGCCAACCACAGCCCCCTTGGTGGCGGAGTAGGCAACCTGACCCACCTGGCCATCGAAGGCCGCAACAGAAGCGGTGTTCACAACCAGGCCACGCTCGTTGTCTTCGCCCGGCTCATTCTCAGCCATGGCGGCAGCAGCCAGACGGGTCACGTTGAAGGTACCGACCAGGTTGATCTGTACCACCTTGTTGAACACGCCCAGATCGTGGGGCTTGTTCTCGCGGCCCACGGTCTTCATGGCAGAACCGATACCGGCACAGTTGACGGCAACATGGATAGCACCGAACTTTTCCAGGGTCGCCGCGATGGCCGCCTGTACGGAAGCTTCGTCGGTGACGTCGGTTTTCACGAAAGCCGCGTTGTCACCCAGCTGGGCAGCCACTTCCAGACCCTGCTCTTCGTTCAGGTCCAGGATCATCACCTTGCCACCCTTGGCAACAACCGCCTGGGCAGTAGCGTGACCGAGACCGGATGCACCACCGGTGATGACAGCAACTTTATCTGCAATGTTCATATGCTCTCCTTGGGTAAGGGCCATTGAGGACCCGCTGAGACATTGAGCCGGCAAGGATAACTTCAAGGGCTCCGTAACAATGCCCGGAGTATACCCACCCGTCCCCGGGGGCTCATTGTTGCTTTCGCTCAAACCGCCAGTGTTTTAAGGTGAGATTACGTCAATGGATACTGACAACGGCATGGGAGGGAGAACCTTGCCCGAGACCGATCGACAGCAGCGCCTGTCTGCACTGGCTCATGACTACCTGCGTATTCGCCGCTTCAGTGAGCAGCTGTGTACACCACTGGTTCCCGAGGATATGGGCCTTCAGGCCTGTGCGGATGTGAGCCCGCCCCGTTGGCACCTGGCCCACACCACCTGGTTCTTTGAAACCTTTCTGCTGGTGCCACACCTGCCCGGTTATCGTCCTTTCAATCCCGCATTCGAATACCTGTTCAACAGCTACTACAACGGCATCGGAGAACAGTACCCGCGCCCGCAACGTCACCTGCTCTCGCGCCCCACCAACGGGGAGGTGCTGCGCTGGCGTCAGCAGGTGGACGACGCCATGCTGACACTGATTCACAGCAATCCTGCGCTGACGGCACTGATTCAGCTGGGGCTCAATCACGAACAACAACACCAGGAACTGCTGCTTACCGACCTGAAATACAGTCTTTCCTTCAACCCCCTGTCCCCGGCGCTTTCCTCCCCGCTGGCGGCCAATGAGGACGCGGCACCCGCCATGACCTTCCAGCCGTTTACCGGCGGCAAGGTGGAACAGGGCGCGGCCCCCGGCGACGGCTTTAGCTTTGACAATGAGACACCCTGTCATCCGGTCTGGCTGGCCCCGTTCCAGCTGGCCAACCGGCCGGTCAGCAACGGCGAGTTCAGGGCCTTTATTGATGATGGTGGCTACCAGCGGGCGGCGTTGTGGCTATCCGACGGGTGGGCCTGGGTGCAGCAACAAGGCATCCAGCGGCCACTCTACTGGCAGGCAGATCTTGAGCACCACTGGACCCTGGCTGGAATCCAGCCGTTGTATCCCGGCCAGACCCTGGCCCATGTGAATTACTATGAGGCCGATGCCTACGCCCGCTGGGCAGGCCGGCGTCTGCCCACAGAACAGGAATGGGAGCACGCGGCCCGTCACAGCCAGCAGCATGGACACTTCGCCGATAGCGGCCACTTTCAACCCGGCCTGGCCGGCGCCGGCCAGCTCAGCCAGATGCTGGGAGACGTCTGGGAATGGACCGCCAGCGCCTACCTTCCCTATCCGGGCTTTCGCAACGCGGACGGCGCAGTAGGCGAGTACAACGGCAAGTTCATGTGCAACCAGATGGTGCTGCGCGGCGGCTCCTGTGTCTCCAGCCGGGACCATATCCGTGCCACCTACCGAAACTTCTTTTACCCCCATCACCGCTGGCAATTCAGCGGTATTCGTCTGGCGACAGACTATCCAGCCCAATAACAACTAGCCCCTGGAGGGGACCATGAAACAGGCAATGCCGGTGAATGAGCAGCAACTGGGCCCCAATCTCACGTTTTACGACCTGCATCCACCTGCCACTGACATGCTCGCCGAGGTCCGCCAGTCACTCTCTGCCCGTCAGCCGCACCTGCACCCCAAGTTCTTCTACGACCAGACAGGCTCACGCTTGTTTGATGCCATTACCGCCACCGAAGAGTATTACCCCACCCGTACCGAAGCGGCTTTGCTGGCCCGGCATAACGGGGAGATGCAGCAACAGCTGGGGGACACCGCCATCATTGCTGAACCCGGAGCGGGCAGCTGTCAGAAGGTGCGCCAGTTACTGGAGTGCTGGTCACCAGAGCGCTATATGCCTCTGGAAATTTCCCGCGACTGCCTGCTGGATGCCACCCGTCAGTTGTCCCGGGACTTTCCGGCGGTGCAGATCCGCGCCGTCTGCGCGGATTATTGCCAGGCCCTGTCCCTGCCCGGCGATAGTCGCCAACCGGGACAGGTGGTGTTTTTTCCCGGCTCCACCATTGGCAACTTCGAACCGGATGCGCGCCGACAGTTTCTGCGCGGTCTTCATCATCTCGCCGGTCCTGGCGGCGCCCTGCTGATTGGCGCTGACCTGCAAAAGGACAGCGCACGCCTCCACGCCGCCTACAATGATGCCCAGGGGCTCACTGCGGCCTTCAACCTGAATGCCCTGCATCACCTCAACCGGGAACTGGATTGCCAGTTTGACGTGGACAACATGCGCCATCTGGCCTTCTATAATGCCGACGCCGCACGTATCGAAATGCACCTGGAGTGCCTGGAAGACCAGCGCCTGCAACTGGGGGACACCCACCTGACCCTGAAAAGCGGCACCCGCATCCATACCGAGAATTCCTACAAGTTCACCGTGGAAGGATTCACCCGGGAACTGGTGGATGCGGGCTTTACGCCTCAGGGCTGCTGGACCGACCCTGACAACCTGTTCAGCTTGCATCTTGCCCGCCACTAGGGAGCCTCTGAATAACTCCTTGCATGCTCAGTCTTTCAGGCTGATTCACAATCTAGGCGCACTTTTGAAGGCATGCTGGTTGCCTGTCGAGAAAGTGCAACAACGAGTGTGGATCAGCCTGAATGACCCGGAGGGCGCGGCCTGAAGCGCACATCTGCTGCGCCTTGCCTCTTGAAAAGGGAACCACCCTTCCCTTCGAGACAAGACACAACAGCTGCACGCTCCAGGCCACGCTGAGTACGCAAGGAGTTATTCAGAGGTTCCCTGGATCTGCAAACACGGCTGTAACCGCCACATAACCGGAGTACAAGGGCGCTCGCCCACGCACAGCTGTCCCACAAATTCATGAAGGTCCTGAGGAAGCGGAGGCGCTTTCTCTTGTGGGAGCTTGCTTGCAAGCGAATAGCCCCTGCCGCACCAATATTCGCCTGCAACCAGGCTCCCACGAGACAGGCATCTGCGCGAGTCAAAATGTGCCGGTTAAATCCTGTTCGCCTAAACAGAGAAACCCGCCGGCTTGCCAGCCTGGCGGGTTTCGGAGTTCACCAAGTTAAACTGCGGGACAGCAGTGCCCGCCCATGGGCAGTTCATGCCATCGGACTGACGAATCCAATCGTCTGCTCGCCAGCTTTGGTAAGCTGGCGATAGTGTGAACTGTGTCCTGTCACGCTATAATGAATCCGGTTCTTCCCCCTCGATACCAAGAATGAAACCATTGCCATGACCGGGGCATGGCTAAGGGAGTTTGGATGCTTGAACTGATCAGCGCGGCGCGCAGACGCAAACGCCCGCCTACACACCAGCTATTTGATGTGGTCACCCTGGAGTTCCGGGTGGGCCTGCTGGATATCGACCTGAACATGCATCTGAACAATGCCAAGTACCTCAAATTCATGGATCGCAGCCGGCTGGAACATGCCGTGGTCACCGGCAGCCTGAACCGCATGATCGAGGCCCGTTGCAACGTGGTGGTGGCCAACACGGAAATCGCCTATATCCGGGAATTGCGCCCCTACCAGCAATTCCAGGTCCACACCCGCATCCTGGGTTGGGACGACAAGTACGTCTACTACGACCAGCGTTTCGAGTCGCAACGCAAACTGCATACCCACGCGCTGGTCCGGGTCGTCAATGTGTACGGGGGTAAAGCGATCAGCCCGGAAACCGCTCAGGACATCATGGGCATGCACCTGGAATCCCCCCCCCTGCCGGAGTACGTGGAGCAATGGAAACGGCTGCTGCAATCCAAGAAACGACTGACGGAAACAGACTAGCTGTGAGCTGTGAGCTGTGAGCTGTGAGCTGTGAGCTGTGAGCAAATGATCACCCAGTCCAAAACGGGATCAACTAACAGCACAAAAAAGCCCCGGAATTCCGGGGCTTTTTTTGTTTTTCTCGCAGCTCGAAGCTCGTAGCTGGCAGCTGCTTTCAATCCACTGAGTATGTATAAAACGGCGCCCAGCGCGGTTCTTTCTTCATGCGGTCTGCATAGTACACTCCGGGCTCGTCCAACCGTAGATCGGCAATTTCACGCAACGCGATGGCGCGTGGCACTTGTTGCAGCGGACCAGCCTGTTGGTAGTCTTCCGGGTTGGCAACGATCTCGGTCAGGTCCAGGGGCTTCAGTTCTGAATAGCGGAAGTAGTAGTCCTGGCCACCCTGGATCTCGAGATCCATTTCAAAGATCATCTTCAGGTAAAGAACACTGAACGGACGGCGGGCATAAAAATCGTGGGTGCCGGCGGGCAGTTCCAGCCAGGTGTAAGCACCCGCCTTGAGCCCAAAGAGCTGGGAAGAATCCAGGAAAAAAACCGGCGCCTGCACTTCTTCATACCCCCAACGGGTAATCGGCCGGTAGATATAGACCATGGAATTACGCGGATCCAGCGTTTCGATGGGATCGAAGGTCTTGCCATCCGGCGCATCCAGAAAGGCCCCCGGTGTAGAAGGAATCCCCATCCCGGAACACCCCGACAGGGTCAGACTGAACAAGGCCAGCCACACAACCAATCGCATTATTATTCTCCATTGGCACCGTGGCTCACGAATGGCCCGGCCCTGTTATTATTGCGCTCGTCTGGTCTGCCGGCACCGCTACCGGACTCAGAGGGCGAATCGTTATGAAATATAGTGCCTTAATTTGGCTCTAACTATGGCCGATTTGACCGCGTTGCTCAAGATTGCAGCAACCCGCCAGGGGCCTTGCTCATCGGACTATTAGCCCTCCCCGCAGCGGGGGGATTTCTGGTAATCTTTCGCCATGTCCGTAAATCGTATCCGCACCCCCTGTATTGGCGTTTGTTCCACCGTGTTTGGCGACACGGTGTGCCGTGGCTGTCGCCGTTTCAGTCATGAGGTGGTGAACTGGAACGCCTATACCAATGAACAGAAGAGCATTGTCTGGAAGCGACTGGACCTGCTGCTCAGTCAAGTGGTGGACAACTACTTCCATGTGGCCGATGCCACCCTGTTTGCCGAGCAACTGACCTTTCAGAACCTGCGCTTCCAGCCCCAACTTTCTCCACAGGGCTGGGTGCCGGAGCTGTTAAAGGCCGCCGGCAAACAGGCGATCCCCTACGACCGTTTCGGCCTCACCCCCCTGGCCCCCAGCCATGGCCTGACCCCACGTGAACTCTACGAGCAAATCAGCGCCGAGTGCCACGCCCTCTCCCAGGCCCATTATGACCGCTCTTACGCCCGCCCGGTCACCCTTGTCGCGGAACTCACCGAGTATGCGGCGCGGGAGAAAGGGCTAATTTAGCTATGAGCTATGAGCTATGAGCTATGAGCTATGAGCTATGAGCAGGATGATGCGCGCCACAACGTCAGAATCAACAACCGACTCCTGGAGTACCTCCGGTTTTTCTCGCCGCTAGAAGCTGGTCGCTCGCAGCTGCTTTTATTTGTCCCAATCTGACCCACAACCCCCTTCCACCAATACATCACTCAATGGCACATTTACGGAATGAACATTCATTATTCATTTCGCAGGTGAGTCATGGACACAGCCACATCCATCGCCAACAACGCTTCCCGGCCCGTCAAGGAAAGAGGGAAACGGGAACAGATCATCAGGGCCGCCTTGCAGGTATTCGCCGAACACGGACTGCATGGCACTCCGGTACCGCCCATCGCCGACCAGGCTGGTGTGGGTGTAGGCACCCTGTACCGGTACTTTGACGGTAAGGAAGCACTTATTAATGCGGCCTTCTGCGATGCCAAGCAGCGGCTCCAGGATCATCTGCTGACCGACCTGGATCTTCTCGACCCGAGCCGCGCCCTGTTCGATACCCTGTGGGCCCGACTGACGTCATTTGCCCGCAACGAACCGGAGACCTTCCAGTTTCTGGAAATACAGGATCACCACAGCTACCTGACCCCGGAAAGCCGCAGCCAGGAACAGGCCCTGCTCATCCCCTTGGGCATGATGGTGATCATCGGCCAGCGCAACGGTCTGCTTAGCGACCGCCTCAAGCCAGATCTGGCCATTGCCCTGTTCTGGGGCGCCTTTGTGGGCATCTTCAAGGCGGAGCGCCTCAACTACCTGACCCTCACCGATGATGATCTGAAACGGGCCCGCGATGCCTGCTGGCTGGCCATGGCCAATGACACCGCCAATGGAGTGACCTCATAATGCCTTCTTCACTCACTCGCACTGCGGTCATGAAACCCCGACACATTCTCATCACCGGGGCTGCCGGCGCCATCGGCAGTGCCCTGGCGGACCAGTTTCGCAGTCATCATCCGGATGCCGATCTGACGCTGGTTGATCTCAATCCGGAGGCTCTTCAACCCATTGCTCAGCAGCACGCAGCCAACACCGAAGTGTGCGACCTGACGAATATCGAGGCACTGCCGAGTTGGTGGGAAGCGCTGGTCAGCCGACATGGCCCGGTGGATGTACTGGTCAACTGTGCCGGCATCATGGACATCATGACCCTGGCAGGCACCGGCTGGGAACGTGGCAAGCGTCTCATGGACATCAACTTCACCGCTCCCATGCGGCTCATGGACCTGGCCTTGCCCGCCATGATCGAAAGCCAGCAAGGTTGCGTGATCAATATTTCCAGTATGGCAGGCAAGGTACCCATCCGCGGATGCAGCTACTATGGCGGCGCCAAGGCGGGTATTGGCATGGCCTCGGAAATCGCCCGGCTGGATCTGAAGAAAGAGAACGTCAATGTGGTCACCGTCTATCCTGGTCCGATTTACTCCGGGCTGGAAAACCATGCTCGCAGCCAGGTGAAGCGCGGACCCGTCTCCCGCTTTATTCCCACCGGCAAGCCGGACGTATTGGCCGAACGCATCTACCGAGCCTTCCACAAGGGCGGCGCCCGGGTTATCTACCCGGATGTCTATAGCCTGGCCAAACAGGTGGCCAATCTGAACCTGACCAACAAAGCCATGGACTTCTTCAGTCCCCAGCCCAACCAGTAACTCGGATACCCTCATGACTCAACACGCAAACACGCCTATTCATGATGTGCTGATTGTCGGCGCCGGCATCAGTGGTATTGGTCTCGGCATCAAGCTGAAAGAGGCCGGCATCCACAATTTCCTGATCCTGGAAAAAGCCACAGACCTGGGCGGCACCTGGCGGGACAATACTTACCCCGGCTGTGCCTGCGATGTACCGTCGGCGCTCTATTCCTATTCGTTCGCGCAGAAACCGGACTGGACCCGGGCTTTTGCCGGCCAGGCAGAAATTCTCGACTATGTGCGCGAAGTGGCAGAGCAGCACCGGATTGTGCAAAGCATCCACTTTAACCAAGGTGTGGAACGCGCCCAGTGGCGGGAAGACAAAAACCTCTGGGAAGTGCAGACCGCCGACCAGCTCTATCTGGCCCGCACCGTGGTGGCCTGTTCTGGCTACCTGCATGAACCCATCATCCCGGCGATCCCCGGCCTGAAGGATTTCAGCGGCACGCTGTTCCATTCTTCCCGCTGGGATCACGACCATGACCTGAGCGGCGAGCGTGTGGCGGTGATCGGCACCGGCGCCTCTGCCATCCAGTTCGTCCCGGAAATTCAGCCGAAGACAAAGCACCTGACACTGTTCCAGCGCACGCCACAATGGGTGCTGCCCAAGCCGGACCACAGCATTCCCAAAGTGGAAGAAAACTTCTTCCGCCTGCCGTTCACCCTGAACGCCTGGCGCAAGATGCTGTATGGCGGTTTCGAAACGTTCGGCATTGGCTTCCGCCGCCCGGCCATCCTTAAACAGATTCAGAAGCTGGGCCAGGCCCACCTGAAAGTGGCCATCAAGGACCCCGCGCTACGCGCCAAGCTGACCCCGGATTACACCCTGGGCTGCAAGCGGGTACTGATGAGCAACAACTACTACCCGGCGCTGAATCAGCCTAACGTGGATGTCTTCCACACCGGATTAAAGGAAGTCCGTGGCAACACCCTGGTAGGCCAGGACGGCAGCGAATGCGAGGTAGACACTATCATCCTCGGCACCGGTTTCTTCGTCACCGAGCCGCCCATTGCCAATCATATCTATAACGACGCTGGCCAGTCCTTGAGCGAAATGTGGCAAGACGGCATGCAGGCCTATCGTGGCACCACCATCGCCGGCCTGCCCAATGCCTTCATGGTCCTTGGGCCGAACCTTGGCATCGGTCATAACTCCGCGTTTATTGTTATCGAGGCACAGATCAACTACATCGTCAGCACCCTGACCACCATGCGCGACAAACAACTGCAACGTATCGAGGTGAAAGCCGAAGTACAGCGAGACTACAACCGCAAGGTGCAGAAAGACCTGCAAGGCACGGTATGGAATACCGGCGGCTGCTCCAGTTACTACCTGGACAAGAACGGCTTCAACAGCGTCGGTTTCCCATGGAGCACGCTGGAGATGCAGCGTCTGCTGAAACAGTTCGACAGTGACAACTACAGCCTGACACCGGCGAATCAACCGGTTTTTTAAGCCGCTTCGCGGCTGCATCACGTAACGGGTGACACGCAAAGATCAGAAGCGGGTTTACCACAGCGGGCGCAGGGCTCACAGGACTCCGTAGGAGATTCTATGTTGTCCACCCCTTTTATGCGGCGGACGACGGCGCGTAGCTGGTGCGGTTCTTCATCAACGCGAAGGCGATACGGACCAGCTTGCGTGCGAGGATGACCAGGGCCTGCGTTTTCGCCAGGCCACGGTCGAGATAACCTTGGTAGACACTAGCCCAGCGGGCGCTTTTACGGGCAGCCATAGCTGCGCAATAAAGCAGTCTGCGGGTTTCTGAGTCGCCTTTCTTGGTCAGCTTGCGTTTTCCCGTTCTGGTGCCGGAGTCCTTTACATGGACATCCATCCCCAGGAAGGCGACGAAGGCGTCGCTGTTGCGGAAGTCTCCTCGTAGGAAGGCCATAACGAGCGCATATGCAGTCAGGTCGCCCACACCTTCCAGAGCCTTGCACCGTTGCACCTGATCACTAAGTCCAGCTTCTCTTACGGTGTCGCGAAGGTGTTTCTGGATCAGCGTATCCAGACTATTGATCTGTGAGATCAGCTTTTTCAGGCTTGCCTTGAGGATCTTTTCGCCACCCAGACTTTGCTGGATCATGGAGCGTGCCTTGATGAGCGCGGCGCGGCGGCGCAGCAGTGTCTGCAGTGTTCGATACGCCTTGGGTGGCGGGCTCCAGCGGCGTAGATCCTCTTTTTCTCTCTGCAAATGGCGGGCGAGCAGCTGGGCGTCAGAAGCGTCTGTTTTGGCTCGACCGCCTGTTCCCTTGCGGTAGCTGCTGAGCCGTGAAGCATCAACGACGTAAATGTGGTGCCCTTTGGCATGGGCCAACTCGATGACTGCCATGTGGTAAGTCCCTGTGGCCTCAATGGCGATCTCACAGGGGCATGGCAGGCTTTTGAGCCAGCGCTTGATCGCTTGGGGGGTGTTCTCGATAGTGAGCGTCTTGCCTTGGAAATGAATGACCAATTCGGCCTTGGCGACGTCGATGCCGACGATGGATCTTACTACTTGCATTGCCACTGAACTGCCCCTTGAGCTAGGTTACACATGCTTGTCGGGGCGCACCTAAACGCTGGCTTGCTGGTATCGTCGGTCTGAGGTGCGACTCAGCCGATGGATTCTTTATCGGCGTATGAATAGGTGCGGGGTGGGGCCAAGTCTCCTACCGTCTGTACCCTTGGGTCAGATGCGTCGTTGGTCCCTCCACCCCGGCAAGTCCTGCATTGTTGCAGGAGGGGCATTCAAACATACAAGCGTCGCTCGCGGCGCGATAACCCAAATATGGAAAACGATATTTACCACAGAGAGAACAGAACACACAGAGTAAAGACCTTCTTGTTCTCGGTCACCTCTGAGCCCTCTGTGGTGAAAGTTTGTTTGATCATGGCCGGAATCGCGCCGCCAGCGACGTTCCTACGGGAAGGCCTCAGTAACAGCGAATTCACGCAAATCCGCGATGTACCACAAAAAGCGGGTTTACGATTTTGATTTTAGCGTCCGACGTCCGACCTCAGACGTCCGACCGCCCAACAACTTATGCAGGGAACCACCATGCCAAAAGACAACACCCCTTCAGCTCCCAAACGCGCTCTGGTCCTCGGCTGTGGCGGCGTCGCCGGCGGCGCCTGGAGCATAGCTGCACTGCATCAGCTGGAACAGCAACTGGGCTGGGACTGCCGTGATGCCGATGTGCTCATCGGCACCTCCGCCGGCGCCGTACTGGCTGCACTTCTCGGCAGCGGCATCAGCGTCGATCAACTGCTGGCCTGCCAGCAAGGCACCAGCGACATCTGCCAATGGAACCACGACACAGACACCGGCGGCGCCTTGCCACCACTTCCTGGCGCTCGCTTCACCGGCAAATCACTGGCTCTGAAGGGCCTGCGCGGGGAGGTATCGGCACTCACCGCCATCTGCGGGGCGTTGCCTGCTGGCCAGTTCGACATGAGCGCCTTTCGCACATTGATTAACGATGCGACAAAAGGCAAAGACTGGGTGAAACACCCCGCCACCTGGATCATGGCAGTGGATACCGGCTCAGGAAAACGCATTCCTTTCGGCAAGGGCGGCGCCCCCAAAGCCACCATCAGCGATGCGGTGTGCGCCTCCTATGGCGTGCCCTTCTGGTGCCCACCCGTGACCGTCAACAACCGTACTTATATTGACGGCGGCGTCGCCTCTCCTGTATCTGCCGACATGCTGGTAGACAGCGCCGTGGAGGAAGTCATCGTGCTGGCTCCCATGGCGTCCCGGCACCCGGACAAACCCTGGCACCCGTTTGAGCGAATCGAACGATGGGTACGCCGCTACATGACCGGCATTGTGGACAAGGAAGTGGCGGCACTGGAAAACGCGGGCAAGAAAGTCATCCGGATCGAGCCTGTAGCCGATGACCTGAACGCCTTTGGCTACAATATGATGGACCCTGCCCGCCGCAAACGGGTACTGAAGACGGCATTATCCACAACACCCACCACGGTAAACCGAGCACTTGCTTGAAGTGTGGGCGCAGCTCCGCCGGCTAACTCTCCCTGAAAACACCAGGGCAGTTTGCGTCAGAGGCTGGCCTGATCAGCTGGCACCAACACCAGGGCACGCATGTCGGCAAACTGGGCATCATCCGTTCCCTGCAGCTTGTTGAACGTGATGATGGACTGGAGAGATTTCACATAGTCCATGCCGCGTTCCGAGTATTTATCCAAGGTGGTTGCTGCCTGCAGGCCGGTAAAGGATTGCCCTCTGTCTCGCTGGCTGGCACGTAACTCACGGAAGGCCGCATAGGCTGAATGACGGTTCAGGTTGAGGGCATGCGCACGCACAGACTGCAGCGGCGATTCGAAGGCTGCGATCCGGTAATCCCCCATGCCACTGCGTTGCCCCTTTGGCGTGATGCCGTTTCCTCCCCAGGTCCACTGCCCAAACAGGGCATTGCCTTCGAAGGCAAAACGCGAGGTGCCCCAACCGCTCTCCTCAGCCGCCTGGGCAAGAATCAACGACGGAGGGATGACATCCACTCGATCAAGCAACCTGTTGATCTGGTCATCCAGCGCACCCTCGCCGACACCGTATTGCTCTGCCAGCTGACGCACCCATGCCTTGTCCTCCGCCGGCAGGTCGCCCCGGGAAGACAACCCAAGCAGCCGCTTGCGGTCCTGCAGGATCAATTCATTGCTGCGCAGCACCAGCGGCCCCACCGTGCGGAAGAACAGTCGTTTCTTCAACGCCACCGTAACGGCGTGGCTCACTTCCGCGCCCCACTGCGCGGGCACCGAAGTCAGATACAGGCGGGGCACATGTCGGTCACCCGCTAACCAGGTTTCATCGGTGTAATCCAATTGCTCATACAGATCCAGCAACCCGTGGTAATCCTCAAGGACCACCACGCTGACTTTACTTTCCCCGCCGGTGGCCTCAGCATAATCCGCAGCCTGCAGCGTCGAACAGAGAAACAGCAGCACACCCGCAACCCAACATTTGATCATCATTCCCCATCCCTGGTCTAAAGCGACTGCATGGCGCTCTACGGCTCTGCGGAAGACGTCGGTTCGTCTTCAACCATTATTTTGAAGCCTTTCATGGCATCACGCACTTCAAGACTTTCTGCGTGGGTTAGCACACCAAGCACCAACGCACCGGCGATCAGCATCGCCAACCCCAGTAACGCCCACTTTTCTTTCTCGATCTTTCGCTGACCACCCGGGCGGCTTTCTTCACCCTCATCCTGATGATAGTGATGATCGTGCGGCCTGTTATCCGGCATAGATACCTCCTTCTCTCCCGTTCTACGCCGCTGAAAGACCGCCTGCAAGACGAGGAGAGGATCAAAGCGATAACCGGGTGCCGGAATCAGAGCGGCATAAAGAGTGGCATAAATGGTGGAACTTATTCAGCATGGGCCACTCTATGGAATAACACGGGCGACCCGCCCGCCAACACAGGTATTTGTCCAATGCGCTACTGATGCCGCCGTTATCACAACGGCCAGTCTCCACCGCCCCCCAAATGCAGGGGGAGTACATGGCATCCAGGGCATAGAGCATGACAAATCCCGTTATCACGCTGAGAGACGTGTCTCTCAGCTTGCCGGACAGCCGCCAGCTGTTCTCCGGCCTCAACCACACCTTTGACCATAACCCGACCGGATTGGTGGGACGTAATGGTGTGGGCAAGACCCTGCTGGCCAGAATTCTGGCCGGGCAGCTTTCTCCCTCTCAGGGACAGCGCAAGTCCTCCGGCAGCGTCCATTACCTCGGCCAGCAAATCACACCTTGCGCACGGGCAACCGTGGCGGATCTGGCCGGGCTGGGGTCGGCATTACAGGCGCTTTCACGGATTGAATCCGGCGGCTGTGACCCGCAAGACTTTGACCTGATAAGTGACCGCTGGGACCTGAAAGCGCGCTTCAGACTCCAGCTTGATCAACTGGGGCTGGGCGCTGTCCCCCTGTCTGCGTCCGCCAACGCTCTGAGCGGCGGTCAGCGTATGCGGGTAGCACTGGCCGGGGCCCTGCTGTCGGACGCCGATTTCCTGATTCTGGATGAACCCAGCAATCATCTGGACCGGGATGGCCGGGAATTCCTGATGACCCAGCTCGGCCAGTGGCAACGAGGGTTGATTGTGATTAGCCATGACCGGGAACTGCTGGACACGATGGCATGCACCGTGGAGCTGACCCACCACGGACTGCAGCGATATGGCGGCAATTATGCCTTCTATGCACAAGCCAAGACCCGTGAAACTCAAAACGCACAACAGCACCTCGATCAGGTCAGATTGGCTCGCCAGCGGGCGGAGCGACCCCTGCAGCAGCAACAGAACAGACAGGCCCATCGCCAGGCGCGCGGCCGACAAAATGCCAAACAGGGCAACCAGGCAAAGGTACTGCTGGACAAGCAAAAGGAACGCTGCGAGTCCAGTCATGGCGCACTGAAACGGCAACAGGCCGCGATCCGTGAAAAGCATCAACAGGCCGTCAGCACGGCAGAAGCAGCCCTGGAGAATGATACCGCCATCCACCTGCATTCCATCCCTTTGCCCAGCATGAAAGGCGGCATTGCCGTGCGACTGAATCAACTGCATCTGCCTTTCGGTGGCACAACCCGGCACCCCATCAACCTGTCCATCCGGCAGGGACAGCGCATCGCTGTGACCGGACCCAACGGGTGTGGAAAATCCACATTGCTCAAAGTGATGACCGGCATGCTGACGCCCCTGGCGGGGGACTGTCAGATACCGGAACACAGCCGCTATCTGGACCAGCATCTGGAGTCTCTCAACCCGGAACACACCTTGCTCGATCAGCTCAAGAGCGCGAACCCAATGGCCCCCGAAGGACAACTGCGGATGCTCCTGGCTCAGCTCGGTCTTGGTGAGGAAAAGGTCCGTTGCCGATTCACGGAACTCAGTGGCGGAGAAAAGTTGAAAGGTACGCTCGCCTGCCTGCTCTACGCGGCATCGCCCCCAGCCCTGCTCCTGCTGGACGAACCGGGCAACCATCTGGACCTGGCCTCACTCAATGCGCTGGAAAGCATGTTGAGGCAGTATCGGGGAACACTCATTGTGGTGTCTCACGACAGGGTATTTCTAAACAACCTCGCATTAACCCATCACCTGACGGTGGCTGAGAAAGAATGGCAATTGCAGCCGGTGTGATCTTTTATTGGCACATAAGCGATATGCAAGCAGGGAGTCCTGCCGGCTACACAGCCGTGGAGAAGAAGCGCCTGCTTGCAGGCAGTAAGCGTCAGCGGATTTCAAAACAGCCGGCCCCGGAAAAGCTGGCCGGAATCCGCCATCCGTATCAAGGCAACAACAAATCTGTATCTATGGGGTGATACACATCGGCACTCTCGATCAAGGATCGGGCAGTCAGCGATTCGACCCCGTACACCTCGGTACACACACCCGCGCTCACCTTGATGGCCGACAACAGCACATCAAAATCCCCATCCCCGGACAGCAACACCACCGTATCCACCTGCGGCGCATGGGTCATCACATCCACCGCGATACCCACATCCCAGTCGCCCTTGGCAGAGCCATCGCTTCGCTGGATAAAGGGTTTGAGTTTGACGGTAAACCCCATGTGCCTGAGCGCATCCTGAAACCGGGTCTGCCCGTCATCGCCGCGCTCCGTGGCGTAGGCCATAGCCATCACGATATCGCCTTGCTTCGAAAGTCTTTCCCACAAAGCCCGGTAGTTAAACTGACGACCAAACGCCTGGCGAGTGGTGTAATAGATGTTCTGAACGTCGGCGAAGACGGCGATGCGAGGCATGGCACTTTCCATTAACGGGGAGCTTTTCGAACCATGAAGACTAGCACAACAATGTCACCGCTAAGCCCAACGCACCGCACACCTGGCCTTGATGGAGCATGTAAACTAGGCGAGAGCCACAATCTCCGAAGGTTCGCACCTCAAGAGGCGTTATTCGCTTCGCTCACCCTCCGGGCCAGACTGCGTCTGTTACCTCCACTGCGTTACGGTTCCTACAGCAATCTTCTGCGTTTGTGCGATGAAAAAGCATCAATGCCATCAGCACGGTATCCCAACATAACCCCCCATGCGTGTTGCACCCACAGAGCGGGCCCCACAAAAAAGGCCGTAGCAGAAAACTGCTACGGCCTTTCTCTTGAGATGGTGCGCCAGGAAGGACTTGAACCTTCACACCTCTCGGCACCAGAACCTAAATCTGGCGTGTCTACCAATTCCACCACTGGCGCAATGGGCCGCTATTCTAGCAGGGTGTCCGGCAATTGCCAGCGCGGTTTTCCGGCTGTGTCAGCCCTGGAGAATCCGGTATAGCGCCTGGAGATCCTTGTCGATCTTGTTCACCTTGGTCTGCAACGCGTCCACCCGGGGGTCCGGTGCAGCCTGTGCAGACACAGGGGCGGGCGCCGGGGCGGCGGGGGAAGCAGGCCGGCTGGCCAGGGCGGACACTCTGCCTGAGACAGCGTTGAGGCCAGACTCCACTTCCGCAATGCGTTTTGTCAGCGTTGCGGTTTCGCCATCGTCCTGACCGGCCTTGGCCACCGCAACACTGAGATTGCGCACCCTGGCGCTGAGTTCACGCAGGTCGTCACGGAGATTGGCGACCGCGCTGCTGTCCACCGAGCCACTGGCAACGGCATTCAGGGCGACACGTGTCGGTTTGTCAGCAGAATCTGCAACGCTGGCGGACAGCGTTGCATAATCGGCTTTCAGCTGTGCCAATTCATTGCTCAGTTGCTGCTGCCCCACCCATTGCCAAATCGCCAACAGCAAGGCAGCGACGGCCAAGCCCAATGCCAACCACACGGTGTTGGCTGACTTGCTGCGAGGTTCGCTGACCGGCTGTTGACCACGGGCGGCCTTGCGTAGTGGCACCGGTTCGCTGGCAACAGGCTCGACGGGTACCTGTACGGCGAGCACATCCTGATTGAGCCCCTGCAGGCGTCGTTTTTTATTTTCCGGCAACTTGGCCATGACAAATTGCTCTTTGTCATTATTGTTAGGGGGAACCTGGGGCTCCCCTCCCCCGATCTACCCGAATCAGCGACTTTCCAGCTGATCCAGGCGGTTGTTCACCTGCAGGCGGTAGGCGTCGAAGGCTGCCACGGCAGCTTCTGCATCATCCACTCGTCCCTCAAGTGAAGACAATGCGGCCTGCGTCTTGCTGATCTTGTTCATTTCCGCATCCAGGTTCTTCTGTTGTTTTTCTACCTGGTTCAGGTTTTCCACCAGTACATCCAGCTGCGTCTGCATCTGGCTGATCTGGGTGCGCCACTGCTGGCTGCTCTTGTTCACTGCAGAGACAGCGCTTTCCACCTGCTTCTTCAGGGACGCCGCCTCCTTGTTGATATCCGTTATCTTACCATCGACCCCCGCCTGGGCTTTTTTGACCTCTGTCACAGACGAGGACAGCGACTTCAGCTTTTTATCATGTTCAGCAATGTCTGCCCGGTTTCGCTTGTTGGCCAGATCCCACAATTTGCGAATCTCGCTGCCATTCTCGTTCAGTGCCTTGCCATGGCCGGCCACGATGTCCTGCAACTTTCCGGAGGACTGGTTGAGACTTTCGTCCGTGGCCGACAATTGGGATTCCAGGTTGCCCAGTTTCTGGGTGGATTCACTCAAGCGGTTATCCAGTTGGGCCTGCAAGGTGCCCACCTGTTTGTGGAACCACACTCCCATTACGGCGATCAAAACCACAAGGACCAGGCAGGCCGCCATCCAGCCGCCATTTCCGCCGCCACTGGCAGGCCTGGGCCCCTTGGGGCCCTCCGGTTTCCCCGGCGGCTTCCCTCCCGGCTTACCCGGGGCGGGTTTGCGGGGCGCCGTCTGCGCGGCTTTTGGGGCAGGTTTGCGGTGGTCATCCACCGATACGTCATCCAGATCTCCCAGATTGATTTCACGATCTCTTGTCATTACTGCAGCCTTACCTGTATGCAAACGCCAATACTACCGGAAATCACGGTGCCATGGCCGTGACGCCCTACTCCTGTTCGCCGCCCTGCGGCGCAAACAACGATTGCTCGGTGGCATAGTAGATCGGCTCGCCGACCTCATGTTTGCCCTCTTCGTTCTTGAGCAAAGGCAGGAAGATCACCCAGGGACGAACCTGGCGATGATCGACCTGGGCCCACACCCCGACCACCTCTTCACCGGCATCGTTGGTAATGGTGTGCAGCCGAAACAGGGACAGCATGTCCACTTCCGGTTGCTCTTCGCCAATCTTGCGAAGCTGCATGTACAGGCCTTTGGCCCACTCTTCCGGGGGCGGGGCATCTGCGCGGTTGCCGGAATAGCCCACCGCCTTCACGTCGCCGTTAATGCTCATCAATCCGAACGGGTACATGCCGCCGGATTTGGCGATGGCTTGAAGGGACTGGCGAATGCCGGCCTGGGCCAGCTTGTCCATGTCCTGTTGTTCGCTGCTTTTTTCCTGGTTGTTTTCCGGTGTGGTTGTCGCTGGAGCCTCAGCCAGAACCGGCTGAAAAGCGCATAGAAGCAGAACCAGAACCCAAGACGGGAACCGCATATATCACCTTTATTGTTGTGTTCTGACTCTCGTATGGACAGTCAGGGGCGCATTTATATCCCGAAACGGCACGCTATCAGAGTTACCCCAATGCCGCCATATAGCCACAAAAAAGGCCGCAAAGCGGCCTTTTTTGTGGTCTGAACGGCTCCCTGAGTCAGGGAGGCGATCAATTACGCTGCAAAGTTAGCGGCAGCGAAGTCCCAGTTGATCAGGTTCCAGATGGATTCCAGATACTTGGGACGGGCATTGCGATAGTCCACGTAGTAGGCGTGCTCCCACACGTCCACGGTGAACAGCGGGGTCTGACCCTTGCCATGAGCGATCGGGGTGTCTGCATCGTCAGTGTTGACGATTTCCAGGGAGCCATCGCTGTTCTTCACCAGCCAGGTCCAGCCAGAACCGAAGTTGCCGGTGGCCTTGGCATTGAACTGGCTCTTGAACTCGTCGAAGGAGCCGAAAGCCGTGTCGATGGCTGCAGCCAGGTCACCGCTGGGCGCACCACCGCCGTTGGGGCTCAGGCTGTTCCAGTAGAAAGTGTGGTTCCAGACCTGGGCTGCCTGGTTGAACAGACCGCCTTCAGCGCTGGCGATGATCTCTTCCAGAGATTTGCTCTCGTTCTCGGTGCCCGCTGTCAGTTCGTTCAGCTTGGTCACATAGGCGTTGTGATGCTTGCCGTGATGAAACTCCAGAGTCTCCGCAGAGATGTGCGGTTCCAGAGCATTCTTTTCGTACGGAAGCGGCGGAAGTTCGAAAGCCATAGTCATTTCCCCTGACATTGTGTGTCCTGTTGCCTGTGCAACAGGTGCGTATTTGTCCGCCAACAGCGCATGGCAGCGGTCGGCGGGTGAATGATAATAACAAGCTACCGGTAACAATCTCCACCTTGCAGAGGGCGGGCCTCTTGCCGCTATAGGCTTACGCTATATGCAAAACCCAAACGTGACCGGCAGGTCCATGAGACTTGGGGCATGCCGCCCTTGTTTCAAGTACAATGCGCCCCAATTTTTCATGATTCACGCTTTGCTGAACGTGAAGCCAGTCAACCTCGGCAGGAGAAAAACATGTCTGATGATGCCATCGTTATTGTAAACGGCGCCCGTACCGCCATGGGCGGCTTCCAGGGTTCGCTGTCCGGCGCCAGCGCCACCGAGCTGGGTGCAGTATCCATCCGTGAAGCCGTATCCCGTGCCGGCCTGAAGCCGGAAGACGTACAGGAAGTCATCATGGGCTGTGTCCTGCCCGCCGGCCTCAAGCAAGGTCCGGCTCGTCAGGCCATGCGTCAGGCCGGCCTGCCCGACAATGTGGGTGCGACCACCATCAACAAGCTGTGTGGCTCCGGCATGAAAGCCACCATGTTTGCCTACGATTCCATCAAGGCCGGCACCAACGATATCGTGGTTTCCGGCGGCATGGAGTCCATGACCAATGCGCCCTACGTGCTGGACAAGGCCCGCAGCGGCATGCGCATGGGCCATGGTCAGGTTTACGACCACATGTTCCTGGATGGTCTGGAAGATGCCGAAACCGGCCGTCTGATGGGCTCCTTCGCTCAGGAAGTCGCTGACAAGCGCAGCATCACCCGCGAAGACATGGACAACTACGCCATCGAATCTCTCAAGCGTGCCCAGGCCGCCATCGAAAACGGCTGGTTCAAAGACGAGATCACTCCCGTCACCATCAAGACCCGCAAAGGCGAAGTGGTGGTAGACACCGACGAGCAGCCCGGCAACGCCAACATCGACAAGATCCCGACCCTGCGTCCGGCCTTCGCCAAAGACGGTACCGTGACCGCTGCCAACGCCAGCTCCATCTCCGATGGGGCCTCCGCGCTGGTGCTGGCCCGCGAATCCGTAGCCAGTGAACGTGGCCTGCAGCCGCTGGCGCGGGTTCTGGCTCATGCCACCAACAGCATGCATCCGGGTGAGTTCACCCTGGCGCCGATCGGTGCCACCGAAGCGGTACTGAAGAAGGTGGGCTGGAGCGTTGACGACGTGGATCTGTTCGAGATCAACGAAGCCTTCGCCATGGTCGCCATGATGCCGATGATTGACCTGGGCATCCCCCACGAGAAGGTCAACATTCACGGCGGCGCTTGCGCTTTGGGTCACCCGGTAGGTTCCACGGGTTCTCGCATCATCCTCACCCTGATCCACGCGCTCAAGCGCACCGGCGGCAAGCGCGGTGTAGCCAGTCTGTGCATTGGTGGCGGCGAAGCGACGGCGGTGGCCATTGAGCTGGCGTAAGAAGCCAGACACTGGACATTGATGCCTGACAAAAACGGGGCCTTTGGGCCCCGTTTTTTTGTGCCGCTGCGCGGCTGCATCAGGCTTCATGCAATACGGGAAAGTTTTTTCGTCGTAGGAGTCTGCCTGCAGGCGATGTTGGAGATCTTCGAGGACAATCGCTCCAGGCAAGTTATTCGCTGCGCTCACCCTTCGGGCCGCACTCCGGCCCTATCTTCGAACAGGCTTTCTGGAATCCTTACCTCGCCCAGGCTCGGATCGCTTGCAGGCAAGCTCCTACAGCGGCTTCGTAGAAATGAGAGAGGTCGGGAACTTTTAGGTTTTACCCAATCCACAGTCCAAGCTTGTAGCTTGTAGCTTGTAGCTCATTATCCCCCAACCCATTGATCTGCAAGCCTTTCCTTCCTGGCAAACCTCTCCTGCTTAAAACTCTGTTGCACTTTAAACCGCAAATTGCCCGTGCGGCGTATACGCAAGAACCGTGTTCACCTGTACCCTGACCGGCTAGTCATCAGTTTGGGTTGGGATCATTCCCGGGAGCACCATGACAGCATTACCCGTTATCACCGCCATGGGCGGCATCAATGCGGCCGGCCGCAGCGCCCTGCATTTCGGTTTTCAGCGTCTGATTTTCGACTCGCTCCCGGAGATCCAGCGCCAGGCCACCCTGCGCGCGCTTGCCCAGCTCACCGACCGTGCCGATGACACACAACTCAATGGCACCCTGATTCGTGCTCTCCCTGAAGAGTACCGCCTGCATGCCGCCATCAGTGGCACCAGCGACATTCCCGTTACCCTGGAAATGCGCAACATGGACCTGCCTGACCCGCTACCCGCTGGCTGGCAGGTCACCCCTCTCGACAAGCGTCGCAGCCGCGTGACCCTGCCCGCCGGGCTGGGCATGAACGTGCCGCTGGACGCTCCGCGCCGTGTCAGCGCCGCCGGCCAGCTGCCGGACGGGTTTGATCCCGGCGCCCTGTATGCGTCCCGCAATCATCCCCGTGCCCTGCAGATGGCCATCTTTGCCATCAGCGACGCCCTGGGAGATCTGGGTATCGACTGGGCCACCGTCGCCGGCCGGGTGCGCCCGGATCAGGTTGCGGTTTATGCCAGTAACGCCATGTCCCAGATGGATGACAGCGGACTGGGCGGCGTCATGCGCTTTCCACCCAACGGTCACCGCATCACCTCCAAACAGGTTCCGCTGGGCCTGGGGGAAATGACCGCCGACTTCCTCAACGCCTATGTGCTGCATTCCGTGGGCACCACGGGCGGTATGCTCGGCGCCTGTGCCACCTTTTTATACAATCTGGAAAAAGGGGTTCAGGCCATTCGCAGCGGCAAGGTGCGCATTGCCATTGTTGGCACCAGTGAAGCTCCCCTGGTACCGGAGATCATGGAAGGCTATCGCGCCATGGGGGCGCTGGCGGAAGACCAGGAACTGGCGGCGCTGGACGACACTCCACATGCGGATGTGCGCCGCGCCTGTCGCCCGTTTTCTGACAACTGCGGCTTCACCATGGCCGAGTCCGCCCAGTTCACAATCCTCATGGATGACAGCCTGGCACTGGAGCTCGGCGCGGATATTCTTGGCGCGGTACCGGATGTGTTCATCCATGCGGATGGCGCCAAGAAGTCCATCTCTGCGCCCGGCGTAGGCAACTACCTGACCATGGGCAAAGCCGCCGCCCTTACTCGTCAGCTGATCGGCGAAGCAGGTTTGCAGCAGCACAGTTTTGTCCATGCCCATGGCACCGGCACACCGCAAAACCGGGTGACCGAATCCGTAATTCTGGACCGCACTGCGGAGGCTTTCGGGATTCAGCAATGGCCCGTGGTGGGCATCAAATCCTACGTGGGCCATTCCCTGGGCAGTGCCGGCGGTGACCAGCTTGCTGCGGCGCTGGGCAGCTTTACCCGAGGCGTTCTGCCGGGCATTCGCACCATTGATCACATTGCCAACGACGTACACCGCAACCGACTCAATTTCTGTCTGGATCACCAACCACAGGACGGCCTGCAGGCCAGCCTGATCAACTCCAAGGGATTTGGCGGCAACAACGCCACTGCCGTGGCCCTGTCCGGCAGCATCACCGAAGCCATGCTACGCCAGCGCCATGGCGAGAAAGCCATGACCGCCTGGCAGCATGCCCGGGAGGTCACCCTGGGCAGCAAGGCCCGCTTTGCCGAGCACTGCATCAGCGAAGCACCCACGCCGATATACCGTTTTAACGAAGGGGTGTTGGGCGACGAGCACGTGGCCCTGAACGGCCAATCCGTACGTTTCAATGGGGGCACGGATATGCCCTTCGACGATGATCCTGGCCTGCGGGAATTCCAGCTCAAGTGCGATTGAGCCGGGTTGCAGATACCCGCATCCCATGACGACTGTTTCCTGGTGATTGTCATGGGGCGGGCTATTTGCTGTAGGCGACTCGAAGCGTTGCGTTGCAACCTGCGACTTGAAACTTGCCAATTCTGCCCCTGATCCGAGTTACTCCACCGCCACCCCAAACGCCGGTGAGGCCCAGCCCTGACGGGACCCGCTGGCGTCGGTGCGAATCATCTCGCCGCCATGGATCACCTGCTCAGCATCACCGTATTGCAACCAGGTCAGGGTACGGGTCACACCCTGACCCGGGCGGCTGTAATCACAGACACCCTGCGGGAAGATCTCCGCCACCTGTTGTGCAAACCCCTGCGCATCCATCGCCAGCGGATAGTCTGCCGGATCCACCGGCTTGAGCTGACACTTGTTGGTGAGGGTACGGATATCATCCCCCGCGACGGTACGGGGGGTCCCGAAACGGGTCTGAATCAGTAATGCTTGAAGCTCCACCAAGGGTTCGGTCAGCGGGGACAACAGCTCACCCAGGGTATCCGACAGCTCCCCCGGAAGGGGCAGCGACGACACCACCGGCAGCTCCCCCACATCCAACCCACACACCTGCCCGGTCACCGCATCCACCACAAGCCCGGCTTCTGCCGGGGGCGGCGGCAACAGGGACAGATCCAGACCGGGAAGGATCGGATCCGGGTATAGCAGGTTGCCCGTCAGGGGCACGATCGGCCCCTCCGGCGAAAACAGGGAAGACACGGACAGACAACGGTCACGGGCATACAGCGGTTTGTTTGCCACCACTTTCTCCGCCACGCTCAGATCGCGATGGTCCTCCTCCATTTCTGACAACCACAGGTCCATGGCCAGCAGCGCCTCGGTGGTATAGACCGTATCGCCAATCAAGGGAGCGACGCCGTACCAGATCACATGGTTGTCGGCATGGCCCTGGACCGCTTCCAGCCGCGCACGCATTTGCCAGGAGTGGTAGGCATCGTGGGCAATACCCGGGTCAGGGCCACGCAAATCAATGATCGGCACGTTGGCCAGGTGCTCCGCCGTATTGATGGCCCCGGTGCGGTAGGCATTCTGCAATGCCTGGCTATCGGCCACGGTACGCTCTGGCTGGTAATCAATGTCCACAGACAGCCCCCCGATCTCGCGGTTGAGCTTGAGAAACTGCTCCCCGGTGATCAGACCGGCCTGAAGGGATTTCAGGCCGTATTGCACGCCAACGTTATCCAGTGGAATACCGCCAAAGCCCTTGCCCAGCAGTTGTTCGTTGGGACTCCACACCTCCACTGCACGGGGACCAAACTGGCTCTTCATAAAATCCAGCAAGCCACAGCGCAGGCCGTCCGGGCGTTCCCGGGCATCATAGACCGGGACACCATCTGCCAGGCCCGGGCAGCTTTGCTGATCAGGATAGGCCGATGGAAAAAACGCCAGGTCGGAAACCAGCGGATTCAGGGGCAGATGACCATAGAATGCGGACCACTGCACAACCGGAATCACCTGCGAGGAAAGCAGGCTGGCGAATACGTTCTGAAAATCGTCAGCCTCCATGGCCAACTGGTTACCGAAGTAGTTACTCAGCAGGTTGTAGTCAGCAAACTGCGTGGCCGTGGTCCATACATCCGGATAAGAACACTGCACAATCAGTCCCTGGTAAATGCCCGGATACGCGTTGGCCACATGCTGCTGCGTGATGGACCCGCCGGAGCAGCCGGTGCCAATGGTGTAGCGAATTTCCCCGTACTGTTCGACGATCCGCTCCTTGGCCATCATCAGGGATTCAGCGGCAGTCACCAGGTTGGCGTTGTGGCCCAGATTACCCTGGGCGGTGGACAGCGTCATGAAACCGCGCCCCAGGGCCGTGGTAATACTGTCCCCCAGAAGCACCTCGGCACCGGCCGGGGCCGTACCGGCAATATCCCCTTCTGGAGGCGCCCCCATGCCATAACTGACCCCCACGTTACCGCCATGATGAATCAGCAGCTTGCCATTCCACTGCGGTTGGGGTTCAAGGCTGTTCCAGGGCTGGTCTGGCTGATACAACGCCATGATCAGGTAACGGTCACGATTCTGCACCCCTTCCTCAACCCGGATGATAAAAGGCACCTCCACTCCCTGGTCCGTGGTGACCTGGGCAATCGCCTCCTGAGCCGGCGGGTTGGCCGGATCATAGGGCAACATGCTGTCTGGCAAGCCGGGGTTCTGCGGGTCGAAGCCCGTGATCAAGGCCTGTAACCGGTCTGCGGGCACATACTTGAACGAATACTCAGCAGGCTGGTTGCACTGGTCATCCACCGCAGCAGAGTTGGTGCATTGCCAGGGCTGTATCTGTGGCCCGGATATTACCGGCCCGCCGTTGGGGTGATTGATGATCTGCCGCTCCAGAAACTCACCATTACCCAGCACCACGCGAAGGGTGTTGCTGCCCGGAACGAGCCCCTCCACCAACCCCCTGCGCGCCCCGGCGTCCGTTGCCACCAGCGGGGTAGCCACCGGTTCCCCGTTAAGTAACATCTTCAGCTCATCCAGCTGTTCTGACTGAGTGGCCACAACCTCCACCAAAGCATCTCCGCCACTTATCAGGTCAGCCCGGTTGGACAACACACGGATTTCACCCTCACCCTGACCGGGCGCATCGGGTTGATTCGGGACGGGATCAGGGTTATCCGAGGCGGGTGCCAGGGGCACCGTGGCGGATGAACCACCACCACCGCAGGCGGCGAGCACCGCACCCAGCGTGATCACGCTCAGCATACGTAACATCATTGCAGGCTCCCGGGCAGCCATGGGTACTGCCCTCTGTTTATTGTTTTGATACCTGTCTGATTCTCGGGGGCCGCCCGCAAGGGTACAGTTGCCTCCACGTTGGGGCTTGGTTACACCAACCCTCAGATTGTTGCACTTTCGTACCACAATTCTTGCGCACCCGACCCGTTCAAACATCTGGAGCTGCTAGACTGCCGCCATGACTCGATTGAAACTCTCACTGCTGCTACTCGCCGCCATCCTGATCAGCGGTGCGCTCTGGCATCGTTACAAGCCGCTCCCTGACGGTCTTGCACTGCATTCTCTTCGCCACCCCGCCAGCAACCTTAAACTGCTGGTGGATGACACCTGGGAAACGCCGCAAGGCACCCGTGACATGCGGCAGACGATCTTCGATGAAGTCTTTCGTCTGATTGAGCAGGCGGAGCAACTGGTGGTGGTGGACATGTTTCTGTTCAACGACTTCCTGGGCGCCGGCAGCCGGGCACACCGGCCGCTGGCGGAGCAACTCACTGCCGCCCTGGAAGCCCGCCGGCAACAAGGCGTGCCTGTGGTGCTGATCACCGACCCCGTCAACACCCTCTATGGCGGCCTGAAGAGTGCCCATTTACAACGGCTGCAAACCGCAGGCGTGAAGGTGGTGATCAGCCCACTCAATGCGCTGCGAGACTCCAACCCCAGTTGGTCCGGGTTATGGCGGCTGTGCTGCCAATGGCTCGGCAACAACCCGGACGGAGGCTGGCTGCCCAACCCCATGGGGCCAGGCCAGATCACCCTGCGCAGTTATCTGACGCTGCTCAATTTCAAGGCCAACCACCGCAAGACCCTGGTTGTGGACGAAGGAGACCAATGGACCGGACTGGTGACCAGCGCCAACCCCCACGATGGCAGCAGCGCACACAGCAACATCGGCCTGCGTTTCAGTGGACCCGCAGCACAGGCGTTGCTGGAATCTGAATTGACGATACTCGATATGGCGGGGGCGGAACGCCCACCGCTACCCGCACTGAGCACGCCTTCATCGCCACCAGCCAACGCTTCAATTGAAATCCTCACCGAAGGGGCCATTCGTGATGCGTTACTGGAAACGGTGGACCGCAGTCGCGACGGCGACGTGCTGGATGTGTCCGTGTTCTACCTGTCTCATCGCCCCCTGATCAATGCCCTCAAGGCGGCGCACCAGCGTGGGGTAACCGTTCGGGTGCTGCTGGATCCCAACAAGGACGCCTTTGGTCGGCAGAAAAACGGTATCCCCAATCGCCAGGTGGGTGCAGAGCTAAAGGACGCAGGCATCACGGTGCGTTGGTGCAATACCCGGGGTGAACAGTGCCATACCAAGATGCTGATGCTGACCCGGCAAACGGATGCACAGCTGATACTCGGCTCTGCCAACTTTACCCGCCGAAACCTGGATAACCTGAACATGGAGACCAGCGTTCGACTCACCGCCACCAGTGATCATCCGGTAATGCGGGCGTCATCAGACATGTTCTTGCGTCGGTGGCAGAACCGCAACGATGAGAAACACAGTGTGGGGTATCACGCCTATGCGGATGAAGCGCAGTGGAAGAAGGGGCTGTATCGGGTGATGGAATTCAGTGGGTGGAGTAGTTTCTAGCTACCAGCTATGAGCTATGAGTTTCGAAAAGCAAAACCGATACCGGTTAGCGGAACCGGTTTTTTTGACTTTCGCTCCTCGAAACTCGTCACTGGCTACTGGTCTGGCTGTGGCGCCTCCCTGGGCGGACGATGCTGATACCAGTAAAGCCCGCCGACACCCCCATTGATCAACCAGGCCGCCGCGATGAGCCCGCCGGTGAGCGGCCAGTGCCAGCTTTCTGCCACCAGTGCACTACCGGGAATGGCGAGCAGGAACAACAGGGTTTCCAGTGCCGCCAGCAGCAACGGGGCAGCAATACGGGCCGGATAGTGCAATTCGATTCCCAGCCAGCGCAGCAGGGCTGCCCCCATGCTCAAGCCCAACCCGATAACCATCAGGCCGCCAATAATCATCGCCATGTCATCTACTCCCTCAAAGACACCGGCATGGTAGGCAGCAAACGGCACAAAGACCAGTACTCAGGCTTGCTCCTGGCTTGGCGAATGGGTAAACGACTGCTGGCGCAGGGCCGCAAAGGCCTCCACTTCTACGGGACGGGAAAACACATACCCCTGGCCCCGGTCACAGTTCAACGACAATAACGCCTGGACGGTCTCCCAGTCTTCCGGACCTTCTGCCACCACGGTCAGTTTGAGCTCATGACAAAGTGCAATCACCGCGCTGACGATGGCGTGATGAGCCTTCTGGCTCAGCATGTCATAGACGAAACTGCGGTCGATCTTGACCTCACTCACGGCAAATTGACGCAGGTGCGACATGGAAGAGTAGCCCATACCAAAGTCATCGATGCTGCAGGTAACCCCCATGTCCACCAATCTGGAGATCACCATGCTCACCCGCTCCGGCTCACTGATCATGCAGGTCTCGGTCATCTCAAGCCGCAGGTCCTGAGCCTCACCGCCATGGGTAGCCAGTGACAACGCCACCTTGGTACACAAATCGGTCTCAAGCAGATCCACGGCAGAGATGTTGACACTCAAACAGGTTGGCATGCCCTGACGACGGAGCTCCGCCGCAAGCCGTATGGCTTCGTCCAGTACGAACTCGGTGAGGATGACGACCAACCCCGCTTGCTCCAACAAGGGAACAAACAATGCTGGCGATAACTCTCCCAACTCAGGATGCCGCCAACGAACCAGCACCTCAGCGCCCACCACCGCCCCGGAGCGTAAATCCACCTGTGGTTGCAACACCACCCGCAGCCCTTCTCGCCCCTGACGGCGAAAATCACGAATGATGAACAGATTCTGGGGGTCCGGATCCATCGTCTGCTTGTATTCCATCCAGCTTCGGCCGGAACGACTGGCAAACGCCATGGCGGTTTCCGCCTGGCGCAAGGTTTCACCCACATCGGCGCCCTGCAACGGGCACTGGGCGAGACCAATGGTAAAGCGCGGCTCCAGTTCCAGTCCGTCGAAGACGATGGACTGGTCATCCAGCAACCCGTCTTTCAACGCTTTCTTGTCCTGGGCTAGCAAGGCGAACACCCCACGGCCCATATAACAGAGTGCCGGGAAACCTTTTCGCTTGAGACGCCGGGCCACTTCCGACACCAGCTTCTCACCAGTACTGAACCCCAGAGAACAGATGAAGTCATCAATCTCTGACAGTTTCGCCACCATCAGCACATGGACCGCACCCTTGCGCTCCGCACGCAGCAGATGAGCTCGCACCCGGGCCACAAATTCCGGCCGGGTGGGCAGCCCGGTAAGCCGATCATGATATTCCCAATGCAGCATTTCCTTTTCCGCCCGCGACTTGCGCACCCGGGCATTCTCCAGCTGCCAGGATAAACGCCGCACCATAGCCCGCAGCCGCCAGGAATAAGCGTAGATCATCAGTAACAATAACCCGAGCAGGGCAGCCCCCAACACCAGCCAGCCGGCATACCGCTGCCAGTAACCGGGTCGATTCCATTCGATTTCTTCGCGCCAACGCTCGTAAATGTCGTAGTACCGTCCAGAAGACACTACCAGTCCCAATTGCTGCTGCAGCCAGGCATGTAACTCCGGTTGCTGTCGCGATACGGCAAACACATAGGGTCTTGGCCACACGGGGGGCCCAAGCAAACGTAAAGGCAGGTATTCACGGGCAAGCGTACGATTGGTGACCGGTTGAGGCAGCAGGGCAAAGTCTGCCTGGCCGTCCAGCACGGCTTGCAAGGCACTGCGGTAATCGTCACGGATCACCGCAATGATCTCTATCTCAGACGCCTGAAGCGCATCCGCCGCATACCCCCCGTCCTCCAGGGCTACCCGGTGCCCTTGCAGCGCCTCCACGTTCGGCACGCCCTCACGGTCAGCCGGTCCGTAGATACCATGGGTCACGAAATAAAACGGGGTGGTGAAGAGAAAGTCCTGCGCCCGCTCCGGGGAGGCAAACATGGCGACCACATCCACATCACCGTTTCGCAGGGCTGCAAGGGCCTGCGGCCAGTCCAGCTGCTGATGACTCGCCTTGCGCCCGCCCTGGTGGGCGATGGCGCGCCCCAGTTCCACCACAAAGCCATTTGCCTGACCACTTTCAGACAGCCATTCAAAGGGGGGATAGTTATCATCACCGGCAAAGCGCAGTGGCTCCGCGAGTGCTTCCTGCCCGGCCAATGCCCCCGACAGTAATAGGCCTAGCCCTGCCAGCAGCCCCTTGAGGGACCTGTTCTTGATATTCTGTTCCGCCACTACGTGTCTCCGCCAATCCTGGCCTGACGCTTGCGCGCGGTAATGCATTCATCGGCCACTGTAATGCCAGCCATCACAGCGCCGCACTCCTCTCGGCTCATTCCGGACTCCTCGAGTCTCTTCCCTCGGAACGATGCGGTTTATTGTATATGGGTTATACCTCTGTGACCGGCAAGTCAAGGAAGGGGCGGAGAATTTATCCTCCTGGAGGGGGATGCTGAGCGGGGATCAGGGCGTCAGAAGATGGCGACCATGGCGTATGGCCATGGCGTCACGCTCTGCTTTGGGCAGGCCTTTGAGCACCAGAAAGTAGGAATGGTCAATCATTCGTTCCAGCTCCCCCTGGGGGATGGAGCCGTCCAGACACACCGTATTCCAGTGTTTCTTGTTCATATGATAGCCGGGCTGCACCGCGGCAAAAATATCTCGCAGCGCCAACGCCTGGTCCGGATCACACTTCAGATTCATGCGCCCTTCCCCTTCAACGGTCGACAGCGTGGCAAACATCTTGCCCCTCACCTTCATGACGGCCACATCGGGACCAAAGGGATAATCTTCCAGTGCTTCGGGTTTGCCGAGGAGATACTGGCGAGCGGTTTCGACATCCATGTCTACCCCCAAAAGGCACAAGCTATGAGCTATGCAGAGCAAAACCCGCACCGATTAGCGGGTCCACGGTTTTCGCAGTTAACTATTAATTGCTCTGTCAGATTTCCCGCGTCTCACGGAAGCGGATATCCGGGTGACGTTCTTCCGCCAGTTGCAGGTTGACCCGTGTCGGCGCCAGATAAGTCAGATGGCCGGCGCCATCGCGGGCCAGGTTATCGTGGGCCTTGCGCTCGAAGGCCGCCAGCTCCCGCTCGTTTTCCGCCTCCACCCAGCGGGCCGTGGCGACGCTGACAGGCTCATAGCGGCAATCCACGCCATACTCACCCTTGAGTCGGGCGGCCACCACGTCGAACTGAAGGGTACCCACCGCACCCAGAATTACATCATTGTTGCGCAGGGGGAAGAACACCTGGGTAGCCCCTTCCTCCGCCAACTGAGTGAGCCCCTTGTGCAGCTGCTTGCTCTTCAGCGGATCATTCAGCACCACGCGCTGGAACAGTTCCGGCGCAAAGTGGGGAATACCGGTGAAATTCAGGTCTTCCCCTTCAGTGAAGGTGTCACCAATCTGGATAGTGCCATGGTTGTGCAGACCAATGATGTCCCCGGAAAAGGCTTCTTCCACATTGTCCCTCTCACCGGCCCTGAACGTGAGAGCGTCGGCAATACGGACATCCTTGCCGGTACGGATCTGTTTGAGCTTGATGCCCTTCTTGTACTTGCCAGAGCAGATGCGCATGAAGGCCACCCGGTCGCGGTGCTTGGGATCCATGTTCGCCTGAATCTTGAACACAAAGCCGGTCATCTTGTCTTCGCTGGCCTCCACGGTGCGAGAGGTCGCATCCCGGGGCTGCGGTGCTGGCGCCCAGTCCACCAGGCCATCCAGCATATGATCCACCCCGAAGTTACCGAGGGCGGTACCGAAGAATACCGGCGTCAGCTTGCCGGCCAGAAAGCGCTCCAGATCAAATTCATGGCTGGCACCCTGCACCAACTCCAGGGTTTCGCGCAGCTCTTCGGCGTAGTCAGCGCCCACCGCTTCGTCCAGCTCAGGGTTATTCAGGCCCTTGATCTCACGCACGTCCTGCACGGTGTGCCCCTGACCGGTCTGGTACAGAACGGTGGTATCGCGCAGCAGGTTGTAGACGCCTTTGAAACTCTTGCCCATGCCGATGGGCCAGGTGATCGGCGCGCACTCGATATTAAGTACATCCTCGATCTCGTCGAGAACCTCAATCCCCTCACGCACATCGCGATCCAGCTTGTTGATGAAGGTCAGGATGGGGGTATCTCTCAGCCGACAGACTTCCATCAGCTTTACGGTCCGTTCTTCCACACCCTTTGCGGCATCGATCACCATTAACGCGGAATCCACGGCAGTGAGCGTCCGGTAGGTATCCTCGGAAAAGTCGGCGTGACCGGGGGTGTCCAGCAGGTTCACCGTGGACCCCTTGTAGGGAAACTGCATCACCGAGGTGGTGACGGAGATACCCCGTTCCTTCTCCATTTCCATCCAGTCAGAAGTGGCATGCTTACCGGATTTCTTGCCCTTCACAGTCCCCGCGCTCTGGATCAGGTTTCCGTACAGCAGCAGTTTTTCGGTAATGGTGGTCTTACCGGCATCCGGGTGACTGATAATCGCAAAGGTGCGGCGCTTGGCCACCAGGTCTTGCAGACTCATGGAACAGGTTCTCTGACTGGAAATTTCGAGGGCGCGAGTATAGCAGTGTTGGCCCCGGCTTTGACCCCACTCCGGTCAGACCAGGCCTGAGCCCTTGAGCTGCCGCTGGCGCATCAGTAAATAAAGCGCAAAGCCCACTGCCACCCCGGGCACGATGCCCAGCAACAATGCCAGCCAGCCGCCACGGATCTGGTAGTGCTGGCGCTCGAACAGCACCCAGATGGCCAGAATGACCCAACACAGGATCACATCCGTGGAGTAACCGGCCGCATAGGGATTGACGAAACCGGCCGCAAAGGCTCCGATAATGTCCGGATTCTCCAGCATGGGAGGGCCGGCCAGCACCACCAGGGCAACACAGAAGATCAGTGCCACCAGCACCAGTAAACGGCGAAACAGGGATTCAGACATGGCAGGGCTCTCCATCAATCATTCCTTTGAGAGCTCTATGGTTGGAAATTTGTCGGGGCCTGTCCAGCTTTTACACACTGTACTTTGGGCAGCTCAGCCAGCAGTGATAGAGTGAACGCACCTTCATCTGTGGATACCTGCCATGACCCAGTATGCCCGCGTAACCTTCCTCCTTGCTGTTACCCTTTTCATGGCGGCCTGCAGTCAGTCGCCCGGCGAGAGCGACGCTCGCAAGGTGCTTCAGTCAGAGCTGGAGAACGCCCGCCTGGCCGAACTGCTGAAGATCAACAGTGTTGAGAAGCAAAACGGTTACCAGGATAACGATGGGCGCTACACCATTGAGGTGAACTACCAGCTGAAAGCGTCGGAGTCGCTGTCCGATTACGCCACCAAGGTCAAAGGAGATGAGGCCCTCACCGGCATGGACCGCTTCGCCATGATCATGGCCCTCAGCGCCCTGCGGGTGGAATACGGCAACTTCGCCAAGGGCGACACCTTTGATGAACAGCGGGTACTGACCTTCCGGGATACCGAGCAGGGCTGGATGCCGGTGGAGTGAGGTAGCGACAAGCTTCAAGCTGCAACGCGTGTCAGGCCGTGCAGGATTCTGACGCCTCGCGCTGCCAGCCAACCAATACCAAACCGCACTCCAGGTGCGGTTTTTTGTGCTTCATGCTTTGCACACCGGGCAGACTAACCCTCATACACGGTCATAACCCTGTAGGAGTTCCCTTCCAGGGGACGAACCGAGCGTAGCGAGGCGACCGAAGGGAGGTGTTTTAAAAGGCCTGTCGAGCCTGGAAACACCTGATCTCCAGGGAGTTTTGTGGCAGGGCAAGCACAGAAATGCGTTTCTGGAATCCTTACCTCGCTTAGGCTCGGATCGCTTGCAGGCAAGCTCCTACAGCGGCTTCGTAGAAACCCCGGAGACCCGGGAACTTTTCAGAGGTTTCCTATCAAATCAAGCGTAGCTCGTAGCTCGTAGCTCGTAGCTCGTAGCTCGTAGCTCGTAGCTCGTAGCTCGTAGCTCGTAGCTCGTAGCTCGTAGCGATTATTTATGCCCGCCGGATAGCAGGCACTGCATCAATACCGCATTCTCGTGCCCGTCGCCCCGGCGGTAGTAATTCTTGCGCACGCCGCAGACATCAAAACCCAGCTGCTGATAGAGGGACTGGGCGGCCATATTGGTTTCCCGCACTTCCAGGTACATCACCGTCATGGCGTCGTTGCGGGCGGCGTCCATGGCCTGCTCCAGCATCAGGCGCGCAATGCCACGGCGCTGCCAGCCAGGCGCTACCACCACGTTGAGGACATGGGTTTCGTCGAGGATGCGAGAGAGGATTAGAAATGCCACCGGCACATCGTCACGATCCACCACCACCTGACACAGGTAATTGGCATTCTTGAGACAATCGCCAAAATGGCTACGGGTCCAGGGAGTCAGCTGGGCCGCGGTTTCGATGGCCATGACCGCATCCAGATCGTCCAGCTCCATGTCGCGAAGGGAGTCAGGCCCGAACACCGTGTCAGACCCCATCGAACCCGTTGGCCTGCATGGCCTGCCAGCTGGCTTTCTTGTGAGTGGCCGGATCGTCCAGCATTTCACTGAGTGAGCTGATAACCAGCGCCGGATGACCCGCAATCTCGAAAGGCCGATAGCGCGGCTGATCAAACAACGCCTCATTGAGCGCCTCAGGCAAAGCCATCAGCACCCGCTCCCCACCGGCCTGATCACACAGACCGGAGATAAAGGCTGACAGGGCCTGAGCCGCTTCTGCTGCCTGCATGGGTTGATCTGTGAGCGGACAGAAGAACCGCCGCGGGCGACCTGGACGCCCCTGAAACAGGGCCAGCAGGCTGGCCATCAGCGGCACCTCAAAGCGACCCAGCCCCGGCGCCTGGGAGTCTTCCTGGGCGCACAGCAACCAGGTGCCTGTACCGAGATGCGCCTCCAGAGTAAACACCAGCCCCTTGCCTTTACCCGGTGCGGCTACCTGCGCCTCTGGTTTCGCCGCCGGCACCACTTCAGGCGTCCTGTTTTGCTGTGGGGTTTCCAGCGTCGCTTTCAGGGAAGGCGCCGACTCAGTCGTTTCCCGGGGAGGCGACACCGTCTCGGGCGCTGGCGCAGCACCGCGATCATTGCCGTTCTGGGTCGCTCCCGATCCCGGAGTGGGCGGTGTATCTTCTTCCTCATCCCAGTCCAGCCAGGGGGATGGCGCCGCTCCCGGCAGCGGCGTATGGGCCACCCAGGGCGTGAGCCCCATGGCCTTCAGATAACTCTGCCGCTGTGCTTCATTCATTAAACGCTCCGCGTACGCTGGCAGGCATCACGCATCACGCCTGCACGCAAACCCACACCACCTGCTGTCGGGGTGTCCCGAAACTTCATGCTGATCAGACTCCGTCTGCCGCTTGCGGGTGGGCCTTTTCCAGGCCGGCTGCAAAGTGGTTCAGGGCATTCAGGTAAGCCTTGGCAGAGGCGGTGATGATGTCAGTATCGGCACCGTGGCCGTTGACGATACGACCGCCCTTCTCAAGTCGCACGGTCACTTCACCCTGGCTGTCAGTGCCCGCGGTGATCGCATTCACGGAGTACAGTAACAGGGTGCTGTTGCTCTCTGCCAACGACTCAATGGCCTTGAAGGCCGCATCCACAGGACCGGCGCCGGTGGAGCTGGCTTCCTGCTCCTGCCCGTCGATGGTCAGGACAATGCGGGCTTCCGGGGTTTCCCCGGTACGTGCGGTAGCCTCCAGCAATACCAGTTTGAAACGCTCGTCTTCGGCGGCTTTTTTGGTGTCGCTGACTAGCGCCTGAAGATCCTCATCGAATACTTCATGTTTCTTGTCCGCCAGATCCTTGAAGCGCTGGAACGCCTCATTCATGGCCGCTTCGGATTCGAAGGTGATACCCAGCTCGTCCAGACGGGCCCGGAACGCGGCACGGCCAGAATGCTTGCCCAACACCATGCGGTTGGTGTGCCAGCCCACATCTTCGGCAGACATGATTTCATAGGTTTCGCGGTGCTTGAGCACCCCATCCTGGTGAATGCCGGATTCGTGGGCAAAGGCATTGGCACCGACGATGGCCTTGTTGGGCTGTACCGGGAAGCCGGTAATCTGCGACACCATTTTTGAGGTGGGCACGATTTCCCGGGCATTGATGCCGGTATCCACTGTGAACAGATCCTGACGGGTGCGAATCGCCATCACGATCTCTTCCAGAGAGGCGTTCCCCGCCCGTTCACCCAGACCATTGATAGTACATTCCACCTGACGGGCACCGGTTTGTACTGCCGCCAGAGAGTTGGCCACCGCCAGCCCCAGATCATTATGGCAGTGCACTGAGAAGATCGCCTTGTCGGCATTGGGGATACGGGTCAGCAACTGGCCGATGGTGTCCCCAAACTGCTCGGGAATGGCGTACCCCACGGTGTCGGGGATATTGATGGTGCGCGCACCGGCATCGATTACTGCTTCGATAATGCGGCACAGAAAATCAATCTCGGAGCGCCCCGCATCCTCACAGGAAAACTCCACATCGCCCATATGATTACGGGCATGTTTGACGGCAGCCACCGCATGCTCGATCACCTGATCCGGCTCCAGCCGCAGCTTGTGTTGCATGTGGATCGGGCTGGTGGCGATAAAGGTGTGAATGCGCCCGGATTCGGCACCGGCCAGCGCTTCCGCGGCCCGGTCGATATCCGCTTCCTTGGCCCGCGCCAGGGAACAGATGGTGGATTCCTTGATGGTATCGGCAATGGCTTTCACCGACAGGAAGTCCCCCTGGCTGGCAATGGCAAAGCCGGCCTCGATCACGTCCACCCGCATTCGCTCCAGCGCCTTGGCGATACGCAGCTTTTCGTCCTGGTCCATGGTGGCACCGGGGCTCTGCTCACCATCACGCAGGGTGGTATCAAAAATAATCAGGCGTTCTTTGCTCATTGGGGTCTCTCGCAAAATAAGTGACGAGCTTCAAGCTACAAGCTGCAACGCGCCGGCGGCCATCAGGTTCTGTCAGGCTGCAGCCGCGCACAAAACCAAGGGCGCGAACGACGAACCTGTCAATTCGCAGCAGCCTCTCCCGCGTTGTAGCTTGTAGCTTGTAGCTTGCCCCTGACGGGCATCCGTTATGGCGATTAGTCTACACCAGTCTCAGGGCTCGCAGCACGGCTTCACGCAGGGCTTCGCCCACTTCCCGGCCCTTGATGCCCTCCGCCAGGCGCAGGGTCTTGCCATCCACGTCCGCCTGCAAGGTCATATATTCGGTCTTGCGGCCATTGCTGGTGCTGCTCATGCCAGATTTGAGCACCAGCTGCTCGGCCCGCAGCAGGCGCCCTTCTCGTCGGTAGATGGCAATCCCCAGCCAGCGGCGCACCACCTTCACCTCACTGCCACGAATCCACACCTGCAGGCCCCGGGCAAGGGTATACACCGTGCTGAAGACAATGGCATAGCCGATCAGACCAAAGATACTGCCCATGAAATACAGCATGAAGCCTTCCGAGGCGGCGGCGATGAACAGTCCGGTACCCACCCCGGCAAAGATACCGCCAAACAGCAACATCCCCAGCTTCATGCCCAGATTTCTTCCCGCCCGGCTTTCCAGATACAGGCCTTGCCCGGTCTGCTCCACATGGATCTGCTCGCTGGCCGACTCAACCGCCTCCAGCTCCCGCTCTCGGCGGTCCGCCATGACATGGGATTCCGGCAGCTGGAAACGGCTGGTACCGCTGCCGGCCACCACCGGGATCTCCCAGGTACGCTTCAAATCCCGCCCGGCCAGTTGCCCTTCTACAGCCACACGCCAGCGGATCCAGTCCTGCCGGCCAGAAATACCCGGCTCACGCTCGCGGGTACCGGGCTGATCTGCGGGGGCATCAAAACAGAACTGGATATCGGTGCCATTCTGCCGGGGTGAACAGTAGGCTCGCTGACTGGTCTGCCAAAGCACCGACTCGCGGGTCTTGCGGTCTTTTCCGGAGCCGCTGTAATAACAACGGATGCAACTAAGCCAGACGGTTAATGAAGCGTCCTCAGGCACCGCTCTGCCCAGATGGATCTCTCCGCCCACCTGCCCACCGGCCTGCCCGGGTTCCGGGTCCATTGCCAGCGGGGTGGGCCCGAAGAACCGGTAGTTCTGGCGCATCTTCCAGCCAGCAAAGGCGATGCCGGCCCCCACCAGCGGAAACAACAACACCATGAGGATCATGTAATCGCCGCGGCTAACCTCCTTCCAGACCTCCAGATAGGCTGGCGAAGGCAGCAGAATGAAAATGGCGCCAAACCCCACCAGGAACCAGTGACCCGACTTTTCCTGACTGGAATAAAAACCGGTTTCTGACACTAACTCAGCCTCCTTGCTGCCACGGCGCATCAGGAACATGACGCCACCGCCCACCAGCGCAAAGACACCACCAAAGGCAAAACCGAAAATCACCGAACCCCAGCGAAAGGTTCGGTCCAGATAGGCTTCGTGGGGCGCATCCGGGTTGACCCAGGCGCTCACGGTGCGGTTGTTCCTGCGGGCAGTATCAATCAGCCCATACAGCTGCTGCCAGTAATCACCGAAATTGTCGGAGCCGCTGTACTGACTGATCTGGCTGCTGGTGTAATCCACCCCACGAAAACGATAGCGGTAACTGCCGCTGACACTGTACGTGGTGGAACCATCCGAACGATGGGAATTGAGCTTGCTGCTCAGTACAGTCGCCGGGACACGAGCCCAACTCCCGGATTCCATATATTTGCCAATCGGCACCACCGCCACGAAAAACATCACGGCGAGGCCGACGAGCAGGAAAATACCCCCGAACAGGTAGCCACCAATTCCACCCTTTTTATTCTGCTTGTTCTCGTCCACCGACAAACCGTTCTCCCCCCTTGATCAAGCCCCACAGCACCACCCCACTGATGGCACCGTAAAGATGGGCATTCACATAAACCCTTCCGTTAATCCAACTCTGCAGATAATCCACGTCATATCCAGGCATGTGCTCACTGACCAGGCGCCCCACAATCACCGCCAGCACTACAGAATGCAGCACCGGATTCCCCCGCCAGCCAAGCAGCAGGCACAGGATCAGCAAGCCATGAAGAATGCCGGACAGCCCCACATAGTGCGTCAGCTGACCATCAATAAGATAAAGCGCCAGCCCCGACGTCAGGGCACAGAACAACAGCCAGCTCCAGAACCTGTAACGGTCCAGAAGATCTTCAAAGAAATAACCGCACAGCAACAGCCCGGACAGATTGAGCAGCAAATGCCAATGATTCAGGTGTACCAGATGACAGGTAAAAATCCGCCACACCTGCCCCCCTTCGATAGCCACCCGATCAAACGCCAGCCACGGGTTCACCCACTGATGGGTAAACCCCAACACCGCCAGCACCACAGCAAAGGCAATGAATTGGGGACGGAGTTTTTTATCTCTGGGTTGCATGGGGAATCCGATACGAATGAGTCGGTCATTATGGGGAGGGTGTGCCCGGACAGGCAACCGGGACAGTTCAAAGTTTAAAGTTGAAAGTTCAAAAGCGCGGGATGGGCTATCGATAGATTGAAAAGGTGTCACCGCGAAGCTGGCCCCCGGGAATTAGCCGTAGAAAAGCCAAACAGTTCTTTTTCGATGGTTGAGGCGCGGCTCCATCCTGCGCGGGTTGGCACTTGGCTCGCCCGCGCTTTTGAACTTTCAACTTTAAACTTTCAACTAACAAAAAGCCCCGCACGAGGCGGGGCTTTTGGGATGGTCGGATGACCGGCTGATTTACATCATGCCGCCCATACCGCCCATGCCACCCATGCCGCCCATGTCCGGGGCAGCCGGGGCGTTTTCTTCCGGCTTGTCAGCCACCATGGCTTCGGTGGTGATCATCAGGCCAGCCACGGAAGCGGCAGCCTGCAGCGCGGAGCGGGTTACCTTGGCGGGATCCAGGATACCCATTTCCAGCATGTCACCGTACTCACCGCTAGCCGCGTTGTAGCCGTAGTTGCCGGAACCGTTACGTACTTCCTGAACGATCACAGAGGCTTCGGCACCGGCGTTGAAGGCGATCTGACGCAGCGGCGCCTGCAGGGCGCGGATCGCGATGGCGATACCGGCGTTCTGCTCTTCGTTGTCACCCTCAATGTCACCCATGTTGGCCAGGGCGCGTACCAGCGCCACACCACCACCCGGTACCACACCTTCTTCTACCGCCGCACGGGTCGCGTGCAGGGCATCGTCAACGCGGGCCTTCTTCTCTTTCATTTCCACTTCGGTGGCAGCACCGATCTTGATCACGGCAACACCGCCGGCCAGCTTGGCCACGCGCTCTTGCAGCTTCTCTTTATCGTAGTCAGAAGAAGAGTTTTCGATTTCGCGACGGATCTGTTCCACACGCGCATCGATGTCAGCCTGCTGGCCAGCGCCATCAACAATGGTGGTGTTTTCCTTGTCGATGTTCACTTTCTTGGCGGTGCCCAGGTCTTCCAGGGACACATTTTCCAGGCTCAGGCCCACTTCTTCGCTGATCACGGTGCCACCGGTGAGGATGGCGATATCCTGCAGCATGGCCTTGCGACGGTCACCGAAGCCCGGCGCCTTCACGGCGGCACACTTGATGATGCCACGCATGTTGTTCACCACCAGGGTAGCCAGCGCTTCGCCCTCGATATCTTCGGCGATGATCAGCAGCGGCTTGCCCTGCTTGGCCACGTTTTCGAGAACCGGCAGCAGCTCACGGATGTTGGAGATCTTCTTGTCAACCAGCAGGATGTAGGGAGTTTCCAGCTCAACCTGCATCTTTTCCTGATTGTTGATGAAGTAGGGGCTCAGGTAACCGCGGTCGAACTGCATCCCTTCAACCACTTCCAGCTCGTTTTGCAGGGACTGGCCTTCCTCAACGGTGATAACACCTTCCTGACCCACTTTCTCCATGGCCTGGGCGATGATTTCACCCACAGACTTGTCGGAGTTGGCGGAGATGGTGCCCACCTGCTCGATGCTCTTGGTGCTGTCACAGGGAGTGGACAGTTTCTTCAGCTCTTCAACAACAGCTTCTACCGCCTTGTCGATGCCGCGTTTCAGGTCCATGGGGTTCATGCCAGCGGCAACGGACTTGAGACCTTCGTTGACGATGGCCTGGGCCAGCACGGTGGCGGTGGTGGTGCCGTCACCGGCTTCGTCGTTCGCCTTGGACGCGACTTCCTTCACCATCTGGGCGCCCATGTTCTCGAACTTGTCTTCCAGTTCGATTTCCTTGGCCACGGACACACCATCTTTGGTGATGGCCGGCGCGCCGAAGGATTTTTCCAGCACAACATTACGGCCTTTCGGGCCCAGGGTTACCTTTACTGCGTCAGCCAGAATGTTGACGCCTTTGGCCATACGGGCACGAGCGTCATCACGAAAGAGTACTTCTTTAGCCATGGTTCTTTACCTCTGCGAAATCTTTTCCAGCCCCGTTGGCGGGGCACCGTGGTGTTCTTGATCCTGTGGCTGCCTTGGGCGCCTGGCCCTCAGCACGCCACCTTCAACGTTTAGCCTTCGATAACGGCCAGGATCTCGGATTCGCTCATGATCAGCAGTTCTTCACCTTCCACCTTCACGGTGTTGCCGGCGTACTGACCGAAGATCACCTTGTCGCCCTTCTTCACATCCAGCGGACGTACATCACCGTTGTCAGTGATCTTGCCGTTACCGGCGGCGATCACTTCACCACGGGACGGTTTCTCGGTGGCAGAACCGGGCAGCACAATACCGCCAGCGGACTTGGTCTCTTCTTCTTCACGGCGAACCAGCACGCGATCATGCAAAGGACGGATGTTCATTTTCCTTAAACTCCCAGTTTCAGTTCTGATGACATCCAAGCCCGCCGTAGGGCAGGCTTGGCAGTCCGAATTAGCACTCTAACGAGTCGAGTGCTAATCATAGTAATGATGACAGCGCAGTCAATAGGCGAGATACAGCTCCCCTGTGACTGTCTGCGGGGTCAGGAATGGGGCTGGACGTCAGGGTTTCAAGGGGGCGGGGGGGTAAAAAAGCGCCTGGCAGGTGTTTCGGGGAAGCCAGGGCACCACGAGAGAGGAGCGAGGCACGAGTGACGAGTTTCGAAAAGCGAGACCCGGATTTTGCCCTACGCAGCTCGAAACTCGTACCCCGTTCCTCTATGTAAGCTATTTCTGTGGGAGCGTGCTTGCACGCGAAAACCGGGCCAAGACTTCGCTTGCAAGCAAGCTCCCACAATTCACCCTCCTCCCGGACTGACTCACACAGGCGTGCGAGCCAGGGCGACCAGCGCCTCGCGCACCTGCACAGCATCTTCGGCACGGTTAGCAAAAGGGAGCCGGCGCAGCTTGCCTTCATGCAGCAACCAGCTACCCCAGGGATCCACCGCCAGCATCTCGGCGCCCTCGCCGGGACAGTCCAGCAGGCTCAGGTAATGGTCACAGGCATCGCTGTGGTCGGCGTTCATGTGCCCAACCATGCCCTGCTCCCGGGCCAGATCCCAGCCATGGGCCGGTAGCAAAGCCTGGCCATCCAACCACACAGCCTTGCCGAACCCGGGGATCCAGCGGGCTTTTTCCGGGCGCAGGGCAAAGAAGTGAAAATCCAGCTGCAGATAGTCGCGCATGTGCGGAAAGATCTTCAGGTAACGCTCTCCCTCCTCCACCGGTACCGGCTCAAGTGAACCGGTCACCGACAACCGCTGTGCGGCCTGCCAGTCACTGTGCCCTTCCTCGATCCACATCAGCGATACCACCGGGTTCTGGCGGATATTGATGGTGTGTTCGGCCAGGTCGCTCAGCAGCAGAAGCAGCCTGCCGGCCCCGTCAGACACCACATTCACCGCCGAGGACAAGGGCTGTCCATCCCCATCTATGGTCGCGAGAGCAGCATGACTATGCTGGTAGACAAAGGCCTGGGCCTGGGTGGTCGGTTCCATGAGGGCTCCGTTTCAGGATTCATTGCTGTATCAGGGACATTCCTGATTACAAGGTAGAGTAATGGGTCGGACGTCAGACGTCCGCCGCCCTATCTCACTCCGACACTCTCTCCCCTGCTTGCCCCTTTCCCAAGGCCCAATCCTGACGATTTTCCCCGCTTTCCCGGGGCCCTGAGCAATCCGGTCATTGGTCTGACCGGGAGCGACCACCATAATCGCCTTCATCGTGAACCGACAGTGTAAGGAATCACCATGGATCTGAACCAGAAAGTGATCGTAGTGACCGGTGCCGGTCGTGGCCTGGGCCGCGGTATTGCCACCTACTTCGCCGGCAAGGGCGCACGCATTGCCTGTGTGGACCTGAACCAGGAAGACCTGGACGGCACCGTGGCCGCCTGTAAGGAAGCTGGTGGCGACGCCCGCGCCTACATTGCCAACGTGGCAAAGGAAGAAGATGTTGAAGCCCTGTTCAACAACGTGGGTAACGACTTCGGCGCCCTGCACGGTCTGGTCAACAACGCCGGTATCACCCGCGACGGTCTGCTGGTGAAGTACAAGGACGGTGAAGTGGTGAGCAAGATGAGCCTGCAGCAGTGGCAGGCGGTCATCGACGTGAACCTGACCGGTGTGTTCCTGTGTGGCCGCGAAGCCGCTGCCAAGATGCTGGAACTGGGCACCGAGGAAGGCGTCATCGTGAACATCTCTTCCCTGGCCCGTCACGGCAGCTTCGGTCAGAGCAACTACTCTGCCGCCAAGTCCGCCGTTGCCGCCATGGCCGAGGTATGGGCGAAAGAGCTGGCCCGTTACAACATCCGTACCGGCGCCGTTGCCCCGGGCACCATCAACACCGACATGCTGGCCGCCATGAAGCCGGAAGCCCGCGAGCGTCTGGTGCAGGCGGTGCCGCTGCGTCGCCTGGGTGAAGCCGAGCATATCGCGCGTTCCGTGGCCTTCATCTTCGAGACCGACTATTTCACCGGTCGTTGCATCGATATGGATGGCGGTCTGCGATAAGCAGCTACTAGCTGTGAGCTGTGAGCTGTGAGCTGTGAGCTGTGAGCTGTGAGCCAGCATGATGTGCTGGACACTAAAAAGGGCAAGCCTTCGGGCCTGCCCTTTTTTGTGTGCCGTTACCCTCCAGCAACAGAAAACACCGTAGGGCGGAAATCGGCGAAAGCCGATCTCCGCCGCCTTGCGTCAGGCATCCAGCCGCTGGCATCAAGCATTTCCCCTTGCAGCTTGTCGGTTGTGGCTTGAAGCTTACCTGATGAACGATGAATTCCGAGACGCCGTCTACCAGATCGTGGCCGCCATCCCGGCTGGCAAGGTTAGCAGCTATGGCGCCGTGGCCAGACAGGCCGGCTTTCCACGCCATGCCCGCTTTGTGGGGCGACTGATGAGCCGGCTGCCCAATGACTCCCGCCTGCCCTGGCACCGGGTGCTGCGTAGCGACGGACACATTGCCCTCGCTGACACACCAGCCGGTGATATTCAGATACAGCGTCTGCTGGACGAAAACGTGGCCGTGACCGGCACACGGGTGCCCGGACATTTTTTTGTGAAGTGGGACGACTGAACCCACATCGCTCCCCGGTGACAAAGTGTCTATGATGATCCCTTCGCCCACCGGCAGACCCCATTAAGAGAATCCATGCCTCCACAAGACACCAGCTGGCAGCAGTCCCTCAAAGCCTTCCTGCACCCCCGGGTTGTGACCATGTTCTTCTATGGTTTCTCTGCCGGGATCCCGCTACTGCTGATTTTTTCTTCCCTGTCCCTGTGGCTCAGGGAAGCCGGCGTGGATCGCTCCACCGTGACCTATTTCAGCTGGGCGGCGCTAGCCTACTCCTTCAAGTTCCTGTGGGCCCCACTGATCGACCGACTACCGATCCCCGTCCTAACCCGGTTGCTTGGACGCCGCCGTGCCTGGCTGCTGGTGTCCCAGCTGGCCGTGGCGCTGTCTATCTTCACCATTTCCCAGGTTGACCCTTCACAACCCGGCGCCCTGAACCTGATGGCCTTTACCGTGGTCGCCCTTGGTTTTACCGCGGCCACTCAGGACATTGTGATAGACGCCTACCGCATCGAATCGGCTGGTGTTGAACTGCAGGCGCTGATGTCCTCGTCCTATATCGCCGGCTACCGGGTCGGTATGCTCACCTCCGGCGCCGGGTCACTGGTACTGGCCAGCCAGCTGGGCTCCACCAGTGAAGCGTATAGCTACAGTGCCTGGCAAAGCACCTATGCACTGATGGCCCTGACCATGCTGGTAGGTGCCATTACCACCCTGATTATCCGCGAGCCGGACAATCCACGACCGTCGTCATTCGAATACAGCAGCCAGCAATACCTGCGCTTTCTCAGCATCTTTGTCCTCGGCATCGCCACCTTTGTGACCCTGTATGTGATTACCGGGGCCCAGGCTGACGCCTTGCGGGCACAACTGGTCGACATGACCCACAACGGCGCGCTTGCCGGTTTGGTGGTAGAAAGTGCTCGCCTCCTGCTGGCTTTTGCCGTGGTCTTCGGGGTGGTGAAACTGCTGTCGCTGACACCGCTTTATGAGAAGCAGCTGGTGGAAGAGAGCTACATCGAGCCTGTGCGTGACTTCTTCCACCGCTATGGTGCCCGGCTGGCGCTGGTGATTTTGCTGTTTGTGGGCTTCTACCGGATTTCCGATATCGTGCTGGGCGTGATCTCCAATGTCTTCTTTGAAGACATCGGTTTCACCAAAGTGGAAATCGCCAAGGTGGTCAAAACCTTCGGGCTGTTCATGACCATCGCCGGCGGTTTCCTGGGCGGGATACTGGCTGTCCGTCATGGCGTCATCAAGGTGCTGTACCTTGGCGCTGCCCTCACCGTGGCCACCAATCTGCTGTTCCTGTGGCTGGCCCATGCCGGTCATGACATCCGGATTCTGTACGTGGTTATCTCAGCAGACAATCTCACCGCCGGCCTTGCCAGTGCTGCGTTCGTGGCGTTTCTGTCCCAGCTGACCAATGTCTCCTTCACGGCGGTGCAGTACGCCATCTTCAGCTCACTGATGACGCTGCTACCCAAGACCATTGGGGGCTATTCCGGCAGCATGGTCGACAACATGGGCTATCCGGGCTTCTTCCTGCTGGCCAGCCTGATGGGGGTTCCGGTGCTCGCCCTGATCTATCTGATCCAGCGCAACGGCGCCTTTCGGGACTAAGGAGCCTCTGAATAACTCCTTTCGTACTCAGCGTGGCCTGGAGCATGCAGCTGTTGTGTCTTGTCTCGATGGTCAGGGTGGTTCCCTTTCCGAGAGGCAAGGCGCAGCAGATGTGCGCTCCAGGCCGCGCCTTTATGCCCGAACGGGTGCTCCCGGGTCTTTCAGGCTGACTCGCACTCGTTGTTGCCTGTTCTTGAAGGTATGAGTTTCGACAGGCAACCAGCATGCCATCAAAAGTGCGCCCCTCTTTACCTTGGCCGAGGGGGCGAGCCAGCCTGAAAGACTGAGCATGCAAGGAGTTATTCAGAGGCTCCCTAAGACCTGCCCCTTAACCTTATCTGCCATCCCTCCCCCGCAATGGCCTTAACAGCGGGCAGGACCACGCCCCGGGAAATAGCAATGCCCCCGTCTGCCACCCCCTGCGCATCGACCAATTTTCAATCAACCAAAAACCGGCTATAGTTCACAGATTACAAAAAACAACAAGAATGCCAATGAACTTTGCCGAAATGGATATTCTGGTCGTAGACGATGCCCGCTTCTCGGCGGCCGTGGTCAACCGTACGCTGGCAGCCGCCGGCTACACCAACATCCGTCACGCCAACAGCGCGCAGGATGCGTTGGGGCAGCTGGCCCAGCAGCCCGCGGATCTGGTGGTGGCTGACTGGCTGATGCCGGGCATGGACGGTCTGGAGCTGACCCGTCGCATTCGGCAGAACGATGAAGCCAGCAACCGCTACACCTATGTGCTGCTGCTCACCGCGCGGGAAGGCGTGGACGCCCTTCAGCAGGCCTTCGACCAGGGCGTGGATGACTTTGTGTCCAAATCCTCCATGACCGAACAGCTTCAGCACCGGGTCATGGCCGCCGATCGTATTATCCAGCGCCACAATCGGGTGCAAACCGATTACCAGCGCATGCTGTCCTTCAATCGCCAGCTCAAGAAACAGGCCCTGATCGATCCACTCACCGGCTTCGGTAACCGCCAGGACAACCTGCGAGCCCTGCAAAATACCCTTAGACAGGCAGAGAAACGCGGCGGCGCGGCCTGCCTGATACTTCTACACCTGGAGCAATTCGAGGTTCAGCAGAAAGAGCGCGGCGCCAAGGTCATGCAGCAGGGCGTGTTGGCCTTCAGCCGCCGGCTGCGCCAGTCAGTACGACCACTGGACAGCGTTTGCCGGATACAGCCCGACCTGTTTGCCCTGGTCACCTGGCAACCGCACCTCAATCACTGTGAGCCCTCCGGCTTTCGCCGCCTTTATGAATCCCTCAATCACCGCGCCTACCAGACCGCCGCCGGCTTTATCAGTCTGCACGTGAGCATGGCGCTGACAGCCTCGGAAGGGGCTGCCTCGCCAGAGGCCATGTTCGGTCAGGCCGCAGAAGCGCTGCCCCTGTCGGTGGCCGAGAAACGGATCGTGGCCGCGGCGACCTCGGACAAGGAAAACAAAGAGGCGCAACCCGACATCCCCAGCGCCAACAAGGGCGCTCTTTGAGGAGCGAGTTGACTCAACGGCCCGGCAACAGACCTATGTTGTTTGCAGTAGTCCACTAAAACCGGACACCAAAGTGTTTGTGGGAGCGTGCTTGCACGCGAATGGCGCTCCCAAGAAAAGGCTTCGCGTGCAAGCACGCTCCCACAAAAAATCGACACCTCGGCAATGAGCCTGCTTAAGACAACCGGCCGCGCTTTCGATTTAGGCCTGACTCTCACCTTCTCCTGACTTTCGCACCATGCTGGCATACCATGCGAGCATGATCACACCGCTACCCCACTGGTATTTGCTCGGTGCCGGCAACATGGGCACCCTGGCCGCCTGGTATCTGACCCGGGCAGGACACACCGTCACCGTCATCAAGGCAGAGCGCTCCGCCACTCTGGAAAAAAACCTGCAGCTACCCGATGGCACATCGGCCAACTTGTCGCTACCGGTGGTGACGCCTGAGGCGCTGCCCCCGTCCATTGATTTCCTGTTGGTGGCGGTCAAAACCCCCTATTCCGCCGCCGCACTGGCCCCCGTCACCTCGCACCTGCACACCGGCAGCCAGGTTCTGCGCCTGCAGAATGGGCTGGGCGCACTGGATGGCCTGCTGCCGGACAACCTGACGGTGCTGGAAGCGGTGTCGACCAGCGCCGTGAAAGGCCAGCACCCGCACCACCAGATTGTCGCGGAGAATCTCACCTGGCTGGGTGGGCAAGCCAATCCCCCCGACTGGCTGGCAACGCTGCAAGCCCACTGGCCCAACCTGCAGTGGGCTGATGAAATTCATACACCCCAGTGGCAGAAGCTGGTGGCCAATGCCGTGATCAATCCTCTCACCGCAATCTACGATGTCCCCAACGGGGAGATCGTGGACGATCCAGAGCTGCGCAAGAGAGCCGAGCGAATTTGTGCAGAAGCCGACCGGGTCTTGCAGGCACTGGACCCAACCTGGCCGGCACAGTCCATCGAGAACGTGCTCGCCGTGGCCCGCGCCACCGCTGGCAATACCTCGTCCATGCGGGCTGACCGCCAGCGGGGCGCGGAAACAGAAATCGAGGTCATCAACGGCTGGATCGTGAAACAGGCGAATCGGCTAGGGCTGGAGGTGCCGGAGAACCAGGCCGTGATGGATGTGCTGAAAAGGTAACCTCGTTGAGCGGGTTGCGAAAATCACAACATGGTCTGGTCTTTCGTAATGCCTAACGAGTTTCTTCAGCGCCGAAACGCCTGCCTCTCTAAAGACGTTTATGGAATCATTACCTCGGGCAGGCTTACAGCAATTCCAGACACCGCGAAGTACACCAAGCCCTGTAGGAGTCCCACTTGAGGGACGAACCGAGCGCAGCGAGGCGAGCGAAGGGAGATCATTCTTTCGTGACATTTCGGGAATGATTGCTCGAAATCCGTTTCTGGAATCCTTACCTCGCCAGGGCTCGGATCGCGGTCGAACGACCGCTCCTACGGGTTCTAGCGGAGATATGTGCCAGCTGCATCCCGGTTCCTCGCTGTCGCTCGGTTCGCACCCCAAGTGGAGCTCCTACAGCGGCTTCGTAGAAATGAGGGAGGTCGGGAACTTTTTGGTTTCATCCAATCCAAGCGTTAGCTTGTAGCTTGTAGCTTGTAGCTTGTAGCTTGTAGCTTGTAGCTTGTAGCTTGTAGCTTGTAGCTTGTAGCTTGTAGCTTGTAGCTTGTAGCTTGTAGCTTGTAGCTTGTAGCTCGTAGCTCGTAGCTCGTAGCTCGTAGCTCGTAGCTCGTAGCTCGTAGCTCGTAGCTCGTAGCTGAAATCATCCCCGCTGTTGCCCTCCGTTACACCCAACTACTGGATTTAACGCCCGTTTTTCGCCATCGTAGCGGGCATTGTTCAATGTCTTGGAAACCCGATGCAGCGCAACCTTGTTTTGGCCATCAGCCTGATCGCCAGCGCCCCTCTGTTGGCCAGCAATGAAATCCAGACCGTGAAGGTCAGTGGCGCGGTGAGCCATGAGCTGGCCAGCGAACTGCCTACCGGTACCGTGGTCATCGACAGGCAGATGATCGACAGCCTGCCGGCCAGTGACCTCACCGAAGTCCTCGACAGTGTGGCCGGACTGCAGGTCAGTCAGCTGTACGGCATCAATGGCGGTGGCGCCAGCGTGGACCTGCTGGGGTTTGGGGCCACCGGTAACCAGAACACCCTGCTACTGCTCAATGGTCGCCGCCTCTCCGGCATTGATCTGGGCACACCGGATCTCACCGGCATTCCACTGGCCGCCATTGAACGTATCGAGATCCTGCCCGGGGCCGGGGCCGCGCTCTACGGTAACGGGGCCACCGGCGGCACCATCAATATCATTACCCGCCAGCGCTACCAGAACAGTGCCGGCATAGAAGCAAGTGGTGGCAGCTATGGCCTGCGCAGCGGGCAGCTGCATGCCACCGGTCGTCACAATAATCTGAGCGGCGCCCTCGCCGGCCACAGTCTCACCAGCGACGGTTACCGGGATAATAACCGCACCCGCAATAACAGCCTGTTCACCGACCTGCGTTATCAAGGCGAAGGCCTGCAGGCCTATTTCACTGCCACCGCCGAAAAGCAGTTCATGGGCCTGCCCGGCGGGCGTGGCGTCACCGCCACGGAAAACCAGTTCCGCAATGATCCCGAAGGGACCGACACCCCGGACGATGAGGTCGAACAGGAAAACTACTGGCTGATGCCCGGCCTGCGCATCAATCTGTCCGACCGTACGGCACTGACCCTGGAAGCCAGCAAGCGCCGCCAGCATCAGGAGTTCGACTTTGTCTCCGGTAGCTATGCCAGTGATACCGTCATTCACAGCTACAGTGTGACGCCCAAGCTGGAAAGCCAGCTGACTACCGGCAGTGCGGTACACAACTGGACCTTGGGCTTTGACCTGAACAAATACGACTATGATAGCCGCACCAGTTTCGGTAATCGGGATCTGGAGCAGGAGCAACGAGCCTGGTACCTGCATAACCTGATCAGTTTGACCCCGAAGCTGTCGCTAAGCGCAGGGGCACGCCGGCTGGAAAGCAACCTCACCGGCGAAGGGGACGACAAGGCGCAGGACGGCGAGATGTACGAAGGCGGGATTCGCTATACCTTCACCGGCAACCTTTCCCTGTTTGCCGGGGCGCAACGCAGCGTACGCATTGCCAACCTGGATGAGCTAACCCCCTTCAATCCGCCCATTGATCCCCAGACCGGCCACACCTATACCCTTGGCGCCAGCTGGTCTGAGGGAATGCAACACTCCACCCTGACCCTGTGGCGGGCCGACATCGACAACGAAATCCTGTTCGACCCGATCAGTTTCACCAACCGCAATCTGGACGACCCCACCTTGCACAAGGGCATCAGCATCAATTCCCGCTGGCGTCTGGACAGGGACCTGACCTTCACCGCCAACGCCAGTGCCCAGCAGGCAAGGTTTGACGGCGGCCCGTTCAGCGGTAACGATGTGCCCCTGGTACCCGAGCACACCATGAGCCTGAGCGCTGACTGGCAGGCCCTGCCCTGGTTGTCAGCCCAACTGCACCACCGCTATGTGGGTGACCGCCGATACGACAGTGATCTGGCCAACCAGTACAGCAAGCTGGATCATTACCGCAGCAGTGATATCCAGCTGACTGCCCATTACCGTGGTGCCTACCTGCGCGCCGGGGTATATAACCTGGAAGACAATCTGGTAGCTGACTACGGTGTCTACAGCCCCGCTAGCGGCGGCACCACACTCTACCCGCTGCCGGAACGCCACTACCGCATTGCCATCGGCTACGAGCTTTAAAGCAGCTGCAAGCTTCAAGCTGCAACGCGGGATGAGATGCTCCCTAACTTAAGCGCCTTGCCCGCGAGTTATTTCAGAAATTGTGCGCGGGCAAGGCTTTCGCCTCCCTGTCCACGCTTATCCGTGTTGCAGCTTGTGGCTTGTAGCTTGCTTTCCCATCACTTGCAGGCATGCTCCCACAGCGAAATGCCCAAAAGGATTGATTCATGACTGACAAAACCCGCATCAACCGCGTCATTACCCGCACTGGCGACAAGGGGGAAACCGGGCTGGCCGATGGCTCCCGGGTCAGCAAGAGCCACCCGCGTATCATCGCACTGGGTGAGCTGGATGAACTGAACGGCACCCTTGGGGTACTGCGTACCCATGGACTGGATGAAGACATGGAAACCCTGCTTGCGGAGCTGCAACAACGCCTGTTCGATATCGGCGGCGAGCTGGCCATCCCCGGCCGGATCGTCATCGACGATCATGATCTGGTGGAAGTGGAATCCCAGGCCGACACCCTGAATGCCGAACTGCCACCGTTGAAGGAATTTGTCCTCCCCGGCGGCCACCCTGCCGCCGCCTGGTGCCATCACTGCCGCACCGTGGCACGCCGGGTAGAGCGCCAACTGGTGATACTGCACAACGATGACGACGACGCCGTCAATCCCGTCAGCCTGGCCCTGGTCAATCGCCTCTCCGACCTGCTGTTCGTCATGGCCCGCCTGATCAACCAGCGCAACGAACACCCGGAAACGCTGTGGGCACCAAAAGGATAGGGACGAGCTTTGAGTTACAAGCTAACACCGGGATCAGGAAAAGCCGGAGTGTTCCCTGACTCCTCTAGGGAGCCTCTGAATAACTCCTTGCATGCTCAGTCTTTCAGGCTGATTCACAATCTAGGCGCACTTTTGAAGGCATGCTGGTTGCCTGTCGAGAAAGTGCAACAACGAGTGTGGATCAGCCTGAAAGACCCGGAGGGCGTGGCCTGAAGCGCACATCTGCTGCGCCTTGCCTCTTGAAAAGGGAGCCACCCTTCCCTTCGAGACAAGACACAACAGCTGCACGCTTCAGGCCACGCTGAGTACGCAAGGAGTTATTCAGAGGCTCCCTAGCTCTACGAAACCGCCGAACCCAACAAGTTGGAAGGCTTTTCCGTTCTTCTGAAAACCCGGGAACTATTTGGGATTTTCCTTTCCAATCAAGCGTAGCTTGTAGCTTGTAGCTTGTAGCTTGTAGCTTGTAGCTTGTAGCTATGATCCACCCTTTATGAAAACATTGTGCAAATGCTCCCCTGCCCCCGACGGCGCGGTACACTGGGTTACCGAACAGCCGAACTGACGCCATGGGCATCCGCAACAAGCTTTTTCTGATCTTTCTGGGCACCTTCCTGATTCTGACCCTGGCGGCCAGCGGGTTCTATTACCTCTCTTTCGTGCGCAGCCTGGACTCCTATCTGGATGAGCGTCAGCAGGAGCAGGTGGTTCGGCTGGCCGAGCATCTCGGTACTCTGTACGAACAGAACGGTAGCTGGGCCTTCCTGCTGGACGATCCCCGTCGCCTGGGGCGACTTTATCGACTGGCAGGCGAGGATGATCAGGGGCCAGGTCAACGGGGAGAGTCCCGGCATCTACAATTGCTGGACCCCCAAAAATCCGTGCTGATCGGTCGCCCCGCCCCACCCAGGCTCCGCTCCGAGATTCCCGTGCAGGCCCGGGGGGAACTGGTGGGCTTCCTGACCCACCCAAACCAGGATGCCATTCGCGACAAGCTGGCCGACCGCTTCCGGGACCGTCAGCGAGGGTTCATGAGCTGGATGGTGGCCGTGGGCGTGGGGCTTTCCCTGCTGGTCTCCTGGCTGCTGGCGCGCCATTTGGTGGCCCCCTTGCTGGCGCTCACCCGCCACGCCCATACCCTGCAAGAAGGTGACTACAGCACCCGCCTTGCCGACCCGAGAAAGGATGAGCTGGGCGTCCTCAGCCGCCAGCTGGATCAGCTGGCTGAACGGCTTGAGCAGGGCCAACAGGCTCGCCAACGCTGGTTCTCGGATATTGCCCACGAGTTACGCACTCCGGTGGCGATCCTCAAGGGAGAGCTTGAAGCCCTGGTGGACGGTGTGCGCCCACTCAACCGGGAGGCGATCCTGGCACTGGAGAGTGAAACCGGGCAACTGGCGCACCTGATTGATGACCTGCACGACCTGGCACTGGCGGACGGAGGCAACCTGCGTTACCAGTTCCAGCACCACGATTTAGCCGCACTCATACGCGACGTGCTGGACAGCTACCAGCACCCGCTGGAGCAACACAACCTGACACTGGAAACCCGCCTTCCTGAACAGGCACAGGCCCTGCTCGACCCGGTCCGCATTCGCCAGTTACTGGATAACCTGCTGCAGAATACGGTGAAATATACCCATGACGGTGGCCAGCTGCGCGTGCTACTGCAACAGGACAATAGCCAATGGCGACTGGTCGTGGAAGACAGCGCCCCCGGGGTACCCGATGATGCCCTGCCGCAATTGTTTGACCACCTCTATCGTGTGGACAGTTCCCGGAACCGTCGCACCGGTGGCGCTGGCCTGGGGCTGGCCATTTGTCGGCGTATTGCCCAGGCCCATGGCGGTACGCTCAACGCGGCGCACAGCCCCCTTGGCGGCGTGCAGATTATCCTGACCCTGCCGGGAGAGACAGCATGACCCGTATCCTGATTGTGGAAGACGAACCCCGGCTGGCGCAGCTTGTAGCAGATTATCTCACCCACGCTCACTTTGAGACCGAGCAGACTGACAGCGCCAATGCAGCAATTACGCTGGCCCAGAGCGGTCGTTTTGACGCCATGCTGCTGGATCTGATGCTGCCGGACGGAGACGGCATGGATGTGTGCAAGGCCGTGCGCAAAGACAGCAACCTGCCCATTCTGATGATCACCGCCAAGGTGGATGAGGTCGATCGGCTACTGGGCCTGGAACTGGGTGCCGACGATTATATCTGCAAGCCTTTCAGCCCCCGGGAAGTAGTGGCACGCGTCAAGGCCGTTCTGCGCCGTGCCCATCCAGAGCCGGCCCACGACAGTCCGTCCCTGAAACTGGATGAGGACCGTTTCGAGGCCATCATTGGCAACCATCCCATCACCCTGACAGCCATCGAGTTCGCCCTGCTGCAAACCCTGGCCCGCCATCCCGGCCGCATCTGGTCCCGCGACCAGCTGATGGACGAGATTTATCAGGACCACCGGGTCGTCTCCGACCGCACCATCGACAGCCACATCCGCAAACTGCGCAAGAAACTGACCGAGCACAGTGCAGACGCCCACTATTGGATCGGCAGCGTCTACGGCGTCGGCTATCGGCTGGAAACGCCATAACTGCCCACCCCTCCGCCCTTGTAGGAGTTCCCTTCCAGGGGACGAATCGTGCGCAGCACGGAATTACCCGAAGGGTCATCAAATCATTCAGATCTCCCTTCGGTCGCCTCGCTGCGCGAGGTTCGTCCCCTGGAAGGGAACTCCTACAGTTCACCCCGGCGTTTTCCGGTTTTGATTTTCCTTGTAGCTGGAAGCTCAAAGCTCGCCCCTGCTGTTTCCACATTCCCTGCATATTCCTTGCACGCTTTCCATGAATACTGGTCACATCAAACACAGGGACTACGTGTCCCGAGGACTTCCCCAAGGAGAGCATGATGAAAAAAGTCGCCGTTATTCTTCTCGCCGTATTCTCTACCGCCGCTTTTGCCTATGGACCGGGTCACGGTCACAAAGGTGGTGAGCGGATGGTGGAACACATGACCCAGAAGCTGGATCTAAGTGAGGAGCAAAGCAAACAGATGCAGGCCGTTTTCGAAGAACAGGGCAAGAAAATGAAAGCCCTGCACGACGAGACCCAGGACAAGATCAACGCCATCCTGACCCCTGAACAACAGGACAAAATGGCCGATATGAAAGAGAAGCGCAAAGAGCGTTGGGAAGAGCGCAAGGAAAAGCGTAAAGAGAAAATGGAAAAGCGGGGCAATTAACAGGTTAGGTCGGACGTCTGAAGTCAGACGTCCGACCCTTCCCTTGAACGGAAAAAGCCGGCAATCGAGCCCAATACCGTTAACCCAAGCGCGATGCTTCTGTGGGAGCGTGCTTGCACGCGAATGGCGCGCCATGACACAAAGACTTCGCTTGCAAGCAATCTCCCACAAGAAGAGCAAACCACTTCTTAGGTGAACAGCATTAGGCAATCGAGCCGGCTTTTCCGTTCAAGGGAAGCCCCTTTTAGAGCAGCACCCGCCGCATATCTGACAGCAACTGGCTCAGATAAGAGGTGAAGCGCGCCGCATCGGCCCCGTCAATCACGCGATGATCATAGGACAGACTCAACGGCAGGGTCAGACGCGGCACGAACTGGCTGCCATCCCATACCGGCTGCATGTCCGAACGGCTCACCCCCAGAATGGCCACTTCCGGCCAGTTCACAATGGGGGAAAATGCCGTACCACCAATCCCGCCCAGTGACGAAATGCTAAACGTACCGCCCTTCATGTCCGCCGGCGTCAGCTTGCGATTACGCGCCTTCTCCGCCAGGTCTCCCATTTCTACAGCGATTTCTTTCAGGGTCTTCTTGTCCGCATCCTTGATCACTGGCACCACCAGACCATTGGGAGTGTCCACTGCAATACCAATATTGATGTAGTGCTTGTGAATCAGGGCTTCGCCGCTATTCTCGAGAGAACTGTTGAAGCGCGGAAACGCTTTCAGCGCCTTGGCACAGGCCGCTACCAGGAACGCCAGCATGGTGAGCTTGACGCCCTCGCGTTCCAGCGCCTTGTTCTGCTGCTTGCGGAAGGCTTCCAGGTCGGTGATGTCGGCATTGTCATGCTGGGTCACATGGGGAATCGTCAACCAGGAACGATGCAGATTCTGGGCAGACACCTTGCGCAGCTTGTTGAGCTCTTCCCGCTCGATATCCCCAAACTGGCTGAAGTCGATCTCCGGCAAATCCAGACTCAGGCCACCACCGCCAGCAGAGGCTGCCGGCTGGTTTTCCAGACGCTGTTTCACCCAGGCATGCACATCTTCCTTGAGGATGCGTTCCTTGGGCCCGGTGCCGGGCACCTGCGCCAGATCCACCCCCATTTCTCTGGCCAGCTTGCGGACCGCCGGCCCTGCATGGACCGATTTACTCGGGGAACTGGCCGCAGCAGAGGTAGCTGACGCCTTCTTGGCCGGTTCAGCCTGTTGCTGCGCTTGCTCCTGTTTCCCGGTAGCGTCGCTCTGGGGTTCGGATGCTGCGGATGCGGACCCGGCGGCCTCCTGCTCTGCGCTCTCTGCGCTCTCACCGGATACCGTCAGGGTCAGCAGGGCGTCCCCGGTGCTGACCTTGTCACCCACCTTGATAGTCACTGACTCCACCGTGCCCGCCTGGGGCGCGGGGATTTCCAGCGAGGCCTTGTCGGATTCCAGTACCGCGATCACCTGCTCGGCTTCCAGCGCATCACCGGCAGCCACGCTGACCTCGATAATTTCGGCCCCTTCGATATCACCCAGGTCCGGTACTGTCACCGTTTCCGTGCGTGAGCCGCTACTGCTGGCCGACTTTGCTGGCGCTTCTTCAACGGCAGGCTCGGGGGTATCCTGAGACTCTGCAGGAGTCGCGTCTTTTCCTTCGGGCTCGGCAGGGGCGCTGTCGCCAGCCTCATCGCCTGCCTCCACCATCAGCAGGTCATCGCCTTCTTTCACCCGGTCACCCACCTTCACATTGATGGCGGTAACCTTGCCCGCTTTCGGTGCCGGCACCTCCACCGTGGCCTTGTCGGATTCCAGCACCACGATGGTATCTTCCGCGGCGATGGTATCGCCGACTTTTACGCTGATCTCGATGACGTCAACAGGATCACTGCTGCCCACATCGGGAACCTGAATCTTCTCACTCACACCAGTCTCCTTTTAGTGAGATTATCTTGAGGTGCGATCAATGCATCACCGGATAGGGTTTATCCGTGTCGATGCCGTATTTCTCGATGGCCTGCTTCACCTTGGCTGCATCCACCTTGCCTTCCTTGCGCAGCGCATTCAGCGCCGCCAGCACCACAAAGTGACGATCCACTTCAAAGAAGTGACGCAATTTCTGGCGCGAATCACTGCGACCGAAGCCATCGGTACCCAGCACCGAGTACGGCGCCTTGATCCAGGGGCGGATCTGGTCGGCAAAGCTGCGCATGTAATCGGTAGAGGCAATGACCGGGCCATCGCGGCCGTCCAGACATTTCTCAACCCAGTTCTGTTCACGTTCGCTGTCCGGATGGAGCAGCTCGTCACGGTCCTTCTGGATGCCTTCGCGGCGTAGTTCATTGAAGCTGGTCACGCTCCATACGTCCGCGGCAATACCGAAGTCATCGCGCAGCAGTTCGGCTGCAGCTTCCACTTCACGCAAGATAGTGCCACTGCCCAGCAGCTGGACCCGGGGAGACTTTTTGGTCTTTGCCTTGCCTTCACGCAGCAGGTACATGCCGCGACGGATGCCCTCTTCAGCGCCTTCCGGCATGGCACCATGCACGTAGTTCTCGTTCATCAGCGTCAGGTAATAGAAGACTTTTTCATTGTCTTCGTACATGCGCTTGAGACCGTCGTGCAGGATCACCGCCAGCTCATAGCTGTAGGTGGGGTCGTAGCTGACACAGTTGGGAATGGTGCCCGCCAGGATATGGCTGTGGCCATCCTGATGCTGCAGGCCTTCGCCGTTGAGCGTGGTACGCCCGGCGGTGGCACCCAGCAGGAAACCGCGTGCCTGGCTATCGCCCGCTGCCCAGGCCAGATCACCAATGCGCTGGAACCCGAACATGGAGTAATAGATGTAGAACGGAATCAGGGCGAAGTTGTGCACGCTGTAGCTGGTGGCGGCCGCCAGCCAGCCGGACATGGCACCGGCTTCGTTGATGCCCTCCTCCAGAATGCGTCCCTTCTTCTCTTCCCGGTAGTACATCACCTGACCGGCATCTTCCGGTTCGTATTTCTGGCCACCGGAGGAGTAGATGCCCAACTGACGGAACAGACCTTCCATACCAAAGGTACGGGCCTCATCCGGCACAATGGGCACCACGCGCTCACCAATCTGCTTGTCTTTGATCAGCGCACTCATCATGCGCACAAAGGCCATGGTGGTGGAGATTTCCCGATCACCACTGCCCTCCAGGAAGCTGGCAAACACATCCAGCCCGGGGATGGTCAGCGCCTGGCTGGCCTGCTGACGACGCACCGGCATATAGCCACCCAGCTTGTTGCGCTGCTCGTTCATGTAGCGCAATTCCGGTGAATTTGGCTCGGGACGGTAATACGGCACATCCTTGAGCTCTTCATCGGTGAACGGCATATCGAAGCGGTCGCGGAAATCTTTCAGGCTTTCCAGATCCAGTTTCTTCATCTGGTGGGCCTTGTTCACCGCTTCGCCGGCACCGGTGGCATAGCCCTTCACCGTCTTGGCCAGAATCACAGTGGGACGACCAGTGTGCTTGGTGGCCTCGTTATAGGCGGCGTACACCTTGAACGGATCATGGCCACCACGGTTAAGACGATAGATGTCCTCGTCGGACATATGGGCCACCAGCTCCTTCAGCTCAGGATATTTGCCGAAGAAATGCTCACGGGTATAGGCCCCGCCGTTCTTCTTGTAAGCCTGATATTCCCCATCCACACACTCTTCCATGCGGCGGCGCAGCAGGCCTTGATTGTCTTTTTCCAGCAACGGATCCCAGAGACGCCCCCAGACCACCTTGATCACGTTCCAGCCAGCACCGCGAAACACCCCTTCCAGCTCCTGGATGATCTTGCTGTTGCCACGCACCGGACCATCCAGACGCTGCAGGTTACAGTTGACCACGAACACCAGGTTATCCAGCTTCTCGCGGCCAGCCAGCGCCAGCGCGCCCAGGGACTCCGGCTCGTCCATCTCACCATCACCGAGGAAGGCCCAGACTTTACGATTGTCCTGCTGGATCAGTTCGCGATTCTGCAAGTACTTCATGATATGGGCCTGGTAGATGGCCTGAATCGGCCCCAGCCCCATGGAGACGGTGGGGAACTGCCAGAAATCCGGCATCAGCCACGGGTGCGGGTAGGATGACAGGCCCTTCCCGTCCACTTCCCGGCGGAAGTTGTCCAGCTGCTCCTCACTGATTCGCCCTTCCAGATAAGCCCGGGCGTAGACCCCCGGCGCCGAGTGCCCCTGGAAGAACACCAGGTCCCCTTCGTTGTCATCGCTGGGGGCCCGGAAGAAATGGTTGAACCCCACATCGTAGAGGGTCGCGGATGAGGCGAAGGAGGCAATATGGCCGCCAAGCTCATCATCGTTGTTCATGTTTGCCCGCATCACCATGGCAAGGGCATTCCAGCGCACCAGGGAACGGATACGACGTTCCATGAACATATCGCCGGGAATGGAGGCTTCGTCTTGCGGGGAAATGGTGTTGAGATAGGGGGTGTTCAGGTGGGTACGATGGATGCCCTGTTCCTGGGCTTCGTTGGCAATGACGTCGAGTAGCCAGGCGGCCCGTTCCGGACCTTCCCGCTCGACCACTGATTCCAGTGCATCAAGCCATTCCCGCGTTTCGGCGGGATCCATATCATCAAAGAAACTTCTTTTGTGCATGGGCGTGCGTCCTTTTTCGCGTAGCCGGGCGGCACGTCAGGATCACTGTCGTACCGCAAACATACCCGGGGGTGTCCGGGCGAGGCGAACCTCATTGTGCTCCGGGTGATACCGGAAACCTGCATTCATACTAGCGATGATGACCGGGCGGTCAAATGACAATAACCATCAAAAACAGTTATTTGGGCATTATTTCTTTACCAGTCATTACCAGCTTGCACCGAGTGCCGGAAAGACGCCATAAGACGAACAGCGAAAGGATGAGGTACCCGTTGCGAGAAGCGAGTTTCGAAGGGCAAAAACCGAGCCATTCATTCACTGCTGTCCCACAGTTTGACTTAGCGAAGTCCGAAACCCGCCAGGCTGGCAAGCCGGCGGGTTTCTCTGTTTAGGGGGACAGGATTTCACCGCCGCATTTTGACTCTCAGATGCCCGGCTCGTGGGAGCCTGCTTGCAGGCGAATGTTGGTGCGGCAAGGGCTATTCGCTTGAAAGCAAGCTCCCACAAAGGAAGGGGGGAGGCTTTCCCAAAGAGGGGGCTGAAAATGTGGGACAGCAGTGAAAACCCGGGAACTTTTCCGGTTTTCTTGATCGAATCGAGCATAGCTCATAGCTCATAGCTCATAGCTCATAGCTCATAGCTCATAGCTCATAGCTCATAGCTCATAGCTCATAGCTCATAGCTGTCAGCTCAACATCACCCACAGCGCGGCCAGGATCAACCACACGGCCAGGCACCGCAGCAACAGGCCTTGCAGGGATTCCAGGGGCGCGATGATGCGGTAGAAGGGGGAGCCCTCCTCCTGATCCGGCAGCTCCATGGCAACCCGGGCAGCCATGGCCGCATGCTGCTCTGCGCCCTGCAGCTTGAACCAGTGCCCACGCATACAATCGAGCACCGCCGCGAAATCACCCACCAGCGCCATGCTGAAGATGAGCAAGCGCTGGGCAGGCCAGCACAGCCATTGATCCAGCCGGGTCGCCCAATGGGTATGCTCCCGCTCCGTGCGGCTGGCCCAGGCATGGTTGAGCACCACCACCAGGGCGGCGGGCAACCCGGCAATCACCAACCAGAAGATCGCCACGAACAGGCGCTGTTCCCGAGACAGGACTTTTTCTGCCAGTGCTTGCTGCATGGCCGGTGAATGGGGATCGCCCTGGATCTCGAATTCATCTTCTGCCAGCGCTGCAAACCCCTCCGGGTCGCTCATTCGCCCACGAACCAGCAGCTCATCCACCTGCCGAAATTCACTGTGCCCGCCCAGCAGCCACAACAACACGCCACCACCCAGCAAAAGCCACAGCCACTGCCCCCAGAAGCCTTGCAGCTGGCACTCGACCACTGCCAGCACCACCGCGGGCACAACGATGCCCAGCCCCCAGGACAAGCCCCCATTGCCAAACCGGCTCGACATGCGCTGGAGCCAGGCCTGATGGCGCTGTCGGTTGGTCATCCAGTGAGGCCAGTCACTTTCCAGACGACGCAGCCCCAGCACCAGAATCAGCATCAGAAAGGTCATGTCTGTGTCTCCTTGAACGCGGCCAGGCTCTGCAAATACTTCTGCCATTGAAACGCCGGGCCCGGATCCGTCTTGCGACCCGGGGCTATGTGCTCATGACCGGTGATACGCTGGTCGGTAATGGCCGGGTAATGCTGCTGTAGCGCGGCGGTTAACGCCACCAGGCTCCGGTACTGGGCACACTCGTAGGGCGACTGGTCGGTGCCTTCCAGTTCAATACCAATCGCGTAGTCATTGCAGTTTGCCCGGCCCTCAAAGGTGGACACCCCGGCATGCCAGGCACGCTTGTCACAATCCACAAACTGCATTAGCTGGCCATCACGGCGTATCAGAAAATGAGAGGACACCGTCAACTGATGGATCTCACGAAAATAGGGATCCCGATCCGGATCAAGGCGGTTGCAGAACAGGTCTTCGATATAGGGCCCGCCAAACTGGCCCGGAGGCAGGCTGATATTATGGATAACCAGCAGGGAAATATCGTCAGGGGCGGGTCGTTCATTGAAGTTGGGCGACGGACACCATTGCGCCTGTTTCACCCGATGCTCGCTAAGGGTCAGCACCCATGCTCTCCTTGCCGGATCTGAATGGAGGCGGGGCGCGTTTGGTCAGTGACTGGCCTGCATGCGCCGCAGGTCGCCAATCACGGCTTCCAGTGCACGGTCGAAAAGAGCCCCTTCTTCAATGAGTTTAACAGCCCCCTTATGAAGGGCAACGGCCAGGCTGTAAGCTGAGAACTCTGCCACCTTGATACCGCGGCGGTTGGTGAACACCAACTTGACGCCGCCACGAATATTGGCCGCCAGTTTGGCACGACGGGGCTCTTCACCATCCAGCAATTCAATCCAGTGCCCGGGGGACAGCTGTGCGGTCTTGCGCACCAGGAAATGATCCTCCGGCAACTCGGGATCCGCCGCCACAGGCGCTTGCGCTTCAGGCGCTGGCGCCACGGCTACCCGCTCAGTCTCCAGCCCCTTAAGCAGTTGCTGATGCACATCGCGCAGTTTGAGCAACCATTGCCGCGCATCCGCTTCATCATAGTTGATCCGGGCCAGCCCGGCTTGCAGGGATTTGAGCAGCTTGGGGCTGAGTGCCTTGAGTTTCTCCAGGGCAGCCTGATCGCGATGTGCCAGTGTACTCCAGACAACCGCGTCCACGATTTTGGCACTCTGCTGCCAGGCAGGACTGTCCTCCCCTTCCTTCAACCAGGTCAGGTATAGCACCTGTTGCCAGCCTTCGCGCAGCAGCTGCACGACCACATCGGGCAGTTTCCGCCCGGCGATGCGCTTGTCGAGCAAGGTGGCCACCGCCAGGCGGGCCTGCTCTGCGCGCACCTTGCCCTCTTCCGCTTCACGCACGCGTTGTTCGACGCGATCGGAGCGAGAGGTCTGGCTGGCAAAGTACTGCTCGAATTCCTGCAAGAGCCGATGAAACAGGCTGGCATCATCTTCAAAATCATCAATGACACGATGAACGGCCTCATTGATGCGTTGATAAAGCTCGTCCTGAATACCCTGTTGCGGGTCCCACTGGCACCCGGCTTTCGCCAGCACGTTGAGCAACTGCCGGGCTTCATGATTCTCGTTATTGAAGAACGTCTTGTCGGTGATGGCCACCTTGAGCAGGGGAATCTGCAGACGCCCGATCAGGGCCTTGATTTCGGACGGCAGGCCTTCATCGTCCAGGATGAAATCAAACAGCATGGACACCAGATTGATCACATCGTCGTCAGCCTGGTCCAGGGCATGGATTGCCTCGCCGTGCTCATTATCCAGCAACTCGGAAAGGTCTTCCTTCAGATTCGCCTTCTCGACCGCGTCACTTTCAAGGCTTCGCTCTACGCGCTGCAGGCGGTTAAGCATGCCCAGCAGGTCGTCAGAACTGACCGGGTTTACTGATGCTGTATTGGCTACCGGGGCACCGTTCATGTACGGCACACCGTTCTGCATCACCGCCATGGCGGTATTCACTGCTGCATGACTGTCCGGATTAGCTGCAGGTGCCGCCCCCCCCTGCATACCTCGCATGGTGACCAGCAACTCCTGCAAGACGCCAAACATCTGGTCATTTATCTGCCCGCCGCCACCGGCAGCGGCATCTGTGGCCCCGCTGGTGATAGTGCGATTACCCGGCTTGCGAGCAGGCGCAATGGGGGCCGATTTCATTTCCGGCAACACCCCGGCCTCAATCAACAGCTTATTGGCTTCGCTAACCAGATAACCGGTTTCCGCCATGACTTCACGCTCGAACAGCTTGAGTACGATCAGGCGTGCCTTGATATCAATGGCGAGCTTTTCCAGCCCGTCATTGAAGGCGGACACCAACTGGCGAGGTTCAAGGGGGTTGTTCTTTTCCGTGAGGGCAACTTTCCCTTCCAGCAGGTACTCCATGCGGTGGGCGAGCACCTTGAGCTGCTCATCACAGCCATTACGAGCACGGCGAGCCATATTGTCCAGGGCGACGGACGTTTCCAGCTCGTCCTCATTGACCAGCGTCAGGGAATCCAGATCCAGTTTTTCCGGCTGCACACTCTCGCTACCTGCATCCGGTTTCTTCTGTAACCCCTGGAACAGGTTGATGACAGACTGACGGAAACCGGTTTCCAGCCCTGCCCGCTGGATACGCAGTTCTCGCATGGCCTCAAAATAACGCTCTCGCTCACTATCCGAGGCCTTTTCAGCCAGGTCATACAAGGCATCGTCGGCGCCATCCAGCATGTCACTGAGGTAGGCGCAAACCAGTTTGAGATTGCCGTCACGCACCCTTTCCAGCGGTCTCGGCAGGGCGCTGGAAACCGCTTTTTCGGCAACAGGCTTCAATTTAGTGACCTTGGACATGGGACTCCCGGCGAGACGGACCGCATCAATGGGACGTTAGTTTTGATATTATTTACCGTACCACACAACACAAACTACGAATTTTGAACTAGTTGGCATTCATACCAAAGAGCAATCCAGCTACCGGACTCACCCGGCGCTTTCCCTGCCTGCCAATTTCACCTAGCCTAAGGCTTTTCGGGGCATTGGACGACCGCCATGGATGCAGCAGTTACGATTCTTAACCAGATAAGTGGATTCCTGTGGGGATGGCCGGCACTGATCCTGATCGCCGGCACCGGGGTATACCTGACCCTGGTGTTACGTTTCCTCCCAATTCGCCAGCTTGGCTTTGGCTTCAAACAAATGTTCGGGCCGCAGACAGGGGTCGGCACTATCGGCGCCAGTGCCGCCCTGGCCACCTCGCTATCAGCGACGATCGGTACCGGCAATATTGTCGGTGTGGCCACAGCCATTCACTCCGGCGGCCCCGGCGCACTGGTATGGATGTGGTTAATCGCCCTGGTGGGCATGGCTACCAAATACGCTGAGGCCGTTCTGGCCGTGCATTACCGGGAAAAGGATCACCGCGGCCAATACGTGGGCGGCCCCATGTATTACATCCGCAATGGCCTGGGCAAGAACTGGGGCTGGATGGCCATCGCCTTTGCCTTCTTCGGCATGTTTGCCGGTTTCGGTATCGGCAATACCGTGCAAGCCAACTCCGTGGCCCACGGCCTTAACGACAGCTTTGGCCTGCCCACCTGGGTCACCGGTGTCACCCTGGCAGTCCTGGTCGGCCTGGTCGTACTGGGCGGCGTAAAACGGATCGCCCATGTGGCCACCGTGGTGGTGCCGTTCATGGCCCTGGCCTACCTGCTGGCCGGCCTGGTGGTACTGATCGATCACGCCAGCGCCATCCCCGGCGCCCTGGCCCTGTGTTTCGAAAGTGCCTTCACCGGCACCGCCGCCGCTGGGGGGTTTGCTGGCGCCCTGGTCAAGGAAGCCATTCGCTTTGGCGTCGCCCGCGGCATCTTCTCCAACGAAGCCGGCCTGGGCAGCGCGCCCATCGCCCACGCCTCCGCCAACACCGATCACCCGGCCCGGCAGGGCTCCATCGCCATGCTCGGCACCTTCATCGATACCATCATCGTCTGCTCCATCACCGGCCTGGCCATTGTCTCCACCGGCGTGTGGACCAGCGGCGCAGAAGGGGCCCCGCTGTCATCCATGGCGTTTGCTGCCACCTTTGGTGATTTCGGTAACATTATTGTGGTCTGCGGGCTGGCCATCTTCGCCTTCACCACCCTGCTGGGCTGGAGTCTGTACAGCGAACGCTGCACCCAGTTCCTGTTTGGCGAGAAAGCCGTTATCCCGTTCCGGGTGGTCTGGGTCATCGCCATCCCGGTTGGGGCCTACGTGAGCCTGGATTTTGTCTGGGCGATGGCTGACATCATGAACATCCTGATGGCCATCCCCAACCTGGTCGCCCTGCTGCTGCTGTCCCCCATTGTGGTCATGCTCAGTCGGGAGTTCTTTGCCAAGAAATGATGTGAGGAGGGTCGGGCGTCTGAAGTCGGACGTCCGACGCTAAAACCCGACGCCTGACGCCTGACGAACAAATCACAACACCGGGTAACACCGAGCGCCAGCGCTTTGCACACTGCTCGGTGAAAGCACCGCTCCCACAACAGAGCCGCACTCCGCCAGACAAAGCGGATTAACACTTGGCCCCGCCACTGGTATCCTCACTGCCCGTCTGCGTGCGGGTAATGCTGCGCTTATGAGCCGTGATAAAGTTTTTTTGTGGGAGCGTGCTTGCACGCGAAGCTGTTAGTCCAGAGCACTTCCTTCGCGTGCAAGCACGCTCCCACAGAACCCCGTGTGTTCAATGAGCTGCGTTACACCACCTCGCGGGCCATTTTGATATTACCGTCGCAAATCAGAGAGATCGCAACCATGAGCCAGCCCCAGCCCGACTACATCCGTGATGACATCGCCCGGAACGTGGCCTTCGCGCTGGAAGAAGACATTCGCGACGGCGATATCACCGCCCAGCTGATCGACGCCAACAGCACCAGCACCGCCACCATCATCACCCGCGAAGACGCAGTGATGTGCGGCACCGCTTGGGCGGACGAGGTATTCCGCCAGCTAGGCGACGTCAAACTGGAATGGCACGTGGCCGATGGTGACCGCCTCACCCCGGATACCAACCTCTGCACCCTCAGCGGCAACACCCGCCAGATCCTCACCGGCGAGCGCACCGCCCTGAACTTCCTGCAGACACTCATGGGCACCGCCACCACCGCTCGACGCTACGCAGACGCGGTAGCCGGTAGCCGCGTCACCATTCTCGACACCCGCAAGACCCTCCCCGGCCTGCGCGCCGGACAGAAGTATGCTGTGCTTTGCGGCGGCTGCCAGAATCACCGCATCGGTCTCTACGATGCGTTCCTGATCAAGGAAAATCACGTCGCCGCCTGCGGCGGGATCACTGCGGCAATCGAGCGGGCGCGGGCGCTGGCGCCGGAGAAAAAAATTATCGTGGAGGTGGAAACGCTGGAGGAGTTACAGGAGGCGGCAAGACTCACCCCTGATCAGATCATGCTGGATAACTTCAGTGCGGACATGCTGACTGACGCGGCGAAAATGGCGCTGACATCAGCATTGGAAGTCTCTGGTAACCTGACCGTTGAAAATGCAGCCAGCCTGCCGGCGAGCCGAGAATGGTTTCTCTCCTCTGGGGCCTTAACCAAACATGTCATCGCAACTGACCTGTCCCTCCGACTGACAAAATAAGCACCAGACAGCGAGATCTGTGGCACAGTCAAGATGAAATAGGGAACGTATTAGCCCCTGCCCTACAAGATTACTGAGAGGATTGTTTCAGTATGAGTAGCAAACAATGAATGACAAAGTGATAACCAGCAAAAAAAAACCAACACTTCTGGTCCTGGCATCCACCTATCCAAGATGGAAAGATGACCATGAGCCAAATTTTGTACACAAGCTTAACCAGCAACTTCGGGACCATTACGACATCACTGTAATTACCTCCAGAGCACCAGGGGCGAAACAGGACGAGATACTGGACTCAATTAGAATCAAACGGTTCGGGTATGCCCCAAAACAGCTTGAGACCTTGGTATACGGCGGCGGAATACTTACCAACCTGCGCAATCATAAATGGAAATGGGCTCTGGTTTTACCCTTTCTGCTCTCAATGGCAATATACACAAGGCAGCAAATCAAAAAACAGTCCCCGGTTGCTATTCACTGCCACTGGATCATCCCGCAAGGCCTTGTGCTATGGATAATGAGTCTAGGCATTAAGCTCCCGCCCGTACTCATCACTTCACACGGCGCAGATCTGTTCAGTCTTAAAGGGAAAACAGGAACCTGGATAAAGACAAAGACTCTGCAAATCGCGAGCGCCATTAGCGTAGTTAGCACGCCGATGAAACAGGCTGCGCTAGAGCTGGGAGCCAAGGATAAAACCACCCACATTGCCCCAATGGGCTTTGAATTCCCTGAACCCGACAAACCATCACTCAGGACACCAGGTGAAATACTGTTTGTCGGACGACTGGTTGAAAAAAAAGGGCTAAAATACTTGATTGAAGCCATGCCAAAGGTTCTCGACAAAGTGCCTGAATGTACTTTGCGGGTTATTGGCGATGGGCCAGAAAGAAGTGCACTGCAGGCGCAGGCAAATAATCTTTCGCTTGCCGGGAACGTGATCTTTATGGGCGCCCTTCCCCAAACAGAACTTCCCAGATACTACCAGTCAGCGAGCCTGTTCTGCGCGCCTTTTATTGAAGCCGAGAATGGAGACGTAGAGGGATTGGGGCTAGTCACCCTGGAAGCAATGAGCTTTATGTGTCCCGTATTAGTTGGCGATGTCCCGGCAATTGAAGATGTGATACCCGCCAGGCAAAGACGAACCTGCATCACATCCCCAAAAAACCAACATGATCTCGTCACCAAGATCACAAACAAACTGACAGCGAAAACGTGCGAAGAAGAAATCTCTAGCCTGAAATATCATGCAACTCATCATTTCTCTTGGCGAGCAGCCAGAAGCAATTACCTCAGAATTCTGAAAGAGATAGAGGCAAGTAGTTACAATCACTAACTCCTTACACCACGAGGCCACATGTGAAAATACTGGTCATCACAAAACGACAGTACACAGGAAAGGACTTGCTCGATGATCAGTATGGCAGGCTTTTTGAAATCCCCGCCGAACTTGCCAATCTGGGGCATGAAGTAACCGGAATCGCTCTAAGTTACGCCAGAAAAGAGGAAGGCCTGTACCAATGGAGCAACAGGCCGAATCTGAAATGGCATTCTTTGAACGCCCTTCCATTTGGCTTGATTACCTATACAAGGCATGTTGACCGGATCACCAGGAATTGGAAGCCCGACGTCATCTGGGCAAGCTCCGATATGCTCAACGTGATTCTGGCCAATCAATGGGCCAGGAAAAACCAAGTGCCGGTTGTCGTTGACCTGTACGACAACTATGAAAGCTTTGGGCTTTCAAAGTTTCCCTTTCTGGCTCGCCAATTCAAGAAAATCTGCCGTGAAGCCCAAGGCCTTACAGCTGTTAGCAACACACTACTGAGAAAGGTAGAACGTGATTATGGTCGGCATTCCGGCTGTCAGCTAATCCCGAATTCAGCAAGAACCGATTTATTTTACAAGAGAAGCAAATCCGAAAGCAGAGCAAAGCTGGGACTTCCTGAAGAAGCAACCATCATCGGCACAGCAGGCGCCATCAGCAGGCACAGAGGGATCGAAGACCTATTTAAGGCATTCGAATACCTTGCCAGTCATGACCCCAATATATGGATGGCCATTGCCGGCCCAAAAGATAATTTCTCAAAACGATATACACATCCAAGACTGATAGATTTGGGCATTCTCGATCTTGAGCAAGTACCGGATCTACTTTCCTCATTGGATGCGGGCGTCATATGCAATAAGGCTTCAGACTTCGGCGAGTTTTGCTCGCCTCTTAAGCTAATGGAGTTTCTCAGTGCCGAAATACCGTTTGTTGCTGCAAATACCGGAGATATCGCGGAGCATATAAATCAGGACGAAAGGTATTTATACAGGCCCGGAGACTGGAAAGAACTTGCCAGAAAAATCGAGACTCAACTTACTGGAAATCTTGAACGAAGCACACTACCCAAAGCAAGAAATTGGAAAGATTCCGCCAGACGTTTTCACCAATTTATAAAAGCTGTAAATATTGATTAATTCACTTCAAATCGACAACGATAGCATAGTAAAAAGAAGCGACAATTCATACCAGAAAATGACTCACAACCCTCTTATTCTTTTTTACCAGAACGCGACTTCACTTTGACAAGAAGATCATTTAGCTTCTTGACATTATGACGAAAAACATCTTCATCACTCAGCTGCCCACCAAACCGTGCCGCCTCCGCCAGCCTCTCTGCAGCAGAACTAATATATCGTTCATTGACCGCAGCAAAAAAAAACCGCTCCACAAATGCCAATATCTTATCAGGAAATTTGTAAAATACAGTGCGCGACAAAGATTCATAGAGCGGCCACCACCGCCTGCTTTTGTAGACTTTCATCCGATAAAATTCATCCATAACCACATCAGGCTTGGATTCATTCATAAAATAGCAATCACCATACAGTCGCAGTGATTTATTACGCACCGATTCTCGCAAAGAACTACTTCCCAAAATCCAAGGCTTGTAAGTTTCATTGATGGTTTCAGTCCAGTCGATCCACTTGAATGTGTTGATATGATCGGAGCTCACCACTGGCACCCATGGCACTCGCATAGCATCGGCAATAATTGCCGCGTGCATAGCATCTGCCAAAACCAGCTTTGATTGACGTATTCTATGTATGACCGTTCTAGCGTCATCCTCGGGATTAACGAAACCAACACCAGAGCGTCGACAAGCCTCTTCCCAGAGGCCGGACTGGAGAGCCTTGTGATGCGGTATAAAAACAACACCTTTTCGCTCAGTTTCAGGAATTGGCTGAAACTCTGGCAGCAAGCTGAGCAGTGCCGCACCATCAGTAACGCCCTTGTCGTCACTTAGACCCAGAACGCGGGCACTTAGTGGACCACGGACACAAAGAATATCCCAGTTATCATCGCCAAAACTTTCAGGCGGGGCACCGTACCCTGCCCCACTGCTAAATACGACCCACCTTTTATGCTTGGGCATCAAGACTGAATTGATGATTGTTCCTATTCCACAAAATAAATAATCCTCATTACCATCAAAACAACCAGGAAGCAGCTCGTCCCAAATCCACTCATTAAGATCATCGCCAAAGTTACCCTTGGCCGATTTATAGTAATAGACCTTCATTTACTGACTCGATACATAGGAGCCAATCCTCTTCATCCCAACCAACCCTTACCGGTTGACCGATACAGGCTTGACTCTTCAATAAAGCGCCTCTTCCACTCAGAGTTAAGGTTATCTGACTGAGGCTTTTTCAAGTATGCTTGATTCACGTGAATATCACTGTCCGCAATACCGACATGCTTGGCAATTTTCATAACAGCCTCATCTGGCGATCTGCAAACATCCTCAAATTTCAAGTCCAGAAAACCAATATCATTCAAGGCAAAAAAATACCTCCAGGAAGCCTCATCATTGATCGTCCTGGAGAGTTTTTTTTGAATCAACTTCCGATTATATTTAAGCTTTCCCCTTTCCTCGACATCAGATATATATGCCCCACTCTGCTGTGCTCTAGCCGCTGATACAGCTTGAGAAAGCTTGTCTTCCCTGGTCAGGAAAACGAAAGAGAAATCGGACAGATCTAGCCCTGACTTCTGATCAAGAAACCGACAAAACAACTCCAGTTGCGACCAGTGCAGTTTTATTCCAAAACAGCCGTTAGGGGAGGTGCGTTTCCTTAGAATATAATCAATGTGATTCTTTTTTCCCGCCCTATCCTGCCAGAATGGAATGTTGACCGGGTTAAAATACTCCAACGGATAACCAAATTTGCCTGTCGAATACAACAAGTGGCCAAGATAATGGCTACCAGACCTTGGTGTAGAGCAGATCACATACTGACGCCCTCCAGCCCCGGTAAAATCAGAGAAATCGTGAACAGCCTCAAATTGCTCCATCCAAAGAGCAGTCTTACGTCTACGCCCGCCATGGGGTATCAATTTTTTCGCTTTGTTAAAGCCGTAATTGAAAGTATCCCTAATCATGAAAAACAAATCCCTAGATTGCAGACGGCTTTATCCTCAAATTTCTGTAAACTGAAATGCCAAGCATAGCATTCCATACCACCAATCCAACACTAATACCAACTGCCGCTCCCGATGCACCATAATGAGGGATCAAGAGAAGACACAAACTAACAGAAACAAGCAAAGCCACAATATGACACTTCAAGGTCTCACCCTCATGATTGGTCATAGTCAACAAAATTCCAACCGGGCCACAGAAACCTTTCACTATCTGACCAAAAGCAATAATACTCAGCGGCTGGGCAGCTATTGCAAAAGCCTCGCCGTAAACAAGCGAAAGCAATGGTTCACCCCAAAGAATGAAAGCCATCGAGAATGGCAAACAAAGAAGAAAAGTCGCTCTCGCAGAGTGTCGCGCCAGCAATTGCATCCTTTCCATATCGCGCTTCTTCCACGCAACAACAATATGTGGAGCAATAACGAAGTTAGAAATAATCACCGGAAGCACAATAAGCTGCGAAAACTTTTCAGCAACTCGCATTGCCGCCACTTCCGCATCTGTACTCAAAAACCCAACAAGCACAGTTCCAATGTTAAGATTCAACACTGCAAAAATCTGAAGCAAACCGAACGGAAGTAGTGCTTTCAACCATTGTTTTTTCCTGAACTCTGGTTCTGGCCCATGCACCTCTTCTGGCAACAACCTCCGTAAAATAACTACGGCAGAGATCATGGCAAATAAAGCCGACACAACATGGGCGCTCAGAGCAGCAAGCAAATTCAAATCAAACAGGGTATTGAGCACAAACAGAGAGACAAGCAATAGTAGTGGCTGAACTAGCATTTCAGGAAGCACCGCCATTGAAGGCGACCCCAAACCTCTCATAATACCTTGTCTGACAGCGTTCAATCCATTAAGCCCGACAAGAAGCAAAGCCAAAGGAATCACGAAGCCATAGCCCGCCAGAGGAATAAGTCCCGACAGAAAAAAAACAAAACAGACCAGAACAAGAACCGCAGAACTCAAACCCACCCAAGAGTATGCAGATTTGATCCCTCCTTGGAAAAGCCCCCACTGCTTTAGCTCGATATAGCCAGCTATTTCTCTGGTAAGTAACTGCGGAAGCCCTGCCGCTATCGGCAACGCCAAAAGTGGCACCAGCGACATAATAAAGGAGTACTGCCCAAAAACCTCAACACCCAATGATCTTGCCAATAGCACACTTACCAAAAAACCGACAAGGAGTGCAAAAGCGTTAATCACACCAACGCTCAAAAAGTTTTTAATCAACCGACTCCGCAAACTCATCATTCCTCCGAGACCGGCATACCATCAAGCCTTCCATACTCTTACTGACTCAATTCGATCGAGTGATTTCTTCTTTAATAATAAGCGGAGGAAAATTTCGGCGAATCACACTCCCAAGGCACACTACCGAAGAGAAAAACTCCAAGATCGAATAGTGCCCAAGGGAGTTATTCACAAAAAAACAATCCATTCTACTTGCTAGCATATTAAAAAACTGAACTATGCATGGACGAGACTCATTCTCACAATGGACTGCGTTATAGCTATAGAAAGGGTGGGATCGTGGCAACAGCCATCAACCATTATCCTTATACATTAAAGCCGTTATTTGTTCGGATATGAGCCCCATCAGGAAAACCATCACACCGCCCGTGTATAGCAATGCGCTCATGTTCGTGAATCGACCAATTGAGAAGAATGTATATCCATACCAAGATGTCGCCAAGATGAACAAAAAAACGGCAATAGGAAGAAAGAGTTTAAGCGGCGAGAATAATGTCCCTATCTTGAATATGATCAACAGAAACCTAACGCCATCTTTTAACAAGTGAATATGGCTTTTCCCTATTCGTTTTGCTGCATGTATAGGCTCATAGGCTACAGAGTAGCCCGCCCTGAAAAATGCCATTGTGCTAGTTGTCGGGTATGAGAAACCATTCGGAAGCAAGTAAAGAAACTCTCTGAATTTATCGGCCTTAACGGCACGAAACCCAGAGGTAAGGTCCTCAATTCTTTGTCCAGTCATATAGGTTGCCAGGCCATTATAAAAACCATTGGCCAGACCTCGACCAAGGCTTGCCTGAGAACCCGACTGTCTAGCCCCAACCACCATATCAAAGCCACGACTCATCTTAGCCAATAGTCTTTGAATATCTTCAGGGTTGTGCTGACCATCAGCATCCATAAAAACAATCACGTCACCCCTTGCTGCACGAGCACCTGTCTTGATCGCTGCTCCATTGCCTTTACTGTAAGGGTGACGCACAACTGTTGCCCCGGCGCTTGCAGAAATCCCGGCGGTATCATCAGTTGATCCATCGTCAACGACAATAACTTCTGCCTCTGGATAGCACTCACGTATTTTTCTTACTGTTTCACCAACGGCAGCAGCTTCATTTTTTGCAGGCAGCACTATCGAAAGAAGATCAGAGTTCATCATTATGCTTCTCATTTCTCTCATTTACTTCCAGGATCCTGTCCACCCAATCTTGACGACCAATCGCTTTAAGCTGAGAAAGCATTTTCTGTATTTCAGGGTCATCCAATGAAGACTGGGCTACTGCAGACTGAAGAAATGGCAATGCCTTGATAGGCTCATGTGTATCATTAAAAATATATGCTGCGACTCGTAAATATTCATGGGAACGAAGCTTTGCTTTCCCTGTCACAATATCAATAACTTTTAATATCTTTCTTTCATCATCAATAAGCCCATAATCTACATTATTCAGTGTTACCCAAAGAACCCTTTTATTCTGCACTGTCATTGGAGCACGCTCTAAACGTTCCAACAACGCATTCCAGTCTTGCTCCGTTACTGAGCCCTGGATTGTCTTGTAGATAACCACATTATTCATCAGCACCACAGAATCACTAATCCTGTCAGCCCCCCTTTGACAAAAATCGATAGCCATAATCAAATGAGGGTCATGCGCCCCTTTCTGTCGCAACCTGAAATGCGATGTACACAAATCAAGCCAAGCGCGCTCTGAACCGTTAGCGATACTCACGTTATATTCAGCCCGTCTTAATTCATCACCCCAAATATAAGCGCGATAGGTTGCCGCTCCGACCTCTGCAATACAGACACACGAAAGTACTGATATCACAACCCATTTCGGAAACTTCATTGAACGTATTATGGCCGCCATCAATGCAGCAACAGCCAAAACAATCCCAATTAGCGGAAAGTGATTTCTATGCTCAAATACCATCTCAAGCCCAATAACGTTGCTGGTCAAAAAATGGCCCGCAAAAAAAAGCAAAATTCCCAGAGAGAACACAGGGAAAACCTTCCGCCATCGCAAGGCGCAGAACAGCAAAGCAACCAAGCCTGCAATGGCTGGTAACGTAGTTATCGGTTGCCACAGGTTTTCTGAAACAGGAAAGTGGTCATAATTGAACAGCAGCATCGAAGGCAACGGGCATACTATCTGTGCCAGATACATCCACAGCACCCTAGCTTGGGTCAACAGCCTTTCAATAGTGGAAAAATCTCTCCCAGGATACCAATCCGAGTACCAGTAGTAAGGTACGACAATGAAGAAATAAGCAAGCACTCCGGCAATAAAGAAAGCACCATAACCCCACTTCAACAATCTCTGCCTCGACGGGTCTTTGGCAACAAAATTCAAAATGGTCAGCTCAATTACAAAAAAGTAGACGGGCAGAAGAACAGCATCTTCTTTACAGGCAAATGCAATTAATCCAAACAATATCACCAGGAGCCCTTGCCGCTTTCCCTCTTCACCCTGGATGTTGCTCTGACGCATAGACAAGTATGAAAGAAGCGAGAGCACCACAAACAAAGTGCCCATTATCTGCATTCTTTGAACAATATACAGGACAGATGAAACCTGTAGCGGGTGAACAGCCCAAATCAAGGCGAGCAAGGGCGCAAGAAACCTTATCTCTTTTGCTGGCCAAGCAGCCAACATCAAAATTTTTTGAAAGAAAAAAACCAATATAAAGCTGGTCAGAGCATGGATAACGATGTTGGTAACTTTAAACGCAACGGGGTCCAGCCCAGAGCGCAAGATATCCAACGCGAAGCTGAGCATCACCAATGGGCGCGTTCCACCACCTGGATCAAAGCTATAGGCGGCATATAAAAGATCATCAAGGCTTTCAATTTCAACAAGATGAACGGCACTGTTCTGAACGATACTTTGCATATCATCCAGCATAAATCCGCCGCCAAGCCCTGGAAGCAACACAGCTATTCCGCTGATGGCCACTAGTAACGCGGGTGTACAGGCCATACCCACAGCCCACAATTGTTTATTCTTCAATCGATTCGCCTTTTGCTTGCCACCCACAGCCCAGCTCACAATCAATCACAAGCAGACCCTCCATATACACAAAAAGCGCCTTTCGGCGCTTTTTGCTGGTTCAGACAACCTTATGAAATATTAATCATCAAGGCGACAGGAACCTTTACCTGCATCACAAATGGTATCGTACTTCAGATTGGCATTACCTTTTGTAGTAGCAGCGAAGGTAACAGAAGTGCCATTATTGTAGTCGCTGGTATCCAGAGTTGTACTAATGCTCTCACAAGCACTGGCTTCATAAGTAGTTGGGGCGCGGCTATCAGCCATATCCGCAACAGCGGTACCCATGTAAGCCTTGGCTTCTGCCAGACAGGCACCGTTGGCAGAGCGCTGAGTGTAATCACGGTAGGCCGGCAGGGCGATGGCGGCCAGAATGCCGATAATCGCAATAACGATCATCAGTTCGATAAGGGTGAAACCCTGCTGAGTTTGCTTCTTCATGTGTTCTCTCCAATCATTGGCAAATCTTGTCATGAGCTCACCCCCGGCGAGCATCTACTGTGAACTAATGCAGGTAGCGGGCCAACTTTTTTCTGAGGCCCCTCAGCCCCCTGAGTAAGCCGTTTTTACTGGACCACACTCGTTTTCTGCTTTTACTCTCGCGACCAATAAGCGTCACACAAGGCCAAAAAAGTGACAAATATTGTCGCCCATGAGCAAGAAGCGTCACCCCTTCTCCGCCGTTCAATCGCCCAGCCTCCGCGCCATCCCTGGCGGCCAAACATATTAAAAGGGCGCCTCTCAGCGCCCTTTTTACAAACCCAATTGTTTTGCTCGTCTAGTCATCAAGACGGCACGAACCTTTACCGGCATCACAGATGGTATTAGCCAGGAGACCAGCATTTCCTTTGCTGGCGGCATTAAATGTTACCGAAGACCCGCTGCTGTAGTCAGCCGTAGACAGGGTTACAGAAGTCCCACCATCACAGGCCGTGGGAACGTAAGCGGTGGGAGAGCGACTGTCAGCCATATCAGCAACAGCAGTCCCCATGTAGGCCTTGGCCTCAGCCAGGCAGGCTCCATTCGCCGATTTCTGTGTGTAGTTATGGTAAGAGGGTAAAGCAATCGAGGCCAGAATACCGATAATGGCAATCACAATCATTAATTCAATCAGGGTAAACCCTTCTTGACCTATCCTGTTCATCTTCATGCCCTACCCCCCTCAACGGCAGCCCCATGCATTGACGCCACTTCATTGTTGTTCTGTGCAATTCCGTACACCAATGCAGTTAGCGGGCCAATTTATCCATCTCGCCCTATCAAGCCACAGGCCAGACCTGGAGCCACCGCCCCTCAAGCCTTTCCCCACCCCAGAGAGTGACGAAATTTGCCAGATGCAAACATAACCTGTCACCAAGCCAGCTTTCGCGGGCCTTTTCCTCAACTATCGGGTGAAATAAATGTGGCAAGATGCTGATTTTTAGAGTTTCAGACTTCACTGTACCCCCATCAAGGGGTATGTTAAGAATAAATTATTGGGCACCCCCACAACTCTAAGCATAAACAAGCAGGTTGCCATGACGTCTCAGAACATCCCTTTTAGCGGCCTCCCTTTGCGGCTGGTACGCCAAGAGCTACTGACACAGGATGAAGCACGTTCCGCTATCGAGCAGGCAAAGAAGGATCGTATCAGCCTGATCCAGCATCTTGTGGCAAACGGCAAGGTTCCCTCTGTATCCCTTGCCTGTGCTGCCGCTGACGAGTTTGGTGACCCGGTTCTCGATCTCTCAGCCTTCTCTCGGGACAGCCTGATCAAGGATCTTGTCGACCCCAAGCTGATCACCAAACACCACGTTCTTCCGCTTTTCCGACGTGGCAGCCGTCTCTTTGTGGCGGTATCCGACCCGACCAACCTGCCCGCTCTTGAGGAAATCCGCTTCAATACCGGCCTCAATATCGAGACGGTGATTGTTCAGGAAGACAAGCTAACCCAATGGATCGACAACCTGGAATCCGAGGCCGAGGGTTCCGCCTTCGAAGATCTGGATGATGGTCTCGACGATCTGGATGTCTCAGCGGCCGAGGACAAGAATGATGAAACCCAGTCTGGCTCGGATGATGCCCCCATTGTTCGCTTCGTAAACAAGCTGCTGCTGGATGCAATCAAGGGCGGGGCATCGGATCTCCATTTCGAGCCCTATGAAAAAACATACCGGGTGCGTTTCCGTCAGGATGGCATCCTTCAGACTGTCTCCAAGCCGCCGATCAATATCGCCAGCAAACTATCCGCGCGCCTCAAGGTCATGTCCCGACTGGATATTTCCGAGCGACGAGTCCCGCAGGATGGGCGAATCAAGCTGAAAATTTCCAAGACCCGGGCCATCGATTTCCGGGTGAATACCTGCCCCACCCTGTTTGGCGAAAAGATCGTATTGCGGATCCTGGACCCGGAGTCCGCCAAAATGGGAATTGATGCTCTGGGCTATGAAGACGATCAGAAACAGCTGTATATGGATGCCCTGCACAAACCCCAGGGGATGATTCTGGTCACCGGACCCACCGGCTCCGGCAAGACCGTCTCCCTGTATACCGGGGTGAATATCCTCAACACACCGGAGCGCAACATATCCACCGCCGAAGACCCGGTGGAAATCAATCTGGATGGCATCAATCAGGTCAATGTGAATCCCAAGCAAGGCATGGACTTCTCCGCAGCGCTACGCGCCTTCCTGCGGCAGGACCCCGATATCATCTTGGTGGGGGAGATTCGAGATCTGGAGACAGCCAATATCGCCATCAAGGCCGCCCAGACAGGACACCTGGTATTATCTACCCTGCATACCAACAGCGCCCCGGAGACCCTCACCCGTTTGCGGAACATGGGGGTGCCTTCCTTCAACATTGCTACCTCCGTTATTTTGATCATTGCACAGCGTCTTGCCCGCCGACTCTGCGAACACTGCAAGACGTCAGTGGACATACCCGAAACTTCTCTCCGTGAGATGGGCTTCACTGACGAAGATATCCAGTCCGGTTTTACTGTCTACGGCCCTCAGGGTTGTGACAGATGCAAGAATGGGTACAAGGGGCGAGTGGGGATCTACGAGGTCGTCAAGATCACTGACGGCATTTCCCGAATCATCATGGAAGAAGGCAACTCACTGGAAATTGGCGACCAGTGCCGCAAAGATGGTTTTAACGACCTGTACCGTTCAGGTCTTGTAAAAGTGATGCATGGCGTGACCAGTCTGGAAGAAGTCAGCCGTGTAACGAGTGGACATTGATTATGGCCAGTAAACCAGCACAACAAAACGTCACCTTTCTCTATGAAGGGACTGATCGCAGGGGAACCCGCGTCAAGGGCGAAACCACCGGCAAGGCACCGTCCATTGTCCGCGCTGAACTGCGCAAGCAGGGGATTGATGCCAAGAAGGTCGTTCGAAAACGGGAAATCAAGATCGGTGGTGATAAAAAGATCAAAAGCATTGATATCACCATCTTTACCCGTCAGATGGCTACCATGATGCGTGCGGGGGTGCCTTTGGTACAGGCCTTCGAAATTGTTGCTGACGGCCTTGAAAACCCGTCGATGAAGAAGGTGGTTCTTCAACTGAAAATGGATGTGGAAGCGGGCGGCAACTTTGCCAGTGCCCTGCAGAAACACCCCGATCAGTTTGACGACCTCTACTGCAGCCTGATTGATGCCGGCGAGCAATCCGGTGCACTGGAAACCATGCTGGACCGGGTAGCGATCTACAAGGAAAAAAGTGAAGCTCTGAAGCAGAAGATCAAGAAAGCCATGAAGTACCCCATGTTCGTGGTTTCGGCAGCAGTTATCGTTACCGCCATCCTGCTGATCAAGGTGGTACCGGTGTTTGAGGAACTGTTTGCGGGTTTTGGCGCGGAATTGCCCGCCTTTACCCAGTTTGTTATCGGCCTATCTCGCGGCCTTCAGGCACACTTCCTTCTCATTGTCTTATTGTTTGTCGGCTTCATCGTCGGTTTTACCCAATTAAAAAAGCGCTCTCAGGCATTTGCAGATGCAATAGACCGGTTATTGCTGAGACTGCCCATCGTTGGCGATCTGACGTTTAAATCAACCATCGCGCGTTATGCACGCACGCTTTCCACAACATTTTCAGCTGGTGTGCCGTTAATCGAGGCATTGGAAACCTGTGCTGGTGCCACCGGCAACGTGGTTTACCGAAATGCAGTATTGCAAGTGAAGGATGATGTAGCGACAGGGCAGCAACTTCAGTTTGCCATGCGCTCCACCGGTGTTTTTCCTGCCATGGCCTTACAGATGACCGCCATCGGTGAAGAGTCCGGTGCTCTGGATGCTATGCTGGAAAAAGTCGCCATCTATTACGAGGAAGAAGTGGACAATGCTGTTGATGGCCTTACGAGCATGATGGAGCCAATGATTATGGCCGTGCTGGGTGTTGTCATCGGTGGCCTCCTCGTCGCCATGTACATGCCGATCTTCCAGATGGGTAACGTTGTAGGCTAATTCTCTTGAGTGAAATACTGAACCTTCTTGAAGCAAGCCCAACCGTTCTGGTTGGGCTTTGTATTGTTCTGGGGCTGCTGGTGGGCAGCTTTCTGAATGTGGTGATCTACCGGCTTCCGGAGATGATGCAGCGGGAATGGCGTGCGGAAGCGCGGGAAATTCTCGAACTGCCGGACGAGGGCGCTCAGCCGATCTTCAATCTGGTCACGCCGCGGTCGCGCTGCCCCAAGTGCGGCCATGCCATTGCCTGGTACGAGAATGTGCCGGTGGTGAGCTGGCTGCTGCTGGGTGGCAAGTGCAAGGACTGCAAGACCCCGATCAGCAAGCGCTACCCACTTATTGAGATTGTGAGTGGTGTGCTGGCTGGCGTTTGTGCCTGGCACTTCGGTTATGGTGGCTGGCTGGTCTTTACCCTGTTTGCCTCATGGCTGCTGCTGGCTGCGGCCATGATTGATGCCGACACTACCCTGCTGCCGGACTCCATGACCCTGCTGCTGCTGTGGGCAGGCTTGCTGGCCGCCCTGCTGGGGGTGTCGCCGGTATCGCTGCAGGATGCCGTGATCGGCGCCATGGCGGGCTATCTGTCCCTGTGGAGCGTGTACTGGCTGTTCAAGCTCATGACCGGCAAGGAAGGCATGGGCTTTGGTGACTTCAAGCTGCTGGCCGCCCTGGGGGCTTTTGTGGGCTGGCAGTATCTGCCGCTGATCATCCTGCTCTCTTCCGTGGTCGGGTTGGTGTTTGCGGTGGGGGGCATGCTGCTTGGCGGCGAAAAACGCGTGCAGATCCCGTTCGGCCCCTACCTGGCCACCGCCGGCTGGATCGCCCTGCTGTGGGGCGATACCATCGTCACTTCGTACCTGGAAATGTACAAGCTCAGTTAATAGTTAACAGTGAATAGTGAATAGCTAAAACCCTTCCCGTCTCGATGACAGGAAAAGGTTAACTTACCTCTATCAACTGCCAACCTCACTCAGGCGCTAATATAAACCAGCAGGCTTTAACTTCTTTCGGCCTGATTAGGAGACTCCAAACGTGTTCGTAATCGGACTTACCGGTGGTATTGGTAGCGGCAAGACCGCTGCTACGGATTACCTGACAACGCTGGGTGTCACTATCGTTGATGCGGATTTGGCATCGCGGGTGGTGGTGGAGCCGGGCAAACCGGCGCTCAAGGCGATTGCCGAACGTTTCGGGGATCATGTGATTGCCGAGGATGGCTCTCTGGATCGCCGAGCCCTGCGTGAGATCGTGTTTGCTGATCCCGATGCTCTCAAGGCGTTGGAAGGCATTACCCACCCGGCCATCGGTCAGGAGCTGCGCAACCAGATTGCCGGCAGTAAATCCCCCTATACCGTTCTCGTTTCCCCCTTGCTGTTCGAGACCAGCCAGAAAGATCTGGTCCACCGCACTTTGGTGATTGATGCCCCTGCCGAGCTGCAGGTAAAGCGCACCATGGCCCGGGATCATGTGCCCGAGGAGCAGGTCGCCGCCATCATGAAAGCACAGCTGGAACGCACCAAGCGATTGGACCAGGCGGATGATGTGGTGGAGAACCATGGTTCGCTGGAAAAGCTGCATGACGAGTTGGATGCGCTGCACAAGCGCTATTTGGAGCTAGCCAGCAATCATTCTTAGGGTGGAAATGCCTCAGGCATCTCCACCCGCCTGCACAACGGCGGAGATTGGCTCACGCCAATTTCCGCCCTACGATATTGATCCCAAAAGCGTTAAAATCCAGCCTTTCGCTGTCCACTATCAACTGTCAACGGCCTCTCATGACCGACAAGAAGACCACGCAGACCTACCCCTGTCCTCAATGCAAGACACTCACTCGCTGGGATAACAATCCCTGGCGGCCATTTTGTTGTGAGCGTTGCAAACTGATTGATCTGGGAGACTGGGCGGCGGAGCGCCATGCGATTCCGGGGGACCCGGAAATGCCTGGGGCAGATTTTGAGGACTAGGCCTCGCTCTCTTCTCTATGTATAACGTAGCGTAGCGGAGTAGCGCACGCAGTGCGGCCCCGAAGGGGTGAGCGTAGCGAATAACCCTGACTGCAGGCGATCCAAGCCTTGGCGAGGCATTCCTACTCATTAAATGCGCTTCTGGAATCCTTACCTCGCTTGGGCTCGGATCGCTTGCAGGCAAGCTCCTACGGAGAAAGACGTGGCCAGAAGGCACGAATCCCTGCCACCCCCATCGCCCCATGCTCCCGGGCACGACTGATGTCCTCCGGCCCGACCCCGCCCAGCATGTAACAGGCCAACGGCTGGCCCGTGGCCCATTGCCCTGCCTTCTCCCAGCCCAGTGCAGGCTGGTCAGGGTGGGTGGCGGTGGGATTGACCGGGGACACCAGGGCGCTATCCAGGCCCAGCGATACCGCCTTGTCCAGCGCCTGTTGATGATGGCAGGCCGCACTCACCACACCACCGAAATCCGGGCGGCGATCACAGTCAACCAGCACCTGTCCGGGCAGATGCAATCCAAACACGCCTTCTGGAATACCGCCTGCCAAGCCTTTCGGCGAGTCCGCCCGCAGCCAGACTTTCAGCCCTTGGTCGGCACAGGCCCCAAGCACCGTGTCTCTGGCAGGGTGGTGGGTCCAGTTGCGCAGGTAGAGGCCCGTGCGGACCGGGTCTAGCTGCTTGATACCGGCCAGCAGTTGTTCCAGCGAAAAGCTATCAGGTGCAATGGCCAGCAGAGGAGGCAAGGTAATGGCCGTGACCACCGGCTGATTGGCCGCCGGAAACGTCAGGCCGGGTAGCTGCTCAAGAGTAAACCAGTCCACCTGCTGCCCTTCCCGTCCCACGGGGCTGCCCTGCCAGGCAGTCACATCACGAAAGTGCAGCGTCACATGCAGGTCGGGATACTGATGGGCTATCGTCATGAACGGGGAGGAATGGGAATCCTCCATTCCCAGCTCCTCATGGAGCTCACGGGCCAAGGCATCTGACAACGGCTCCCCCCCTTCCACCTTCCCTCCGGGAAACTCCCAACGTCCGCCCTGATGCTTGTTGTCCGGGCGCTTGCTCAAGCAGATGCGCCCATCTTCACCACGAATGATGGCGGCGACAACGGTGATGGCGGGGGTCGGTTCGGTAGTCATGGGCGCCTTGTTCTTGTCTGATTATCAGGTAACACAGAGGCCATAGCTGTCAGTCTGCCAGAGTAACGAGCCATGTGGCGATCCACCCTGTACTGACGCACGGTTCGCGCCTCAAGCGGCGCTCCTACAGCGCGCCGCGCAGGCGTCAGGCCTCTGGCATCAGGCGTTTTGCTTACGTCCTGTATTCCGCGTTGATTTTCACGTAGTCGTAGCTGAAGTCGCAGGTCCAGACGGTGCATTCACCGGTGCCCGCGGAAAGGTCCGCACGGATCACGATTTCCGGCTTTTCCATGACGGCCGCGCCATCCGCTTCCTGGTAGCTCTCGGCTACGCCGCCCTGCTCCACCAAGAGCACATCGCCCAGCCAGACATTCACCTTGTCCACATCCAGTTCAGCAATGGGAGCCCGGCCAATGGCTCCCAGAATACGGCCCCAGTTGGGATCTGACGCAAACAGGGCCGTTTTTACCAGAGGGGAATGGGCAATGGTTTCTGCCACCACGCGGGCGTCATTATCAGAGGCGGCACCTGTGATTGTGATTTCCACAAACTTGGTGGCACCTTCACCGTCACGCACCAGTGCCTGAGCCAGCTCCACAAACACGGATTCCAGCGCATCGAACAACACCTGGCTGCGATCATCCAGTGCGGTTATCTCGTCCATTTTCGCCTGTGCGGTGCTGATCAGCATGCAGGCGTCATTGGTGGAGGTATCGCCATCCACCGTCACTCGATTGAAGGACTTGTCCGCCAGTGCTTTTACCCACTGATCCAGCAGCGGCTTGGCAATCGGCGCGTCAGTGGCGATATAACCCAGCATGGTGGCCATGTTCGGCTTGATCATGCCGGAGCCTTTGGACATACCCGTAATCGTCACCGGCACACCGTCAATTTCCACCCGGCGGCTGGCCACCTTCGGGTAGGTATCGGTAGTCATAATGCCTTCCGATGCCCTGCCCCAATGATGCTCATCCAGTTCGCCAAGTGCTGCGGGAATCCCTTTCGCGAAAGCCTCCAGAGGGAACTGCTCACCAATCACCCCGGTGGAATACGGCAGGATTTCCTCTTCCCGGCAGCCCGTCTCCTCGGCCAGCAGCTTGCAGCTGGCCAGGCAGTTTTCCATGCCCTTCTTGCCGGTACCCGCATTGGCATATCCGGTATTGATCATCAGGTACTTGGGGGTGGTTTGTGCCAGACGCGCCTTTGCCACTTGTACCGGCGCGGCACAAAAACGGTTCAACGTAAACACGCCGCTGACACGGGCCTCATCCGCCAATTCCAGAATCACCAGATCCTTGCGATTGGCTTTCTTGATACCCGCTTCTACAGCGGCAAGCCGAATACCGGGAACCGGCAACCACTCTGTTTGTGTCATAACCATTTCCTCAAAAAAGCAGCTGACAGCTATCAGCCGCCAGCTGCCAGACAAAACAAAGAAAAGCACCGGCATTACCGGTGCTTTTATCTTTACTCACAGCTGAAAGCTCATAGCTCGAAGCTGGTTTATTCAATCTTCCCGTGGCACTGCTTGTATTTCTTGCCAGAGCCACAGGGGCACGGCTCGTTGCGGCCCACCTTGCGACCTTCACGGACCACGGTGCCGCCGGCCTGTTGGGCTCCACCCTCACCACCGCCTGCCGCGGACTCGGTGCCGGGCTCTGCCGCTGCCTGCATCTTCATTTTTTCAGCCTGACGGCGGGCTTCTTCCTGGCGCTGTTGTTCCATGCGTTCCAGTTCGTCATCACGACGCACCTGGAAGCTGTGCAACACCCGAATCAGCTCATGCTGAATCTGGTTAAGCAAATTCTGGAACAGCTCAAACGCTTCCTTCTTGTATTCCTGCTTGGGGTTCTTCTGGGCATAGCCACGCAGATGAATGCCCTGACGCAAGTGATCCATGCTGGCCAGATGCTCTTTCCAGTGTCTGTCGAGAATCTGCAGCATGAGATGCTTCTCAATACGGCGCATGTCTTCCACACCGATCTCTGCTTCCTTGCGCAGGTAATCGGCTTCCATGTGCTCGACCAGCTTTTCCACGACGCCATCAATGTGCAGCTGGTTATCTTCATTGAGCCACTGGCCCACCGCCGCGTTGCACTGGAATTCGGCTTCCAGGGCTTTTTCCAGACCGGGGACATCCCACTGGTCTTCCACTGAGCCCGGGGGCATGTAGCTATGTACCACCTCCAGAATCACATCGTAGCGGATGCCCTTCACCGAGGTGGTGAGATCATCGGTTTCCAGTATCTGGTCACGCTGGCTGTAAACCACCTGCCGCTGATCGTTGGCCACGTCATCGTATTCCAGCAGATTCTTGCGGATATCGAAGTTACGCCCTTCTACCTTGCGCTGGGCATTCTCGATGGCGCGGGTCACCCAGCGATGCTCGATGGCCTCGCCGTTTTCCAGACCCAGCGAACGCATCATGCCGCGGATACGATCAGAGGCGAAGATACGCATCAGATCATCTTCCATGGACAGGAAGAAACGGGTGTAACCCGGATCCCCCTGACGGCCCGCACGACCACGCAGCTGGTTATCAATGCGGCGGGATTCGTGACGCTCGGTACCGATGATGTGCAGGCCTCCGGCTTCCATGACCTTGTCATGATTGGCCTGCCACTCGGCGCGGATCTTCTCCGCTTGCGCCTCTGAGGGCTCATCCATGTGCTTGATCTGCTCTTCCGGGTTACCACCGAGCATGATATCGGTACCCCGGCCTGCCATATTGGTGGCGATGGTGACTGCACCGGGACGACCGGCCTGGGCAATGATCTGTGCCTCACGCTGGTGGAATTTGGCATTCAGCACTTCGTGATGGATCTTGTCCTGCTTGAGGCGCTTGTGCAGATACTCTGACGCTTCAATGGTCGCGGTACCCACCAGCACCGGCGCACCCTTTTCCACCGCGGCCTTGATCTCTTCAACAATGGCTTCGAACTTTTCCTGCAGGCTCAGGTACACCAGGTCATTGGCATCCTCACGCACCATGGGCTTGTTGGTGGGAATCACCACCACGTCCATGCCATAGATCTGGCGGAATTCCACCGCCTCGGTATCCGCGGTACCGGTCATGCCGGACAACTTGTTATAGAGGCGGAAATAGTTCTGGAAGGTGGTGGACGCCAGCGTCTGGTTTTCCTGCTGGATATTGACCCCTTCCTTCGCTTCGATGGCCTGGTGAATGCCTTCTGACCAGCGCCGCCCGGGCATGGTACGGCCGGTGTGCTCGTCCACAATGACGATCTGGCCACCCTGGACAATATAATCCCGGTCCACATGGAACAGGGCGTGGGCCTTGAGTGCCGCATGCACATGATGCAGCAGGTTCAGGTTGTGGGCAGCGTAAAGACTTTCGCCCTGCTCAAGCAGGCCGTTGCTGACCAGCAACGCTTCGATCTTCTGATGTCCATCTTCAGTGAGCTCGACCTGGCGTTGTTTCTCATCCACATAGAAATCACCGCCTTCATCTCCTTCCTCTTGCTGTTTCGCCAGGTTGGGCATCAATTTGTTGATGGCCATGTAAAGCTCAGAGGAATCCGCAGCCGGACCGGAAATGATCAGCGGGGTGCGCGCCTCATCAATGAGGATGGAATCCACCTCATCCACCACCGCGTAGTTGAGGCCACGCTGCACCCGGTCTTCCAGCCGGAAGGCCATGTTGTCGCGCAGATAGTCGAAACCGTATTCGTTATTGGTGCCATAGGTAATGTCGCAGGCATAGGCATCGCGCTTCTGCTCCGCGGGCTGCTGGGACAGGATGACGCCAACACTCAGGCCCAGAAATTCATACAGCGGACGCATCCAGTTGGCATCACGCTCAGCCAGGTAATCGTTCACTGTCACCACATGCACGCCTTCACCCGACAGCGCATTGAGGTACACCGGCAGGGTGGCGGTCAGAGTCTTGCCCTCACCGGTTCGCATCTCGGAAATGCGCCCTTCGTGAAGGGCGATCCCGCCCATCATCTGGACATCGAAGTGGCGCATGCCCATGACACGGGTGGATGCTTCGCGCACCACCGCAAAGGCCTCCGGGAGCAGTTCGTCCAGCGTCTTCCCCTGCTGGAAGGCCTCCCGGAATTCCCGGGTCTTGAACTGCAGGTCTGAATCCGTCAGTTGCGCCAGCGTTTCCCCATGAGCATTGATCGCCTCCACCAGCTTGCCCATACGCTTGAGCTCGCGATCATTTTTGGTGCCGATAATTTTTTTTACGATGGTACCCAGCATAAAACTTCCGATTCAGTAAACAGTCAGGCCACTCAGTCACGTGCGGGAAAGAACCGCCGGAAAGATTCGCCATGCAAGCATGACTCCAACGGTCGCAAGACGGACTCAGGCGAGGAGGAAGCCATTCTAAACACAATAGTTTGGAGAGATAAGGTGGTATTCGCGGTTATCAAGGTCTGCCCATAAAAAACGGCCCCGATGGGGCCGTTTTCGCAGTCATTTCAGCGTCTTGCACGGTAAATGTAGGGCTGCGGATTCACCTGGGCGCCATTTTTCAGCACTTCGTAGTGCACGTGAGGGCCCGTGGAACGGCCAGAGTTGCCCACCTTGGCGATGATATCGCCGGTGCGAACAATCTCGCCCGCCTCTACCAGCAGCTGCTTGGCGTGCCCGTAGCGGGTGGTGATACCGTTACCGTGGTTGATTTCCACCAGATTGCCGTAGCCGGATCTCACCCCGGAGAAGGTCACGACACCGGAACCGGTAGCCACGATGGGGGTACCTTCCTTGCCGGCAAAATCCACCCCTTTATGCCAGGCAACACGACCGGTAAAGGGATCAGAACGGCGGCCAAAACGGCTGGACATCCAGCCCTTGGACAATGGACGACCTGACAGCCAGGTCTGGTCTTCGATCTGCTTGTCCGCCAGCAGGTCTTCAAGAATATCCAGCTGACGCTCACGGCGTTCAAGGGTTGCCGCCATCTGATCGACGGCCTCCATAAAGGAAGGCAATTCGTAGCTGGCACCCTCATCCGCAGACTCCGGGCCACCCAGCCCAGGCACGGTGCTGAAATCAAACTCATCGCTGCCCACATCGGCCACTTCCACCAGACGCTCGCCCAGCGCATCCAGTCGTACCAGACGGGCCTGGGCCTGGGCCAGTTTCAGGGTCAGGGCACGGAACTGTTCCTGGCTCAACTGATCCAGGTCTGACAGGGCCTTTTCCTGCTCATTGAGCTGATCAGCAAAACGCGCCGTCATTAAAGGTGTATATTCGGGGCGGTCATCAACGTGATAGATCAGTTGGTAAGCACCCACTCCAATCAGGGCCGGCAACAGCACCAATACCGCTGCCAGCAACCAGGGCCAGTGCCTTGGGACCGGAAGAGTGCGCGAATGGCCGCGCCGGCTGTTAATGACTATGATGTTCATATCGTTGAGTAACGCACGTGTTAGTTAAGGCTAACGCCAAATTTTTCAGCAACTTACGCCAGCTTTTTAAAATAGTTTTACATAGCTGGCAGGCTAGTCTATGTAAAACCCATGAGCAAGACAACTTCGCCCAAAGCCTTCAAGACCCTGCTGAGCGGTAATCGCATCCTGGCCGAACTGGCCCGGCAGGCCCGTAAATCGCCCTCTGCGGAGGAACAGGATCCCCGTGATTGCCTGCCCCCGGCCCTGCGCGAGCGGGTGACCCTGATTCGCGATCAGCACCGCTGGCTGGCACTGGTGGAAACCAGCGCCACCGCCCAGCTGCTGCGCTTTCACTTGCCCCGCCTTCAGCAGGCCCTGCCCGGTGAGCAAGTGAAGATTGTGGTGGGCGGCAAGCGCCAACCCCGCTCTGCCGGTCACTCAGGCCAACAGGACGCTGCCAGCAAACAAAGCAATTACCGGGCCAATGGCCCCACACTGAGCAAGGAAAGTGCCGGCTATATCAAGGCACTGGCAGACGATATGGATGACGATGCGCTCAAGGCATCACTGCTGCGGCTGGCCAGCCGGGGTGAACAGGAGTAGGAAAAGCAGGCCCGAAGGGTACCAGCCAGCGGCGGGAGAACCGCCAGCTGGTAACAGGGCTTCGACGTGGCTGGCCTTATTCCGCGGCAGCCAGCACCGGGCGCATATAGGACACCGGCGCGTCAGTGGCATCCTCAAAGGTCACCACTTCATAGGAATCCTCCTGACGAAGAATTTCCCGCAACAACGCGTTATTCAGGGCATGGCCGGATTTGTGGCCAATGAACTCGCCGATCAGGCTGTGCCCGAGCAGATACAGGTCGCCAATGGCGTCCAGCATCTTGTGCTTGACGAACTCATCCTCATAACGCAAGCCGTCTTCATTGAGGATACGGTACTCATCCACCACGATGGCGTTATCTACGCTGCCGCCCAGCGCCAGGTTCTGGCTGCGCAGAAACTCGATGTCGCGCATGAAGCCGAACGTCCGCGCCCGCGCCACTTCCTTCACGAATGAGGTCGTGGAGAAGTCGATGCTGGACACCTGGTTACGGTCTTCAAACACCGGGTGATCGAACTCGATGGAGAACGTCACCTTGAAGCCATCAAAAGGAACAAAGGTCGCCGTTTTGTCGCCCTCTCGCACCGTGACTTCCTTCTTGATGCGAATGAACTTCTTGGCTGCTTCCTGCTCCTTGATACCGGCAGATTGCAACAGGAAGACGAACGGACCGGCACTGCCGTCCATGATCGGCATTTCCGGCGCAGACAGTTCCACAAAGGCATTATCAATGCCCAGGCCCGCCATGGCGGACAGGAAATGCTCCACGGTACCGACTTTGACACCATCCTGAACCAGCGTTGACGACAGCGTGGTTTCACCCACGGCATCTGCCGCCGCCTTGATCTCGACGACCGGGTCCAGGTCCACACGCCGGAATACGATACCGGTATTCACCGGTGCCGGGCGAACGGTCATGTAGACCTTTTCGCCGGTGTGCAGGCCCACGCCGGTGGCGCGGATCACGTTTTTCAGTGTTCGTTGTCTGATCATCAGTCTGTCACACAGCTGCGGGTATCCTGAAGGATACCGCTTTCCTCAACACAAAATTAGGGGCGGATTATACTCCAACGCCCTGATTTTGCACCAATGCGGAGCCACCGTTAGTCGGCCTGGCGACGCAGGAAGGTCGGAATATCAATGAAATCCAGATCTTCCGCGGTGTTTACCGCCTGCTGGCCACGTCCGCTGGCCGCCTGCTGGGCCGCGCGCTTGCGCTCTACCGCCGGGCGATCCAGGTCGCTGTAGTCCACCCGACCGTCTGCCGCGACAGGGGTCTGACGCCCACGAACCACTTTTAGTTCCTGAGCAGCCGCACCCAGGCCGGTAGCCACCACGGTTACACTGATATTGTCGCCCATATCCGGGTCGATGGCGGTGCCAATGATCACATTCGCGTCTTCGCCGGCCAGTTCGCTGACAATTTCGCCCACTTCAGAGAACTCGTCCAGGGCGATGGATTCGTTGGCGGTGATGTTCACCAGGATGCCGCGGGCACCTCGCAGGTCCACATCTTCCAGCAACGGGCTGGAGATGGCAGCACGGGCCGCTTCGGCAGCACGCTCTTCGCCGCTGGCGGTGCCAGACCCCATCATGGCGGTACCCAGCTCGCTCATCACGGTACGCACGTCAGCGAAATCCACGTTGATCATGCCGGGACGAACAATCAGGTCAGCAATGCCCTTAACAGCCCCCTGCAGTACGTCGTTGGCGGCTTTGAAGGCATCCAGCAGGCTGGTGGAACCACCCAGTACGGACTGCAGCTTCTCGTTGGGAATGGTGATCAGGGAGTGAACGTGTTCTTTCAGCTCCTCGATGCCTTCCTGGGCAGAGCGCATACGCTTCTTGCCTTCGAACGGGAACGGCTTGGTGACCACCGCCACGGTCAGGATACCCAGCTCCTTGGCGATTTCAGCCACCACCGGGGCCGCACCGGTTCCGGTACCACCACCCATGCCGGCGGTGACGAATACCATGTCGGCACCGTCCAGCAGCTCGGCGATGCGATCGCGGTCTTCCAGCGCAGACTGGCGACCAATTTCCGGGTTGGCACCGGCACCCAACCCCTTGGTGACCTGGCTACCCAGCTGGATAACGGTCTTGGCCTGGGCATTACGCAGTGCCTGGGCATCGGTGTTGGCGCAGATGAAATCCACCCCTTCCACACCGGAACGCACCATGTGATCCACGGCGTTACCACCGCCGCCACCGACACCTACTACCTTGATTACTGCGCCATGAGGGACGCTGTCTTCCAATTTGAATTGCATGGTTAATCTCCCGTTTTCATCCCTGTTTACTACTTGTTTCACGTCGAAGTGTCCCGGTGGTGTTACCGCGGCCCGGAACCGCCGCTTGCGCTCAATAGACGCTGGATGCCTGATACTCGACGCCTGACGCTTTGGCGGCTTTGCCGCCGGTTTTTAGCGTCCAGCTTCGGGCGTCCGGCATCCGGCGCCCCTTAAAAATTGCCCTTGAACCAGCTCTTGAAGCGCTCCAGCCAGTCCACCTGGCCGCCTCCGGCTTGTGCGCGGGGGCTGCCTCCTTCCTTTTCCATCCGCTGGCCGTACAGCAGCAGGCCCACCGCGGTGGAATAGATCGGGTTCTTCACCACGTCGGTAAGGCCGGAAATGCCCTGCGGGCTGCCCAGCCGAACCGGCATGTGGAAAATTTCTTCGGCCAGATCCACCGCCCCTTCGATCTTGGAGGAGCCCCCGGTGAGCACGATGCCCCCGGGAATCAGGTCCTCGTAACCGGAACGGCGGATCTCCGCCTGCACCAGGGTGAACAGCTCGTCGTAACGGGGCTCCACCACTTCCGCCAGATTCTGGCGACTGAGAGTGCGCGGCGGACGATCACCCACGCTGGGTACCTTGATGGTTTCATCCGCCCCGGCCAGCTGGGTCAGGGCGCAGGCGTACTTGATCTTGATCTCGTCGGCATGCTGCTTGGGGGTGCGCAGGGCCATGGCGATGTCGTTGGTCACTTGGTCACCGGCAATCGGAATATTGGCGGTATGACGAATCGCCCCTTCGGTGAAGATGGCGATATCCGTGGTGCCGCCACCGATATCCACAATGCACACGCCCAGCTCTCGTTCATCCTCGGTGAGCACGGAATGCGCACTGGCCAGCTGTTCAAGGATGATGTCATCCACTTCCAGATTGCAGCGCCGCACACATTTCTCGATGTTCTGGGCGGCATTCACCGCACAGGTCACCAGGTGCACCTTGGCTTCCAGACGCACACCGCTCATGCCGATGGGCTCGCGCACCCCTTCCTGGTTGTCCACCACGTATTCCTGGGGCAACACATGCAGGGTCTTCTGATCCGCAGGAATGGCCACCGCCTGGGCTGCGTCGATCACCCGGTCGATATCCGCCTGGGCCACTTCGCGATCGCGGATGGCCACAATGCCGTGGGAATTCAGGCTGCGCACATGAGAACCGGCAATACCGGCGTAGACGGTATGAATGTGACAGCCCGCCATCAGCTCGGCTTCTTCCACGGCACGCTGAATGGAGCGCACAGTGGCTTCGATATCCACGACCACACCCTTTTTCATGCCCCGTGAGGGCTGAGAACCGATCCCCACAATCTCCATGGTGCCATCGGCAGATGTCTGACCGACGATGGCCACCACCTTGGAGGTGCCAATGTCGAGTCCGACAATCATGTTTTCAGTTGCAGTTGCCATGTCACCCTTTCTCCTGTTGCTCGCCCCAGGTCACCGCCATGCCATCTGCATACCGCAGATCCACGCGGGTCACCTGGCGACTGTCCGTGCTCAGCACACCCCGATAAAGCCGCACAAAGCGGCGAAGTTTGGTGGTGTAGTGCTCACGGTCGACCACCAGTTGCATGTCGTTATCCAGCGTCAGCCGCGCGGTCAGCCGTGCGTTGACGTCCATGCTGCGAATGCCCAGATCCACACCCGCCAGCATCTTGCCCATGCTGTGATAGAAGCCCATGACTTCCTCCAGCCGTTGCTGCGGGCCATTCAGATGCGGCAGGCCCGTCAGATCGTATTGCTTCAGTGCCTTGAACGGTTCGCCACTGTCTGAAATCAGCACCGTCTCGTTCCATACGGCCACCGGACGACGCTCACTGACCGTGAGCACCACGGTGTCGGGCCACTGGCGGCGTACGGAAACACCTTCTACCCAGCTCAGCCCCTGCGCCTGCTGGTAGATGTCTTCCAGCGGCACGGAAAAATAATTTTCATCCCGCACCAGTGCAGCCAGTGCGGTCTGAATTTGCTGTTGGCGACGCACGTCGGTCACACCATCCACCCCCACCTTGCGGATGGGGTAACCATCCAGGAGGGCGGGCAGGTAGATCACTGCGACCAGCAACACCATCGCCACAGTGCCCACCAGCATCCATGGCACAGCGGCAGCCAGCCTGTCACGCAGCGGCACAGCAGCGGGCTTCGCCGGCTTGCGCCGGGCGCCGCGCGGCGTGACGGCTGCTTTAGCCACGGTGACTCTCCAATGCCAGCAACAGGATTTCGCCCACCAATGCCTCGAAGTCCCGGCCCGTGGCCTTGGCAGCCATGGGAACCAGCGAATGGTCGGTCATCCCCGGTACCGTATTGATTTCCAGCAGCTGCCAGCTGCCCTGCTCATCGCGCATTACATCCACCCGACCCCAGCCGCGGCAGCCCGCTACCCGGAAAGCGGTGAGCGCCAGCTCGCGAATCGCGGCTTCATCCGCATCATCCAGACCGGCCGGACAGAGGTATTCGGTGCTGTCTGACTGATACTTGGCCTCAAAGTCATAAAAGGCATGGGGCGTTTTCAGGCGAATGGCTGGCAGCGCTTCATCACCCAAAACCGCCACGGTGTATTCCGGACCGTTGACCCAGGCTTCCACCAGCACGTCAGAATCAAACTTGCCCGCCTCGGCCAGCGCTGCCGCCAATTGTTCGGCGTTATCCGCCTTGGCCATGCCAATGGAGGAGCCTTCATGTGCCGGCTTGATCATCAGCGGAAAACCCAGCTCCGCATCATCGCGGCCGGCAACGTAAAACGCTGGCGTGGGCAGCCCCGCGCCTTTCCACAACTGCTTGGTACGAACCTTGTCCATGCCAATGCCGGACGCCATCACCGCTGAACCGGTATAGGGGATGCCGAGATGCTCGAGAACGCCCTGAATGACCCCGTCCTCACCGCCGCGGCCATGCAGGGCGATAAAGGCGGCATCAAACCCCTTGAGCGCGTCGACGCTGGATTCAGAAGGGTCCACCAGTTCGGCGATGACACCCAGATTACGCAGCGCCTGATGCACCGCTGCCCCACTCTTCAGGGACACCGGACGTTCGGCAGACTTGCCACCGGCCAGTACCGCTACCCGGCCCACATTGGCCAGTTTCTGTTTCAGCAGCACCTTATCCACGCTTGGCGCCTCCTTTTTCAGCCAGGTCTTTGGCAATGGCCCCCACATTCCCGGCGCCCTGAGTTACCAACAGGTCACCGTCCTGCAACTGGGTAGCGAGAATGTCGGCCAGCTTGGCCGGATCATCCACAAACACCGGCTCTACTCGACCCCGCTTGCGAATACTGCGACACAAGGCCCGGGCATCCGCTCCGGGGATCGGGTCTTCGCCGGCACCGTACACTTCCAGCATCAGCAACACATCTACCCCGGAGAGCACTTCCACGAAGTCTTCGTACAGATCCTGGGTACGGGTATAACGATGAGGCTGAAACAGCATGGCCAGACGACGGCCCGGCCAGCCGGCACGAATCGCATCAATGGTCACCGCCACCTCGCTGGGGTGATGACCGTAATCATCCACCAGGGTCGCGCTGCCGCCCTCAAAGTGATATTCGCCCTGCACATCAAAACGACGCCCCACGCCGGTGAAGTTATTCAGGCCACGGATGATGGCGTCATCGTCGGCTCCTTCATCCGCTGCCACGGCAATGGAGGCCAGGGCATTCAGCACATTGTGTCTGCCCGGCATGTTGAGGCTGATATCCAGCGGCTTCCCTTCCTTGCGAACCACCCGGAACGTGGTAGTCATTCCCTGCTGCTGCACGTTCTCGGCACGCAAATCCGCATCTTCACTGAAACCGTATCGGATCACCTGCCGATTGACCCGCGGCAGAAGCTTGCGCACCACCGGGTCGTCCACACACATTACGGCCACGCCATAGAAGGGAAGATTATGGAGAAACTCGATAAAGGTGTTTTCCAGCTGGGCAAAGTCACCACCGTAGGTGTGCATGTGATCCGCTTCGATATTGGTCACAATGGCACTCATGGGTTGCAGATGCAGGAAGCTGGCATCGGACTCGTCCGCTTCCGCCACCAGATAACGGCTCTGTCCCAGACGCGCATTGGTGCCGGCACTGTTGAGTCGGCCTCCAATCACAAAGGTGGGATCCAGGCCGGCCTCGGCCATAATGGCCGCCGTCATGGACGTGGTGGTGGTCTTGCCGTGGGTCCCTGCCACCGCAATGCCGTGGCGGAAACGCATCAGCTCCGCCAGCATCTGGGCACGGGGAACGACGGGGATACGACGCGCATGCGCCTCGGCCACTTCCACGTTCTCGGTGTTAACGGCAGTAGAGGTGACCACCACATCCGCGCCATCAATGTTGCCGGCACGGTGACCGATCTCCACCCGCACACCCAGGCCGCGAAGACGCGCCACCACGGCGGATTCCTTGATGTCGCTGCCGCTGATGGCATAGCCCTGATTGGCCAGCACCTCAGCAATCCCGCACATGCCCACACCGCCAATACCCACAAAATGGATACCACGGATGCGGCGCATCTCCGGCACGATATGAATGTTGTCGTTATCGGCCATTGGCCACCTCCTGACACAGGGTGGCCGCCCGCTCTGCGCTGTCGGCCACGGCCTGCTCACGGGCCCGTTGCGCCATCTGCGCCAACGCACCCCGTTCTGCAACCGGTTTCAGGGTCGCAGCCAGACTGGCTGCGCTCAGTTCCCGCTGGGGCAGCAACAGGGCCGCACCCTTGTCGGACAGCCAGCGGGCATTCAATGTCTGGTGATCATCCACCGCGGTGGGCAGCGGAATGAACAGGGCCGCCACACCGGCCGCCGCCACTTCTGCCACCGTCAGCGCCCCTGCCCGACAGATCACCAGATCCGCCCAGCTGTAGGCTTCCGCCATGTCATCAATAAATTCACTCACCTGGGCATCTACGCCCAGGGCCTGGTAGACCGGTGCCGCTTCACCGGTCCGGCCTGCGCCGCACTGATGACGTACCTGAATCTCCTTGCCCAGTACCGCCAGCATCAATTCAGGCAGGTCCTGATTCAGTACCAACGCCCCCTGGCTTCCACCGATGACCAGCACACGCAGGCCTCCCTGATGGCGGGCGTAGCGGCCCGCAGGCTCGGCAATGGCAGCAATCTCGGCACGCACCGGGTTGCCCACCCAGCAGGCATCACGCTGACCAAAGGCACCATCGAACCCTTCCAGGGTCACCGTGGCCATTTTCGACAGCAGACGATTGGTGAGACCGGGCACCGCATTCTGTTCATGGACCACCACCGGCACGCCACACAGGCGGGCGGCCAGTCCGCCAGGGCCACTGGCAAAGCCGCCAAAGCCCACCGCCAGCACGGGCTTGTGCTGACGGATCAGCTGGCGGGCCTGCAGCACCGCACGCAGCAGATTGAAGGGGGCAGCGACCTTGCGCTTCAGGCCGCCACCACGCAGCCGTGAAACCGCCAGTTCAGCAATTTCATAGCCGTGACGACGCACCAGCTTGCCTTCCATGCCGTGCTCGGCACCCAGCCAGAGAATGTCGAACCCTCGCTCGCGCAGCTGGTCTGCCACCGCCAGCGCCGGAAAAACGTGCCCGCCGGTACCCCCGGCCATGATCAGGACAGTACTCATCGTGCTGCCCTCCCTCTGGCCTTGAGCTGTTCCGCTTCTGCACCTGCGCGCAGGATCATGCCGACCATGGCGGCGGAGATCAGCAACGAAGAGCCGCCGTAACTGATAAACGGCAGGGTCAGCCCCTTGGTGGGCAGCATGCCCATGTTTACGCCCAGATTGATAAAGGCCTGGGAACAGAACACAAACGCGCAGCCGTACACCAAATAGGCGTGGTAGAGGAAACCGCGCTCTTCCAGGGAGTGCCCCAGGCGGAAGACACGCCAGCCCAGCAGAATAAAACCGCTAATCAGGGCAATGTTGCCCAGCAGCCCCAACTCTTCCGCCATCACCGCATAGACAAAGTCGGTGTGTGCTTCCGGCAGGTAGAACAGTTTCTGCACGCTGTTACCCAGCCCCACGCCGGTCAGGTGACCGCGGCCAAAAGCGATCAGACTCTGGGTAAGCTGGTAGCCGGCACCGTACTGGTCAGCCCAGGGGTCGGTAAAGGTCATCAGACGTGCCACCCGGTAAGGCTCTGCCACCGCCACCAGCGCACCCAGTGCCACAGCCGCAAGGCCGATCAGCAGAAAGCGCAGGGTAGGCACACCAGACAGGAACAGCATGCCCATGGCGGTAATCCCGAGCACCACGACCGCACCAAAATCCGGCTCCAGCAACAACAGGACCATCAGCACCCCGAGCAGCCCCAGCGGCAGCAGAAAGGCCTTCCACTGGGTTTCCAGAGCCGCCTTGCGCTCAGCCACATAACCGGCCAGGTAAAGAACAAAACAGAGTTTGACGATTTCCGAGGCCTGGATGGTCAGGCCCGGCAGGGCAATCCAGCGCGTGGAGCCATTCACCGTGCGTCCCAGCCCGGGAACGAACACCAGCACCAACACCACCAGCGCGATGGGCAACATCGCGAAACGCAGACGCTCCAGCAGGGCCAGCGGCACCGCATAATAAACAAAAGCGCCCACCCCAAGCCCCAGAGCCAGATAGATCCCATGGCGCAGCGCATAGTAGAACGGGTCACCCAGGCGGGTTTCCGCAATCTGCAGACTGGCAGAAGACACCATCACCAGCCCCGCCAGCGCCAGACCGATGGCCGTCCACAGCAACGGCTTGTCCACCCCACGGCTATCCAGCTTCAGGATCATGCGCTCAGTCATGGCACACCTCCTGGACCCGGGCAGTAAAATCATCGCCGCGATGGGTAAAGCCCTTGTACATATCAAAGGAAGCACAGGCCGGCGACAACAGCACCGCATCGCCGGGTTGGGCCAGCGCGAAGGCACGCTCCACTGCTGCCTGCATGTCGGCCACCAGCTCACAGGGCGCCGCGGACATACCCTGGGCCAGCTGGGTACGATCTTCACCCAACAGCAGGCCGGCACGCAGGTACTGCCGGGCCGGTTCCGCCAGCGGGGAGAAGTCCTGGCCCTTGCCCTGCCCGCCAGCAATCAGGATCACCTTGCCTTCAATGCTTTCACCGATGCCGGTGAGCGCTGCCAGGGTGGCCCCCACGTTGGTCGCCTTGGAATCATTGAACCAGCGCACGCCGCCATGATCGGCAACCAGCTGGCAACGATGGGCCAGACCGGTAAAGGCCTTGACGGTGGCCAGCGCCTTGTCGCGATTGAGAGACAGGGCGTCGCTGATGGCCAGCACCGCGAGAATATTCAGAGCGTTGTGGTGCCCGGTCAGCGCCAGTTCATCCAGTGCCAGCAGACGCTGGCCGCGGCACAGCAGCACGCCGTTGTCGCTATCCAGACGATAATCCGCTTCAGGGTGCGCGCCGAAAGTCACCTGGCGCGGCACCGATTCGGGCGGACGGGTTGCCAGATCATCCCGGTTCCACACTGCGACCTGACAGCCGTCATAGATGCGCTGCTTGGCCGCCAGATAATCGGCAAAGCTGGCATAGCGGTCCAGATGATCCTGGGACACATTGAGAATAGTGGCCACGTCGGCACTGAGACTGTAGGTGGTTTCCAGCTGGAAGCTGGACAGCTCCAGGGCGTACAGACGGGCATCATCATTGAGCAAATCCAGTGCCGGTACGCCCAGGTTGCCGCCAATGCCCGGATTCATGCCACAGGCCTCGGCCACCTGGCCCAGCAGGGTGGTCACCGTGCTCTTGGCGTTGGAACCGGTAATGGCAACCAGCGGTTCGCTGGCCGCGCGGGCAAACAGCTCCACATCGCCGATGACTTCCTTGCCAGCCACAATCTGTTCCGCAATGGCCGGCGTGGCAACGGCCACGCCCGGGCTGACAATCAGGCGAGACGCTTTCTTCATCCAGCCGGATTTGAAACCGCCGGTATGAATCTTCACACCCGGAAAATCAGACCGCAGGGCCTCAAGACCGGCAGGCTCGGCACGGGTATCCAGCGCACGCACAGGCATCCCCTGATCCGTCAGGTAACGGATCACGGAACGCCCGGTAACACCCAGGCCAATAACCAGATCAAAGCCGTCTTTCGCCATGCTCGGTCAGTTCCTTATCGAATCTTCAGGGTCGCCAGACCCACCAGTACAAGAATCACGGTAATGATCCAGAACCGAACGATGATCTTCGGTTCCGGCCAGCCTTTCAGTTCAAAGTGATGATGAATCGGCGCCATGCGAAAGATGCGCCGGCCTGTGAGCTTGAACGACCCCACCTGCAGCATCACTGAAACGGTTTCCATCACGAACACCCCGCCCATGATGAACAACACGATTTCCTGGCGGACAATCACTGCCATCACGCCCAGTACCGCGCCCAGCGCCAGTGCGCCCACATCGCCCATGAACACCTGGGCCGGGTAAGCGTTGAACCACAGGAAGCCGAGACCGGCACCACACAGGGCCGCAGAAATGATCACCAGCTCACCGGCACCCGCCACGTAAGGGATCTGCAGGTAGGTGGCAAACTCAGTGTGGCCGCCGGCATAGGCAAAGATGCCCAACGCCCCGCCCACCAGCACCGTGGGCATGATGGCCAGACCATCGAGCCCATCGGTGAGGTTCACCGCATTGCTGGTGCCGTTGATCACGAAGTAGGTCAGGACGATGTAGAACCAGCCCATGTTGATGGCCACGTTCTTGAAAAACGGCACGATCAGCTGGGTCTCTGGCGGGCTCTGTGCAGTAAAGAACAGGGCAAAGGCGGCACCGAAAGAGCCCACGGACAACCACAGGTATTTCCATTTGGCCGGCAGACCACGCGGGTTCTTCTCCACCACCTTGCGCCAGTCATCTACCCAGCCCACAGCGCCAAAGATGAACAGTACGCCCAGGGTGATCCACACGAACCGGTTACTCAGGTCTGCCCACAGCAGGGTGGAAATCACGATCGCTACCAGTATCAGCGCGCCACCCATGGTGGGGGTCCCGGCTTTGCTCAGATGGCTCTTGGGACCATCATCACGAATCGCCTGCCCCACCTGCTTTTCCTGCAGCTTGCGGATCATGATCGGCCCCACCCAGAATGCGATGAACAGTGCCGTCAGCACGCTGAGAATGCCGCGCAGGGTGATGTACTGAAACACCAGAAACCCGTTATGAAATTGGGCCAGATATTCGGCCAGCCAGAGCAGCATCAGTGAGCCCCCTCATTGTGTGTCTGCGGGCTTTCGCCCTGTGTCAGTCGCTTCACAACCGCTTCCATTCCGGCCGTGCGCGAACCTTTCACCAACACGGTGCCGCCTGCTTGCAGCACCGGGGCACTCCAGTCCACTGCCTGTTGATGGTCGTCAGCGATCAGTGCTGCATCGCCAAAGCCGATGGCCGCCGTCTGCGCGCCGCGCATGGCAACCAGTTTTTCCAATCCTTTTTCCCGGGCATAGCCGCCAAGTTCCTCAACCAGGCGCTCGGCCTGAGGACCCAGCTCCCCCATGGCGCCCAGCACCAGCATGCGCGGCGCGGGCTGTGCAGCCAGCCAATCGATGGCGACACGCACTGAACCGGGGTTGGCGTTGTAGCTGTCGTCGACCAGCAGCCCCTTGCCCACAGGATGCAGATTCATGCGGCCGGGAACCGGTTTGAGCCGGGCCAGCCCGGGCAATGCCTGATCCAGCGACAGCCCCAACGCCTGCACGGCGGCAATGGCCATCAACGCATTGTTGACCTGATGCGCTCCTGCCAACGGCACGGCGACCTCATGTCCGGAAGGCTGCAGCACAAAGCGGGCACTGTCCTGCTGCAGCACAATGTCCTCGGCGTACAGATCCGCCGGGGCCATCGTGCTGATGCGAATCACCCGCAGCCCTGCTTTTTCGGCCTCACCCGCAAAAAAATCAGCGAAGCGGTCATCCCCATTGATGATCGCCTGACCACCCGGCTGACAGCCGCCGAAGATTTCCGCCTTGGCATTGGCAATGCCCTGCATTGAACCGAAGCCTTCCAGATGCGCCCCGGTCACATTGGTCACCAGCACCACCCGTGGCTTGACCAGAGCGCTGGTCCAGGCAATCTCTCCCGGCGCATTGGCGCCCAGCTCGATCACCGCATGGCGATGCTCGGGCCCCAGCCGTAACAGGGTCAGCGGCACGCCAATGTCATTATTGAAATTACCCGCAGTGGCCAGGGTGTCTGGCCCCAGCATGGCGGCAGCCATTTCCTTCACCGTGGTCTTGCCGGCATTACCGGTCACCGCCAGGCGGTCATGGGTGAACTGGTCGGCAAAGCCGCTGGCTAGCCTGCCCAACCCCTGGCGGGTATCAGCCACTTTTACCGCATTGGCGAATTGGTCCTGATCACGATCCACCAGTGCCGCCACCGCCCCCTCTTCTGCCGCCCGGGCAAGAAAATCGTGAGCATCAAAACGCTCCCCCTTGAGGGCCACAAACAGGCAGCCGGGACGCATGGCACGGGTATCGGTTACCACCGCACTGATCTGCACGTCATCGCCCACCAGCTCGCCGCCGGTCCACTGAGCGATCCGGGACAGCCACATCATTGGCCACCTCCCAGTGCACTCAAGGCATTACGTGCCAGTTCGCGGTCATCGCTGGGATGGCGCACGCCGTTAATTTCCTGATAATCCTCATGCCCCTTGCCTCCGGCCTTGTCAGGGGAGGTCAGTCCGGTCTGCATGTGTTGAATAATGGTGTCCGGGTCTTCATTGCGCGGGTTGTCGCTGGTCAGCACCACCACATCAGCCAACTGCTCGGCGATTGCCGCCATCTGCGGACGCTTGCCGGTGTCCCGATCGCCGCCACAACCCACAATGCAGAAGAGGGCGCCATCAAAGTGGGCACGGCAGGCCTGCAGGGCTTTTTCTAGGCCATCCGGGGTGTGGGCATAATCCACGATCACAGTGGGACCTTGCCCGGCACTGACAGGTTCCATGCGACCCGGAACCGGGGTCACCGCCGCCAGCGCCTTGCCCAGAGAAGCGTTATCCACGCCCTGGCCATGCAGAATGGCCGCCACCGCCATCAGGTTGCTGAGGTTGAACGGCCCGAACAGGGGCAACGACACGGGGACCGCCTCACCGGCCACATTGAGCGTGGCAGCCAGGCCATCGGCATGGTAGGCCACCTGATCGCAACGCACGGTAGCCCCTTGCTGAGCGCCGAAGGTGACGCAACGCACGCCATCCGCCAGACAGCTGAGCAGGGAACTGGCAGCGTGATCATCACAATTCACCACCGCCAAACGCACGCCATCACGGGAAAACAACACCGATTTCGCCGCCAGGTAAGACTCCATATCACCGTGATAATCCAGGTGATCCCGGCTCAGATTACTGAACACGGCCGTGCTTATAACGGTGCTGCCAAGCCGTCCCTGATCCAGCGCATGGGACGACACTTCCATGGCCACGTGATCTGCACCGGCCCCACGGGCCTGCGCCAGTGAGGCCTGCAAGGTGATCGGGTCGGGGGTGGTATGCCCGGTATGCTTTTCCTCACCCTTGAGCCCCACACCCAGTGTGCCCACCAGCGCACAACGATGACCCAGCGCATTCAGTGCATCGCGCAGGAACCAGGTGATACTGGTCTTGCCGTTGGTACCCGTGACACCGGTAATCGCCATCCGGGTAGCCGGCTCACCGAACCAGCGGGCAGCAATATCGCCCACCTGTGCAGCCAGCTCCGGCACATGCACACAGGGAACCTGCTGTTCCAGGCCGACCGTAAACGGCCCCTGCTCGGCATCAACCAGCACCGCAGCCGCACCAGCTGCCACCGCCTGACCAACAAACTGTCGTCCGTCACTGTTCACTCCCGGGACGGCAACGAAGGCCTGACCGCTTTGCACCTGGCGGCTGTCCAGCTGTAGCCCGGAAACGACAATACCTGCCACATCGGCAGGCAGGTTGAGATGGGGGAGGAGTTGCTGGAGGCTCATCATGAACGGTCCTCCGACTCCGGCGTGCCCGCCAGCAGCCCTTCGGGCCGGTCCGGCGGCACATGCAGGGTGCGCAACACCCCGCTCATAATATTGGAAAATGCCGGCGCAGCGACCAGCCCGCCGTAGTAGGCTTCTCCGCGCGGATCATCAATCACCACCACGGTTACGATGCGCGGGTCTGTGGCAGGTGCCAACCCGGCAAACAGGCCGATATAGCTGTCGTCGGCATAACCACCCGCCACCACCTTGTGCACCGTACCGGTCTTGCCGGCCACCTGATAACCCGGCACCTGGGCGCGGCTTGCGGTCCCTTCACGACTGACCACGGTTTCCAGCATCTGTACCAACTGACGGGAGACCGCCCGGCCCACCACCTGCTCACCACGAGGCACCCCTTCCACCTTGCGAAGGGTCAACGGCACCTTCATGCCGTCATTGGCAATCACAGCGTAAGCCTGGGCCAGCTGCACGGCGGACACGCTCAGGCCATAACCGTAAGACAGTGCCGCACGTTCCACATCGCGCCATTTGCTGCGCAGGGGCAACAGACCATCACTTTCACCCGGAAAAGCAATACCGGTAGCCTGGCCGAAGCCGAACCGCTCCAGATAATCTGGCAACGCCTGCTGATCCATGGCCAGGGCCAGTTTGCTGGTACCCACGTTGGAGCTCTTGGTCAGCACGGTTGTGATATCAATGATCCCGTAGTCACGGTGATCACGGATGGTCTTGCTGCCCACGCGCAGGGTGCCCGGGTGGGTATTGATCGTGGTGGACGGTGTCACCATGCCCATTTCCAGCGCGGCCGCCACAGTGAACGGCTTCATGGTGGAACCCGGCTCGAACAGATCGGTCACTGCCCGGTTACGCAGGGCAGCCGTGTCCATGTTGCCGCGGTTATTGGGGTTATAGGCAGGCTGGTTCACCATGGCCAGCACCTCGCCGGTGCGCACATCCACCACCACGGCACTGCCACCCTTCGCCTTGTGTTTCTGTACCGCAGAAAGCAGTTCGCGATAGGCAAGGTACTGCAAGCGAAGATCGATACTCAGGGTCACATCTTCGCCCGGCTCGGCCGGTTCCAGCACTTCGATATCCTGAATCACCCGGCCCAACAGATCACGCACCACCTTCTTGCGGCCACTGTGGCCTTCCAGGTGCGTATCCATGGCCAGCTCAGTGCCTTCCTGGCCCTGATCATCGATATTGGTAAAGCCCACAACGTGACTGGACACCTCACCCGCCGGGTAATAGCGACGGTACTCGGTGAGCGAGTGGATACCCGGCACATCCAGATCCAGCACTTTCTTCGCGGTTTCCGGTGCCAGCCCACGCTCCAGATAAACAAACTCACGACTCTCGTGACGGCGCACCTTGCGGGCAAACACTTTCTGGTTCACCACCGGATTGTTACCCAGACGCGCCCAGGCATCCTGATGCGCCAGCGCTTCGCGGGGGTTCACCCACAGGGTGACAACCGGGGTACTTACTGCCAGAGGACGACCCGACCGGTCACGAATGACACCACGATGTGCGGCCAGCGGCTCCACCCGCAGATTGCGGATATCGCCCTGATGCGCGAGGAAATCGTGCTGAATCACCTGCAGGTCCACCGCCCGGGCCAGCAGCAGACAGGCACACAGCGCCCAGAACGCCAGCACAAAGCGCCAGCGGGTCTGGAGGTGTGGTTGCCGTGTCTTGCGGACCCGGTTCTTCATGGTCGAATCAACACTCGCTCATCGGTCTTCGGTAACTTCATGCCCAGCTTTTCTCTGGCCAGGCGCTCCACCCGGGCATAGCTGCCCCAGGTGCTGTGCTCCAGTAACAACTGGCTCCACTGGCTTTCCAGCCGGGTCTGTTGCTGCTGCAGCTTCTGACTTTCATCCGTGAGCCGGCGCGCCTCATGGACGCTGTAGCTCACTCCAAGCGCGGACAGCGCAATCAGCACCACCAGGACACGTATGGCCCAGGGCGCCGTCACGCCACCTTCTCCGCCACGCGCAATACTGCACTGCGCGAGCGCACGTTAACCTTAAGCTCTGCCTTGCCGGCACGAATCGCCTTGCCAACCGGCTCCAGCCGCTGCGGCAACTCATCCCCCAACGGCAAACCACCACGCCCTTTCGGAGCACGGCCGGAATGATCGCGAATGAACAGCTTCACGATGCGGTCTTCCAGGGAATGGAAGCTGATAATGGCGAGACGCCCGCCGATGGCGAGCGTCTCCAGGGACTGTTCCAGCACTTCATTCAGCGCATCCAGCTCCCCGTTTATATGTATTCTCAGCGCCTGAAAGCTGCGCGTGGCCGGGTGCTTGCCCGGCTCACCCCGCCCCAGCACCGACTGGATCAGCTCTGCCAGCTGGAGGGTGCGAGTGATGGGCTGCTCCTTGCGGGTCTCGCAGATGCGTCGGGCAATCCTGCGTGACTTTCGCTCCTCGCCGTAGCGATACAGCACATCGGCAATCTCTTTTTCCTCCGCCCGGGCCAGCCACTCAGCGGCACTTTCGCCCGAGGTGGGGTCCATCCGCATATCCAGCGGCCCATCACGCAGAAAGCTGAAGCCACGCCCGGCATCATCCAGCTGCGGGGAAGACACCCCAAGATCCAGCAGCAGACCATCAATGGGACGGCCCTGCTCTGCCACTACCTCAGGCAGACAATCAAACCGGCTGGCCTTGATCTGGAAACGACTATCCTCACCGGCCAGCTTCTCGCCTTCGGCAATCGCCAGGGGGTCCCGGTCAATGCCTGTCAGCCGACCGTCGGCATCCAGCTTCGCCAGCAGCGCACGGCTATGACCACCTCGCCCGAAGGTGCCATCCACGTAAAATCCATCGCCACGGCTGAACCACATTTCCAGTACCTCCTCCAGCAAGACTGGCAGGTGCTCGTACTGCTTCCCTGTGTCGGTCATTAGAAAGACAACTCCTGCACGCTGTCCGGCAAGGCTTCCGGATCCAGGGTGCCGTCCTCTTCTGACCAGCTTTCTGCTGTCCAGATTTCGAAACGGTGCATCTGGCCAATGAGCATGGCCTGCTTCTCCAGACCGATGGCGGCACGCAACTCCGGCGGCACCAGCAAACGGCCATTGCTGTCCATTTCGATTTCCACCGCCTGACCGAGGAAACGACGTTTCAGCTGTCGCACCTGGGGATTGGAGTCCCGTTGCGCGGACAGCTTGTTGGCGGTTTCGGTAAATTCGTGGCGCGGGTAAAGAGCCAGACATTCATCAAAGGGGTGACGGGTAAGCACAAGCTGGCCGCCGCAGGCTTCGATCAACGAAGCGCGGTACCGGGTCGGCATGGTGAGCCGCCCCTTGGCATCCAGATTGAGTGATGTGCTCCCAGTAAACACTGGCCGTCCTCTGTCTCGTTATTAAGCGGTTCCTTCCGGGCGCTCCGAAGAGCCCCACTTTGCGACACTTGCCGCTTCAAAAAACCCACTTTTTCCCACTTTTCACCACAATGAGACACTCTAGGGCCACAACAAAGCCCAAGTCAAGCAAACCGCACACAGCAAACGTAAAAGAATTGCTAGCTGAATCAGTAAGTTAGGACGATGAAAAGCGCCAAACCCTTAAATCGGGAGACGACCAACGGAGGGAGTTTCGAGACGAATCAGAGCGCTGGGACGCGCTAGTGAGAAAGCACTTTAAGTGTTAGACAAATTAGTTATTACTAACCGCATCCTTTATTACAAATAGCCCGTCCTCAGGACGGGATCCGGAAATCCACCTCCGACAACAGATCCACACCACACTCCAGACCCGAAAACCAATCCAGAAAGCGGCCCACCTGCTCGCCCCCGAAGTAGCCCCCGTGCTGGGGCACAATCATGGCCGGGTCCAGCTTGCGGACCATGCCTGCCCACAGGCGGCAGGCCCGGTTACTGGCCATGTAGCGACGATGGAAGCCGAGCATACTGTCCACATGCGCATTGAAATCCTGCACACTGCCCTCCTCCCCGCCCAGGGAGGCGCCCACATCCCCGGAGAACAGGATGCGACTGACCGGATCATAGAAACTGAAGTTGCCCACCGAATGGAGAAAATGCGCCGGCAATACCCACAGGCTGTCACCGCCAAACGGCAGCACCGCCCCCTGATCGCCCACCCCCTGAATACGCGTCTGCAACTGCTCACCCATGCGGGCAATCTCGTAGGTAGACGCCAGGTGGGGCAGAAAGCGCGACCACAGCCGGCTCACCACAACCTTGCAGGGGGTGTGCATGAGCCAACGCGGCAGGGAGGCAATGATGTCCGGATCCTGGTGGGAGGCGAGAATGTATTCCAGATTTTCCAGCTTGATCAGACGACTCAAGGCGATATTGAGTGGGGTAAAGGTGAGGTCCCCACCGGGATCGATTAGCGCGGCACGCTCGCCATGGCGAATGCAGAATTGGTTGGCCTGCACCCCTTCGCCGGAGACCAGATCCGCAAAGCGCAGCACCTCATGATCATCACGGCTGTAAAGGATATCGATCTGTGACATAAGAGCACTCTCCGGCAGGAAATCCCGATAGCGGGGAGTGCAGTTTATTCACTTCTATTGATGCCACCTTGATACACATCAAGAGCATCAATATGGCGCTTCTCCAGCCAGAGAATCACAGTGCCTCGCGACGTGGTAACGCCTGACGCCGGTTTTGCATTTACCGTCGAGCGTCAGGCATCAAGCGTCAGGCAGCCTCTGCGTGTCATTCACAGTTCAGAAGCTTTCCGTCAGGCCATGCCCTGAAGAGCAAGGCGAACCTGGAATTAAGTGGACCGGTCGATAAGCCGGGTTCTGTCGTGGACAGTCATTCATCTGGGGCTGACGTCGCCATCAGCCTCTAGCAACCTACCCGGATCCAGCGCGGGCCACGCCACAGGATCCCTATTTGGTCTTGCTCCGGGTGGGGTTTACCCTGCCACCGCTGTTACCAGCGGCGCGGTGCGCTCTTACCGCACCTTTTCACCCTTACCTGAACCTTCCGGAGAAGGAACGGGCGGTATCTTCTCTGTGGCACTAGCCGTAACTTTACCGTCGCCAGTAAAGTCCCCAGGCGTTACCTGGCACCCTGCCCTTTGGAGCCCGGACTTTCCTCCAGCAGGCCCTTCAGGGAAAAGCACTGCCAGCGACTGTCTGACCGGTCCGGGGGCGAGTTTAATCAGTTAACAGTGAACAGTGAACAGTTAATAGCGGCGCGAGCCGGGTTTTCTTTCCCTGAAAGACATGAGGCCGCGCCCAATCGCTGGACGCGGCCTCCAAGCCCGAAGCAAACAGCACACCCGGAGCGCGTCGCTGTTCACTATTCACTGTTAACTGTTCACTGATCAGCCACTCATTGCCTCTAGAAGTGCATAAACCTCCTGCCGCTTCATCCCCGTATGCGCAGCCAGGATCTTGGCGGCGCGGGACGCGGGGAGTTCGGCCAGCAGCAGTTTGGCCAGGGCCTGGTCCCTGTCGCTCCAGCCGGCAGCCTGTTCGCAGGGTGAGAGAATCAGCACCAGTTCTCCTCGCTGCTGGTTGCTGTCGCTGGCCACCCAGTCGCTCAGCTCCGCCACCGGGCCGCGGCGGATGGTTTCAAACTGTTTGGTCAGTTCACGGCACAGGGTGATTTCACGCTCCGGCGAAACCACCTCGCGCAGGGACGCCAGAAACGACAGCACCCGATGAGGGGCTTCGTAAATAATGCTGGTGATCTCAGAAGCGGCGAGGCGTTCGATGGCCTGCTGACGCGGCGCCCCCTTTGACGGGATAAAGCCTTCGAACACAAAACGGTCTGATGGCTGCCCTGCTGCCGCCAGCGCGGCCAGTAACGCCGACGCACCCGGCACGGGTACCACCTGAATTCCCGCATCCTGGCAGGCGCGCACCAACCGATAGCCCGGATCGCTCACCAACGGCGTCCCGGCATCACTGATCAGTGCACCTTTTTCACCATTTTGCATTCGCTGAACAAGCTCTGCACTGCGCTGATTTTCATTATGATCGTGGCAACTGATCATACGCTTGCGCAGGCCCAACTGGTCGAGCAAACGCTGGCTATGCCGCGTATCCTCTGCCGCTACCCAGTCCACCGCTTCCAGCACGGCAACGGCGCGACGGGAAATATCATCCAGATTCCCGATGGGGGTGCTTACTACATACAAGACAGAGTTCATAATTGTCGAACTTCCTTAAGGCTGGCCGCTGGAGACCCTACTACGAAGCGCCTACAATAGCCGCTCCATTCTGGTAATACGAACCTCACGCCATGGATTTTAGAAAGGCATACTGGGTTGCACTGGCAGCCACCTTTGCTCTCGCCAGCTGTACGTCCACCCCGACGCGCACCGGTCAGCCAACCGCGCCTGCTGTAGAGCAGGCCGCCGGCATGGAGAAGGCGCCGGAATCGCTGTCTGCTGCCCGCGCCCAGATTGCGGCGTTGGCCAGCCCGGAACAGCGCACCGACACCGCCCTCGCATGGGCAGCCGAATACCTTCAGCAGCAACGCGCTGCAGATGCAGAACAACTGCTCGGCGATATCAACCCGGACGCCCTCAACCCCGAAAAGCGATTTCAATGGATCCTGCTCAGTGGGCGCGCCAGCCTCAGCCAGCAGAATGCCACCCCAGCGGTGGAACTGCTGAACCGTTACCAGGATGAAATCCAGCAATACCCCGTGGAGCAGCAGGCACAACTGGACCTGATGCGCGCCGATGCCCTGGCTATGGAAGGTCAGCTGAGCGACAGCCTGCAACAACGAGTGGCGGCTCATCCCCTGCTCAATGAACAGGATCAGGACTACAACCATGAAATGATCTGGCAACTGCTGATGCAGCTCTCGCCCCAGGAACTGGCTGACGCCATCCAGAACAGCAGTGGCGACCTGCGTGGCTGGCTCACCCTGGCGCAACTTTACCGTGACCCCATCGCCGACCTGGATGCCCAGGTATCCCGGCTTGACCAATGGAGCGCCCAGTGGCGCACTCACCCCGCCATCGGTGATGTGCCCGCCATGCTGGATGCCCTGCGCGAAGCTGCCAGCCAACGCCCAAGCCAGGTTGCCATCCTGCTGCCGACCAGCGGCCCGCTTCAGAATGTGGGCAAGACCTTGCAGGAAGGCATCATGACAGCGCATTACCAGCAAAAGCAGAACAGCCTGTCCCCCACCCTGCGTTTTTATGATTCCGGCCCGGACAACATTCTGGCGGTGTACCAGCAAGCCATTAACGACGGCGCCGATTTTGTGCTCGGTCCACTGTCAAAAGACAAGGCCGCCACTATTGCCGCCCAGGGAACCCTGCCCGCCACCACGCTGGCGCTGAACTACATAGAGAACGAACAGGTGCCGGAGAATTTTTTCCAGTTCGGCCTGGCACCAGAAGACGAAGCCCGCCAGATTGCCCGCCAGGGCGCCCATGAAGGCAGCACCCAGGCCGGCATTCTCTACCCCCAGGGGGATTGGGGTGAACGGGTGGCACAGGCTTTCGCCGAGGAATGGCAGAATCTGCACGGCACCGTGACCGTGACCCGCGCCTATCAAGAAGGCCCGGAAATCGGCGAGACCGTAGAGGAGCTGCTGTTGGTTGCGCAAAGCGAGCAGCGTGGCAAGGCCGTCAGCCGCTTCACCAATCTGGAAATGGATATCCAGCCCCGGCGCCGCCAGGACATGGATTTCCTTTTCCTGATCGCTAACCCCAACCAGGGTCGCCAGGTCAAACCGGCTTTGAACTTCCACTACGCCAAGGACCTGCCGGTATACTCCACGTCGCTGATCTACAGCGGGCAGAGCAATCCCCGTCGGGACCAGGATCTTAACGGTATCCGTTTCGTGGACATGCCCTGGATCATCGGTGACCAGAACAGTGACCTGCACCAGGTCGCTGCCGAACAATGGCCAGATGGCCATGGTCGCTACGAGCGTCTGTATGCCATGGGGATTGATGCCTACCGGTTGCAGAGTCGCCTTTATCTTCTGAACACCCTGCCGTCCAGCGAACTGCCGGGTGCCACCGGGCGCCTGCAGATTCGCGACCAACAGGTGGTTCGCAAGCTGGACTGGGCCATCTTCCTGCGCGGTGAAGCCAAGGCACTGCCCCAGGTCAGCAACCCGGCCAACAGCCTGCCAGTGCGTCGCAATGCCGTTTCTAACTCGCCGTAGACAAACCCGGGGCGACCAGGCGGAAGCGGCGGCATTGCAGTGGCTTGAGCAGCAGGGACTGAGCCTGGTCACCCGCAACTATCGCTGTCGCCAGGGCGAAATCGACCTGGTCATGCTCGATCAGGATTGCCTGGTGTTCACGGAAGTGCGCTGGCGCCAGCAGCGCAGCTACGGTGGGGCCCTGGCTTCCGTGGATCACCACAAACAGCGACGCCTGATCCAGGCAGCCAGAGACTATCTGGCCCGGCATCCCGCCCATCAGCAGCGCCCCTGCCGCTTTGATGTGATCGGTATGGAACCGGCAATCGACGGCTCTGTCAGTTATGAATGGATACAAAATGCGTTCTACAGCGAATAAGCTGTAGCCACCGCACCAGAACAAGACCAGTTGAGGTATTTATGAGCGTGGACCGAATCCGGCAGTTGTTTGCCGAAAGCATTGAAACCAAGGCCAAGGCCGGCGAAGTTCTTCCCGGGGTCATTGAAGCGGCCGGCCAGGCCATGGTCGAATGCCTGCTCAACGGCGGCAAGATCCTCACCTGCGGCAATGGCGGCTCAGCCGGTGATGCTCAGCACTTTTCCTCAGAGCTACTGAATCGTTTTGAGATGGAACGCCCTGCCCTGCCCGCGATTGCCCTGACCACTGACTCGTCCACGCTGACGTCCATCGCCAACGACTACAGCTACAACGAGATCTTTTCCAAGCAGGTCCGGGCCCTGGGGGGCAGCGGCGACATTCTTCTCGCCATCTCCACCAGCGGCAACTCCGCCAACGTGATTCAGGCCATCCAGGCCGCCCATGACCGGGAAATGCGCGTCGTCGCCATGACCGGCAAGGAAGGCGGCGAGATGGTCAATCTGTACGGTCCTGACGATATTGAAATCCGGGTTCCGGCGACCTCCACTGCGCGTATCCAGGAAGTACATCTGCTGGTGATTCACGCTCTCTGCGACCACATCGACCAGCAACTGTTCGGAGGCCAGTAAGCCACTATGCAAACTCGTTTCTCTTTGCTGAGCTGCCTGCTGGCAGCCTGCCTGACGCTGTCTGGTTGCGTCTCCCTGAGCAAGGGCATGTCCGACCAGCCCACCGACCAGGACCACGGCTCTCGCACCTTTGGGGCCTTCTGGGAAGATGGCAGCATCGAACGCAAGGTTTCCATTAATATTGCCCGCGCCAGTGAGGCGCTGGATCAGTCCCGCATTGTGGTGGTCAGCTTCAATGGCAACGTTCTTCTGGCAGGACAGGTAGACAGTGAAGACCTGAAGAGCCAGGCCGGCAACATCGCCTCCCAGGTTCGCCATGTGCGGCACGTACACAACGAACTGGAGATTGCCGGAGGCAGCTCTTTCCTCGCCCGCACCAACGACGCCTGGCTCACCAGCAAAGTGAAGAGCCGGCTGTTGGTCAACGGTGAAGCCGTTGGCATGCGCACCAAGGTGGTGACCGAAAACGGGGTTGTCTACCTGATGGGGCTACTCACCCATGCCGAGGCAGACGCCGCGGTTAATCAGGCACAAAAAGTCTATGGCGTGCAGAAGATCGTGAAGATTATCGAATATATTGATTAGGCGCTCCGCGCCGGAAGCACGCGTCACGCAAAAGCTTCACACCAAAACACAAAGCCCGCTCATTGAGCGGGCCTTGTGTGTTGCCGCAGGCATCCTGTATCTTTGAACGAGCCTCTGGAATCCTTACCTCGCTTAGGCTCGGATCGCCTGCAGGCAGGCTCCTACAGCAGCTCCGTAGCAATGCACAAACCGGGGAACTATTTGGGGTTTTCCTATCCAATCGAGCGTAGCTCGTAGCTCGCCAGCCGCCTCGCACCAACAAAAAAGCCCGCTCAATGAGCGCAATACCGTTCACCTAAGCGCGATGTTTCTGTGGGAGCGTGCTTGCACGCGAATGGCGCGCCATGGCACAAAGGCTTCGCTTGCAAGCAAGCTAGCTCCCACAAGAAGAGCCAACCACTTCTTAAACAGCATTACGCTCAATGAGCGGGCTTTTGCGTGTTGCCTGTTGCGTGACGCGCGCGGCCCTACTTCACCACCTTGAGGTGATTGACCTTCCCTTTTCCGTCATCCTTTTTTTCGGGCTCGGGCGGGGTGCTTGGGGGCTCTGGCGGGTCGACGGGGTCAAACGCCATGCCCTGGCCATTCTCGCGGGCAAAGATGGCCACCACGGCATTGATCGGCACCCGGATAGACATGGGCACACCACCAAAACGGGCAGAAAACGCAATCTCGTCATTATCCGCCACAAAGTGCGTGACCGCACGGGGAGCAATATTCAGGACAATCTGACCATCCTGGACAAAGTCCTGGGGAACCTCCACGCCCGGGTAAACCGCATTGACCGCCAGATGGGTAGTCAGGCCGTTATCGCAGATCCACTCGTGAATCGCCCGTATCAGATACGGGCGATTGGAGGTCATCTCTTCACTCATCAGAGCGGGTTGCGCAGTTCGCGCTCGGCGTCAGTCAGGCTGGCCTGGAAGGCATCACGGTCAAACAGACGCTCGGCGTAATCCAGCAGCGGCTTGGCTTGCTTGGCCGGCAACTCGATACCCATGGCCGGCAACCGCCACAGGATCGGACCCACCACACAATCCACCAGGGTAAATTCTTCACTCATGAAGAACGGCAGCTCGCTGAAGATGGGCGCACAGGCAAGAATCGCTTCACGGAGCTCCTTGCGGCGCTTGTTGAGGCTGGCCTCTTTCTCTTCACCTGCCAGAATGGCGTCCACATGGGCACACCAGTCACGCTCAATGCGGTGAATCAGCAGACGACTCTGGGCACGGGCCACCGGATACACCGGCAACAGCGGCGGATGCGGGAAGCGCTCGTCCAGATATTCCATGATCACCGTGGATTGATAGAGCGTCAGCTCACGATCAACCAGCGTGGGCACTTCGTTGTAGGGGTTCAGCGAAGCCAGATCTTCCGGCTTGTTGTTACTGTCCACATCAACAATGTCTACCGTGACCCCTTTCTCGGCCAATACGATACGCACGCGGTGGCTGTAATGATCTTCCGGGGAAGAGAAAAAAGTCATTGAGGAACGCTTGGTCACCACACCCATTGTCGAGTCATCTCCACTTGTGATCTATAACAGAAACAGGGTAACCGCTTTCGCGGGTACCCTGTTCATCGCTGGAAAGGAGCGTTACTGAAAAATCAGTGTACGTCTTTCCAGTATTCTTTCTTGAGCAGGTAGGCCGGGATTAGCAGAATACCCAGGAATACCAGCACATAGACACCCAGACGCTCACGCTCCAGACGTACAGGCTCAGCCGTGTAGGTCAGGAAGTTGGTCAGGTCACCCATGGCTTCCTTGAAGCCTTCTTCACCCAACTCGGCTTCCACATTCGCCATCACGTGGGGCATACCCACATTCGGGAACACGTGGTTGTTATAGCCAAACGGACGAGAGTCGTCTTCGTAGAAGTTAATCAGGTAAGAGTACACCCAATCCGCATCCCGCAGGCGAGTCACCATGGTCAGATCCGGCGGCGCGGTACCAAACCATTTCTTGGCGGCCCCCTCCGGCATGGCATTTTCCATCTGGTCACCGAATTTGTCAGAGGTGAAGTTCAAATTCTTCATCACCAGCTCTTCGGAAATATCCAGATCCTCGGCCATGCGGCTGTAGCGCATGTACTGCAGGCTGTGACAGCCCATGCAGTAGTTAACGAACAGCTTGGCACCGTTCTGCAGGCTGACTTTATCCTGCAGGTTCACCGGTGCCTTGACCACATACTCGTTATGGCCACCGCCGGCCGCGAACGCGACCAACGGCAGGCAGCTGAAAAGAATAACCGCTAGTTTCTTCATCAGTGTCCCCCCGTTACCCGTTCTGGAACCGGCTTGGATTTCTCGAATTTATGTACGAACGGCATGATCAGCAGGAAGTAGCTGAAGTAATAAATCGTGCCGAACTGCGCCATCATGGTCTTGCCAGGCGTTGCTGGCTGGGTACCGAAATAACCCAGCATCAGGAAGTCCAGGACAAAGATAGCCATGAAGATCTTGCTCCAGATTCCACGATAACGGATGGACTTCACCGGATGACGGTCCAGCCACGGAATCACGAACAGAATCACGATGGCACCACCCATGGCCACCAGCCCCCACGCCTTGGAAGACATGATGAAGTCGATGGTTGTGGCACGCAGCATGGCGTAGTACGGGCCGTAGTACCATACCGGGGCAATGTGATCCGGGGTCTTCAGCGGGTTGGCCGGCTCGAAGTTCGGCTTCTCCAGCAGGTAGCCTCCGCCATCCGGGAAGAAGAAGATCACCACGGAGAAGATCATCAGGAACACGATCACGCCCGGCAGATCCTTCACGGTGTAATAGGGGTGGAACGGGATGCCGTCTACCGGAACACCATTCTCGTCCTTGTTCTTCTTGATTTCCACGCCATCCGGGTTGTTGGAACCCACCTCGTGAAGCGCCAGAATGTGCAGCACCACCAGGGCCAGCAGCACAATCGGAATGGCTACCACGTGCAGCGCGAAGAACTTGTTCACCGTAGCAGTGGACAACAGGTAGTCACCACGCACCCAGGTGGTCAGGCCTTCGCCAATTTCCTTGGCGTCAGCAGGGCTGATACCGGGCAGCAGTTCAAACGGGATCGCACCGGCCAGGGAAATGATTACCTGGGCACCCCAGTAGGACATGTTGCCCCAGGGCAGCACGTAACCAAGGAAACCTTCGGCCATCAGCGCCAGGTAGATCAACATACCAAAGATCCACACCAGCTCCCGCGGCGGCTTGTAGGAGCCGTACATGAGGCCACGGAACATGTGCAGGTACACCACGGCAAAGAACGCTGAGGCGCCCACCGCGTGCATGTAACGGATCAGCCAGCCCCACTCCACATCACGCATGATGTATTCAACGGAAGCAAAGCCTTCGTTGGGAGAGAAGAACATGGTCAGCCAGATGCCGGTGAGCAGCTGGTTCACCAGTACAACGATGGAGAGCACCCCAAAGTAGTACCAGAAGTTGAAGTTCTTCGGCGCATAATATTCGGACATGTGACGCTTGTAGGCGTCCACTACGGGCAGACGTGCATCTACCCAATCGACAACGCGATTCACCATTCCCATCATGCCTTGGTCTCCCCTTCTTCAGAGCCAACAATGACGACGGATTCGCTCAGGTAAGAGTGAGGCGGAACCACCAGATTGGTCGGCGCCGGTACGCTCTTGTACACGCGGCCGGCCAGATCGAATTTGGAACCGTGACAGGGGCAGAAGAAACCGCCGAACTCCAGTTCCACGGTAGGCTGCTCCTCGAACAGGGGAGAACAACCCAGGTGGGTACAGGTGCCCACCAGCACCAGGTATTCCTTCTTGATGGAACGCCATTCGTTCCGGGCGTAGTCCGGCTGCTGATCTGCTTCGGACTTCGGATCGCGAAGGTTTTCATCCAGCTTGGGCAATGTGCCCAGCATGTCTTCGGTACGACGCACAACCCAGATGGGCTGACCTCGCCACTCCTCGACCACACGCTGGCCGGCTTCCAGTTTGCCAATATCAATCTTTACCGGGGCACCGGCATTCTTGGCCTTGGCACTGGGTTGCCAGGATTTTACGAATGGAACAGCCACACCGACCGCACCTGCAGCACCAATTGCCGAGGTCAGGCCGATCAAAAACGTGCGGCGGCTGCTGTTTACGCCGTCGTTGCTCATTGAGTTATTCTCCCCTCAGATCCCACGCTCGGGGTTTGTCCGGGACACGAGGCTCATCCTCGTGCTACGGGCGGAGTAAGGCGGCGCAAATGGTAAAGAAAAAGCCCACACCTGACAACCGGTTATTCCCTGCCCTGAAACCCTAAACGCCTGATTTAGACACAAAAAAGCCCAGCATTGCTGGGCTTTTTTGTGAACCTGTTGACCGGAAGTATCAACGCTTGGAGAACTGCGGACGACGACGCGCCTTACGCAGACCAATCTTCTTACGTTCCACTTCACGAGCATCACGGGTTACGTAACCGGCACGACGCAGCTGACCACGCAGCTCACCGTCGTACTCCATCAGCGCACGGGTGATACCGTGACGGATGGCGCCAGCCTGACCGTTGTTGCCGCCACCGCTAACGGTAACCAGCACATCAAACTTGTCGGTGGCCTCAACCAGTTCCAGCGGCTGGCGAACAACCATCTGGTTGGTCTTGCGACCAAAATACACGTCCAGCGGACGGCCGTTTACGGTGATCTTGCCACTGCCCGGACGCAGGAAAACACGAGCAGCAGAAGTCTTGCGGCGACCGGTGCCGTAGTTGGTTTCTACAGTTGCCATCGTCTAAAACCCCTTAGATTTCCAGCTGCTGCGGCTGCTGAGCAGCATGAGGATGCTCGGCGCCTGCATAAACTTTCAGTTTGCGATACATGTCGCGACCCAGCGGGTTACGCGGCAGCATGCCTTTTACAGCCTTCTCGATGATCATCTCAGGCTTCTCGGCCTGCAGAGTCGCAAAGTTGGCTTCTTTCAGGCCACCCGGATAACCGGTGTGACGGTAGTACATCTTGTCGTTAGCCTTGTTACCGGTAACGGCCACTTTTTCGGCATTGATTACAACAATGTAATCACCGGTGTCGACGTGTGGAGTGTACTCCGGCTTGTGCTTACCGCGCAGACGGCTTGCGACTTCGGTCGCCAACCGACCCAGCGTTTTGCCGGAGGCGTCTACCACATACCAGTCGCGCTTTACGCTTTCCGGTTTTGCGCTGTAGGTCTTCATGGAATTCTGCCCTAAAATCAATATGTTACGGGTCGTAAACACCCGCCGGCGGCAGTTCCGCCGGGCAAGAGAGCGCGAATTCTACCCAAGCCCCCCAAAGAACACAAGCTATAAAGGGGGGATTTGTTGCATTGTCGCGCCCAACAATGGTCAAGACCATTTCCACCCTTGTGGATGGCAGGTCTGCATGATCAGATTGGCCGCCTATCATCGCGCAGAATGAAGTCACAGTAAAACAGGAGCAGCACATGGAATACCGTCGCCTGGGACGCACCGACCTTGAGGTCAGCAGCCTTTGTCTTGGCACCATGACGTGGGGAAGCCAGAACACCGCAGAGGAAGGCCACGCCCAGATGGACAGGGCCCTGGATTACGGCATCAATTTTTTTGATACCGCAGAAATGTATGCGGTACCGGCCAGCCCGGAGACGTCGTTCCGCACCGAAACCATCATCGGTGACTGGTTTGCAAAAACCGGCAATCGAGACAAGATTATCCTGGCCACCAAGGCCGCCGGCCCCGGCGACTACGTCAAGCACATCCGTGGTGGCCCTCGCTTTTCCGCCGAAAGCCTTGCCAGCGCCGTGGAAGGCAGCCTCAAGCGACTGCAGACCGACGTCATCGACCTGTACCAACTGCACTGGCCTGAACGCACCACCAACTATTTCGGCCGCCTGGGCTACAAACACCGTGAAGGCGAAGACGGCATCGCCATCAGAGACACCGTGGCCGGCCTCAAGCAATTGATGGATGCCGGCAAGATCCGCCATTGGGGGCTGTCCAATGAGACCCCCTGGGGCCTGATGACCTTTCTCCATGAAGCAGACAAGATCGGCCTACCCCGCCCCGTCAGCATCCAGAACCCCTATTCCCTGCTTAATCGCAGCTATGAAGTCGGACTGGCAGAAATCAGCCATCGCGAACAGGTGGGGCTGCTGGCCTACTCGCCGCTGGCCTTCGGCATGCTCACCGGCAAATATCGCAACGACACCTGGCCGGATAAGGCCCGCCTGACCCTGTTCAAGCAATTCTCCCGCTACACCAACCCCCAGGCCATCGCCGCCACCGAAGCCTACTGCCAACTGGCAGAGGAACGCGGAATCAGCGTGACCCAGCTGGCGCTGCAGTTCGTGACCACCCGGCCCTTCGTCACCAGCAACATCATTGGCGCCACCCACCTGGAACAGCTGGAAGAAAACCTGAAGAGCGTAGAGCTGGCCTGGGACCGGGATCTGGAGAAAGCCCTGGAAGCCATCCACACCCGCTTCCCCTATCCGGCGCCTTAGACGCCTGACGCCTGACGCCTGACGCCTGACGCCTGACGCCTGACGCCTGACGCCTGACGCCTGACGCCTGACGCCTGACGCCTGACGCCTGACGCCTGACGCCTGACGCCTGACGCAAAAAGGCCCGCCCGGTACCCGGGCGGGCCTTTTTGCGTCGGTAAAACACTCACTAGTGGCTGCTGTGGGAGCTTGCCTGCAAGCGATCCGAGCCTAAGCGAGGTATGGATTCCAGAAACACATTTTGAAGATCAGAATCCGAACACATTTGGATACTTCCGGTTTTGCCTTTCGAAACTCGCTTCTCGTAACTCGAAACTTTCTTACCTCGCCCGGGCTCGGATCGCTTGCAGGCAAGCTCCTTGTATCTCTCCACGAGTGCTGATTAGCTACCAGCACTCACGGGTCGGGTTAAAGCCTGACAAGCTCCTGAGGGCATAGACCCTGTGACGTAGATCCTGGCTCCGACCCATTCTCTTAAATCTGAACGGTATCCGGGCTCTCCCCTCCGCGGGATGAAGCCGTATAAGCAAGGGAAGACACGAGAGATGCACTTCGTTGGAATTGATGTCAGCAAAAAGAGCCTCGATACACTTTGGCTGCGCCAGGCCAATCCCCGGAAGGTAAAAACACGGGTTTTCCAGAATCGGCGCGGGAAGGAGCACGAGGTTGCGCAGTGGCTGCTCAAGCAGACCGGTGCTGAGCCGTCCGAGATTCATGTGGTGCTGGAAGCCACCTGTATTTATCACGAGAACCTGACCTACGCACTCCATGAAGCTGGGTTGCAGGTGTATGTGGCCAATCCGGCGCGCACCAGGGACTTCGCCAAGAGTGAAGGGTTCTCAAGCAAGACAGACAAGCTCGACTCGCTGTGCCTGGCTCTCTACGTGAAAGAGAAGCATGAGCGACTACATAAATGGCAGCCGGAAGCGCCAGAGATCAGGCAGTTACGAGCGCTTGGTGCTCGTCTGGAGGCCTTGGAGAAAGACCGTCAGCGGGAAGAAAACCGGCTTGAGAAAGCGGAATTCAACCAGTCAAGCGAGCGAGTCATTGCCTCTATACAGGACATGATCGCGACACTGAATGAGGAGATCCGCAAGCTCAAAAAGGACATCGATGACCACATTGATGGCCATCCTGAACTGAAACAGGACCGCTCACTGCTGGAGAGCATCACTGCGGTAGGCGATGTGATGTCCCGAGAGCTGCTGTCGCTAATACACAGTCGGGACTTCCGGTCAGCCAAGCAATGTGCCGCCTTCCTGGGCATTACGCCGGTGCACAATGAATCCGGCGACTCCAGAAAGCCGACAAAGATCCGCAAAGGTGGCCGCGCCAACGTACGGGGAAAATTGTTCATGGCAGCAGTCACAGCATGCACCCACAACCCCGATATCCGGGCACTGAGACGGCGCATGGAAGACAGGGGGAAGACAGGTAAAGTGATTGTGGTGGCAGCAATGCGCAAGCTGGTGCAAATCGCCTATGGGGTAATCAAGCACCAAAAGAAATATACCCCACAAGTCGCATAGAGACGGCTTGCAGGGTATGGAGAGAGACGGTATCTACAGCGGCTTCGACCAAGGCGCCTGATCGGTTCCGCCACAGGCGCTTGACGTCAACACTCTCACCATGCCAATGTTAACACTGTTAACTTATACAACGGACCAACATGGCACGCACCGCATACCACCACGGCGACCTGCAGCAGCAGGCCCATGAACAGGCAATGACCATTGTGCGCGAGCATGGCGACAGTGCCATCAGCCTGCGGGCGCTGGCGAAACAGCTGGGCGTCAGCGCCCCGGCCCTGTATCGCCACTTTGCCGACCGCGAGAGCCTGCTGGCCGAACTGGCCATCAGCGGCTTCCAGTGGCTACGTCAACGCTTGCTGAAGGTGGATCAGCGCGATTCACGCCAGGCGCTGATCGGCATTGGCCTGACCTATGTGGCCTTTGCCCAGGATGAGCCCAACCTGTACCGGCTGATGTTTGGCGGGCGTGTGCTTCCCCTGGGCATCCACCCACGCCTGGACGCGGCCGGCAAAGGCGCTTTTCAGGTTCTGGAAGACACCATTGCCAACGGTCGCCAGCGGGGCTATCTCAAGCCCGCCCCACTGGACCTCATGACCGCCACCGCCTGGTCCCTGGTTCACGGCCTGTCACAACTGAGCATTGATGGCCATCTGCCCACCGCGGATGTCGAGCCCCATCTGGCCGAGGGCGTTACCAGCCTGTTGCTGGATGGTGCTATCGCCACGCCACCCCATTCACAGAACAATAAGGACACCCCATGAGCAGCCCACAACCCAGCACTATCCGCGTTGGCCGTCGCTATCGCGCCAACCGTCTCGACGGCCCCTACGATGCCATTGTCATCGGCTCCGGCATCGGCGGGCTCACCGCAGCTGCCTGTCTCAGCAAACTGGGCAAGAAGGTGCTGGTGCTGGAACAGCACTATACCGCGGGCGGTTTCACCCATAGCTATGACCGCAATGGCTACGAATGGGATGTGGGCGTGCATTACATTGGTGACATGGGCGCCAAACACACCATGGCCCGCCGGCTGTTCGACTATGTCACCGACAGCCAGCTGCAATGGGCCCCCATGGACGACCATTACGACCGACTCTTCATTGGCGAGCGCCAGATCGATCTGGTCGCAGGCCCCAAGCACTTTGCCGATGAACTGAAAAAACAGTTCCCCGGCGAAGAGGAGGCCATCGACACCTATCTTGATTACCTCAGCCAGGTCGCCAAAGCCATGCCCGGCGTGACACTGGGCAAGGTGCTGCCCAAACTGCTGGCAGGGCCGTTCCGACACCTGGCCCGCCGCAAGGCGCCAGCCTTCCTCAATCAAACCACCCAGCAGGTGCTGGAAAGCCTCACCGGCAATCAAGAGCTCATTGCCGCCCTGACAGGCCAGTGGGGAGATAACGGACTGGTTCCCAATGAATCCAGTTTCATCATCCACGCCCTGATCGCGCGCCACTATCTGCACGGCGGCTACTATCCCATCGGTGGCGCGTCGGAAATGGCCAAGACCATTATCCCGGTGATCCAACAAGGCGGCGGTGAAGTATTTACCTACGCCGATGTGAAAGAAATTCTTGTCGAGAACGGCAAGGCCGTGGGCGTGCGCATGGCGGACGGCAATGACATTCATGCCCCTGCCATCATCAGCAACGCCGGCGTATTCAACACCTTCGGCCCTCTGCTGCCAGACGGCGCCCCGCACAAGGACTTCTACCAGATGAAGCTGGGCCAGGTGCAGCGCTCCATGGCCAGTGTCTGCCTTTACATTGGCATCCAGGATACTGCCGAAAACCTGAAGCTGCCGAAAACCAATTTCTGGATTTACCCGGGGAGTGATCACGCCACCCAGGTGGCAGCGTTCCTGGAGGATCCGGAGAACCAGGAGATCCCCCTCACCTACATTTCCTTCCCCTCTGCCAAGGATCCCGGTTTCGAAGATCGCTACCCCGGCCGGGCCACCATCGAAATCGTCGCCCCCGGGCCGTTTGAGTGGTACCAAAGCTGGGCGGACAAGCCCTGGGGCAAACGCGGAGAAGACTACGAGGCCAAAAAGGAAGCCTACGCCCAGCGCCTGCTGGAAAAACTGTACGAGAAAATGCCGCACCTGCGCGGCAAGGTGGATTATTACGAGCTTTCCACCCCGCTCTCTACGGATTATTTCTGCCGCTATAGCACAGGCGAGATTTACGGCCTGGATCACACCCCGGAACGCTTTGAGCAGGACTGGTTGAAACCCAAGACCCGCATTCCCGGGCTCTTCCTCACCGGCCAGGACATCATGACCTGTGGCGTAGTGGGCGCCATGATTGGTGGCTTGCTCACCACCATCGCCGTGGGCGGGGTGAAAAGCCTGCCTCTGGCCAAAAAGATGTTCGTGGGCTGATGCACGCTCCCTTCTGGCTGGGGTTTGCCAGCCTCGCCCCACTGCTCCTTGCGCAAGCGGTGCACACCCGTCGCACCACGGTGCGACTGCCGGACGGGCAGGGCCCCGCGCAAGGCCAATGGGGCGAAGGTGCATGCTCGAAGCGGCTGCTGGTTATCGGTGAATCCACGGCCGCCAGCGTGGGCGTGGAGGCGCATCAGGAGGGTCTGGCCAGCCAGCTGGCCCGACTGCGCCATCAACAAAGCGGGGAAACGGTGGGCTGGCATACCCTGGGGGTAAACGGCATACGCATGGATGCCCTGCAGAAAACACTGGCCGCCACCCCAACGCCGCAGGCGGACGCCATCTTCATCAGTATGGGGGTGAACGACACCACCGGACTCACACCGCGCAAACATTACGCCTCGGCATTGGCCAGGCTGATCACACACTTGCAGTCACAACAGCCCGGGGCACCGGTCTATCTGCTTGCCGTGCCGCCTATGGACCGTTTCACTGCCCTGCCCTCCCCATTGAGACAGATGCTCGGCTGGCGGGCCCGGCTACTCAATCAACAACATCAGAGCCTGGCGCGGAGTAGCCAGAACCTGTTCAGCCTTTACTACCCCCCGCTGGATGATCCGGCCCTGCTGGCACAGGATGGCTACCACCCCGGAGCCCGGGGTTACCAGGCCATGGCAGAGGCCATCCTGGCACAGCTTTAAGCCGTTCCGGCCGCCAGCCGCAGGGCATGATCAGTTAAACAGCATGCCAATGCCAAAACGCCACAATCCCTGATCCACAGTGCCAGCGCCACGGTCCACGTCCAGCCATTGCTGACTGTAACCGGCGCGCATGAAGGCGGTATCAGACATGTCCAGGCGCAAACCGGCACCCACCTCATAGCTGAACACCGTGTCATTGAGGGTTGGGGTATCCAGCCCGCAATAGTACCCCCACCAGGGGTCATACCAGCACACCGGCACGGAGGGCCCGGTGGCCACGTTGGTGTCCAGGTAGGTCGCCCCCACCGCCCCGTGCACATAGGGAGTCAGCGCCTTGCGGGCAAAGTGCCAGGTGGCGTTGAGATTCATGGTGGTCATTTCCAGCTCCCCACGACCATCAAAACTGCCGTTGGCGTCGGAGGTGGTGTCAGAACGGAAATCGGTTTCCAGCCATTCCAGGGCAAAACCCAGGGACAGGTGCTCATCACGGTTATAGGCCATGTCAAAGCCGAAGCCCACATCATCGGTGATGTCGACGCTGGAACCACGCTCACCGGAAACGGTTTGCCCTTCCAGGCCAATGACCCGAAAGCTGCCTTCCCAACGCTCGGCGCGATAACTATGGGGAATTTCCGCCAATAACTGCAGTGGCATTACCCCGGCCAGCAAACCCAGCCATACCGTTCTCTTCATTCTCGACCTCATAAAAAAGCGGGCCAGTCTGGCCCGCTCTTCTTATAGCACATCAGCCGGCTCGAATCAGAACCGGTAGTTCAGCTGGGCACCGATAACATCCGCTTCCAGCTCATAGGTCCCTTTAAGCTGGCCCCCCTTGTCTGCGCGGTTGATATCAGCATCATCCACAAAGATATGGGCATAGCCCACATCAATGGTCATGTTCTCCGATGGAGAGAAACCGGCCCCCAGCGTCGCCCAGACACGATCCGAATCCGGTGAGATGGCAGAACGATTGTCTGTGCCCTGGGTGGCGTCCTCCTTGGCCACGCCAACCCGCAACACCGTGCCTCCAGCCAGTTCATGGTTCATGCCCAGCGAGTAGCGAACCGTATTGTTCCAGTCGAACTCTTCAGTGGGATTGAATGCGAGACTTGGGCTTTCCACCACGAGAGCATCCAGAGAACTCCATTCTGTCCATTCCACACCCAGCAACAACCGGGTTCGTTCAGACAGATCACCCGCATAAGACAGCTGCAGCGAAGCAGGCAGGTCAATATCCGCCGTACCCGCATAACGTCCGGGAGCAACCGGACTGCCGCTGGCCGTTGACAGCGCCGCCCCGGCATTCGAGAAGGTGATATCCCCTTCCACCTCGTAGCTCATTTCAGAACGATAGGCGATGCCGAAGTGGTTGTTGTCATCGGCACTGAAGGTCGCCCCGACATTCCATCCGAAGGCATCATCATCACCCTCCAGACGGGTGGCCGCATTGCGAATGTCCGCATCCAGAGTCTGGTAGCTAAGCCCCAATGCAACGCTCAGTCTGTTCGAGAGCTGGATCGCCAGAGAAGGATTGATATTCAAGGTCTTCAGGTCGGACTCCGTGGCATAGAAATCCCCTGCCGTGACCGGCCCCAGTCCGCCCGGAGGCGGCGGTGTGACGTAGGCATTACCCCAGCCGCTCTCATATTCAATTTTGGTGCCGAACGGAGAAAGCACACTCAAACCAAATGTCATCGAATCACTGACGGGGACCGCCATGAACAGGCTACCAACAAAGGGTTCCACATCATCGAAATCGCCAGCACCGGCGCCGGCCTGCGGGATCAACCCGTTAAAGGTTCCTCCGGACCCGGTTTCAAACGACGTGTCCACCCAGACTTGATGAATTGGCACTGAAAATTCCGTGGTTTCCAGCTGGGTCATCGTTGCAGGATTGAACCACTGACTGGAAGCATCCTCACCCAGTACACCGGCACCGGCGTAAGCCGTGCCCATGGCAGACACCGACTGGTATGAAACGGCAAAACCGCTTGCCATTACCGGACCTGAGATCAGGCAAATGGCACCACCGAGAAGCTTGGCATGTGATTTTTTCATTATTGCTCTCCCTGATAGCTAAAAAATCTCCAAAGCGCATCTGGCCTTCCGAGCCATGTTTTGTATAAAAAACGCTCAAACCCAGACTATGCCTGTCAAAAAAAATGAAAAAGCGTTTTTTTGTAAAACTGCGGTCACAGCGTCAAGGCGGGGTCAATACAGAACTAACGGGTTAAAAACGAAAAAGGCCGCCCGAAGGCGGCCTTTTTCAGACACCGGATAACGTGATCAGTCAGCCAATACCGCCTTGGCGATAATGGTCTTCATGATCTCGTTGGTGCCGCCGTAGATACGCTGTACACGGGAATCGGCGAACATGCGCGCGATCGGGTATTCCCACATGTATCCGTAACCGCCGTGCAGCTGCAGACATTCGTCGATCACTTCGCACTGCAGGTCGGTGATGTAGTACTTTCCGGCTGCGGCGGTGGGGATATCCAGCTCTTTCTTCAGGTGCAGCTCCAGACACCGGTCCACGTAGCAACGCGCCACTTCCAGCTTGGTGTGCATTTCTGCAATCTTGAACTGGGTGTTCTGGAAATCGGCAACGGACTTGCCGAAGGCCTTGCGCTCTTTCACGTATTCAACGGTCTGCGCCAGCGCAGACTCGGCCATGGCCAAACCACCGATGGCGATACCCAGACGCTCCTGGGGCAGTTCCTTCATCAGGTAGATGAAGCCCATGCCTTCTTCACCCAGCAGGTTCTCGGCCGGTACTTTCACGTCCTGGAAGAACAGCTCGGAGGTATCCTGGGCCTTCATGCCCACTTTCTTCAGGTTGGTGCCTTTCTCAAAACCTTCCAGGTTGGTATCCACCACGAACAGGCTAATGCCCTTGGCACCCTTGCTCGGGTCGGTCTTGGCCACCACGATCACGATGTCAGCGTTCTGACCGTTGGTGATGAAGGTCTTGGAACCGTTCAGCACATAGTGGTCACCCTGCTTCACGGCGGTGGTCTTCACGCCCTGCAGGTCGGAACCGGCACCCGGCTCGGTCATGGCGATGGCGCCGATGCACTCACCGGTGACCATCTTCGGCAGGTACTTTTCTTTCAGGAACTCGCTACCGTTGTTCTGGATGTAGGGAGCAACGATTTCGGTGTGCAGGCCCCAGCCGATGCCGGTCAGGCCCAGGCGGGAAATTTCTTCATTGATCACCACGCTGTACAGGAAGTCGGCTTCGATACCACCATACTGTTCCTTGACCATGGGGCACAGGAAACCCTGCTCACCGGCTTTAAGCCATACTTCACGGGGAACAACCCCTTCTTTTTCCCATTCTTCGTTGAAGGGAACAGCTTCGGCTTCCAGGAACTTGCGAACGGTATCGCGGAAGGTTTCGTGGTCAGAACTGAACAGCGTACGCGGGATCATGAATCTCTCCGGTCTCGTGTAATGGGAGCAGCCCCGAAACCGGACGCGGCCGGGGCACAGAATGCCCCATGATGTTCACTTACCCGTTGTGTCGGCAATGACCGAATAGATCACCGCCCATGGGCGCTGAGAATTCCGGCCAATATCTGTGAACGCTGCGCCAAAAGGAACCCTGCGCCCAGCGCGCCCCAATGGCATCAGGCCCGGTGCTCGCGGCCCAGATATTCCGATGATTGCATTTCCTGCAACCGCGACCGGGTTCGCTCGAATTCGAAGTCGAGCCGCCCGCCGGCATAGATATCCTCAATGGGAGCTTCGGCAGTGATCACCAGCTTCACCGCGCGATCATAGAACTCATCCACCATGTTGATGAAGCGACGGGCCATATCATCCTTGCTGGCACTCATCTGCTCCACATTGCTGACCAGCACCGTATGGAATTCCCGGGCAATCTCGATGTAATCAGTCTGGCTACGAGGGCCATCACACAGCGCCTTGAAGTCAAACCAGACCACGTCGTCGGCGCATTGCAGCGCAGCGATCTTGCGCCCTTCAATCAGCACATTGCAGGACTCGCGGTGACGGGAATGGTCCGGCTCCAGGGTCCGGAACCGCTCCTGCATGAAAGCATCCGCCACCTCACCCAGGGGGCAGTGGTAAAGCTCAGCCTGCTCAAGCAGCCGCAACCGGTAATCGGTGCCCCCATCCACATTCATGACCTGGGTGTGTTGCTTGAGCAGGTCGATGGCCGGCAGGAAGCGGGCCCGCTGCAAACCATCCTTGTAGAGTCCATCCGGCTGGATATTGGACGTGGCCACCAGCGTCACGCCGTTGGCAAACAACTCTTCCATCAAACCGGCCAGGATCATGGCGTCGGTGATATCGGTGACAAAGAATTCATCAAAGCACAGCACCCGCGCCTGGGAGGCAAACTTGCGGGCAATATTGATCAGCGGGTTCTTTTCCCCCTGCCGCTCACGCATTTCCCGATGGACTTTCTGCATGAAACGGTGGAAGTGCATGCGACGTTTTTCCTCGAAGGGCAACGCTTCGAAAAACACATCCATCAGATAGGTCTTGCCGCGCCCTACCCCACCCCACATATACAGCCCCATTTGGGGCTGGGGCTTGCGAAAACGCCCAAACAGCCCGCCTTTGACCGGCGCCTCCAGCAAGCGGTGGTAGAGATCATCCAACGCCTCCACCGCCCGCAGCTGGGCAGCATCCTGAAAGAAATCCTCGCGCTCGAGGTCGGCCTGATATTGTTCGAGAGGGGTCATAGTCATCTGTACAGCTGATAAAAAGCGGGCCAATGTAGCGTTGGCCAATCATATAGGCAATCGGCGAATCAGGCCGGCAAATGGCTGGCAGCAGCCTCCTTGAGCTCCACCAGGCGCCCATGGAAAAAGTGGCCACACTCGGGGAAGCGAATCAAGTCCGGTTGCAGGGGCGTTGCCCCAGCCCACTGGTACACCTGCTCGGCGGGCACGACCTCATCATCCTCTCCCTGCACCACCGTCACCGGGCAGCCGGTCTTCTCGATGTCGGTGAAGGGGTAGTGATGCACTGGCGGAGCGACCAGCAGCAGGTTATCCACCGGCTCACCATTGGCGCAAAGAATCTCCGCACCGCGAGCCGCCACAAAACTGCCAAAGGAAAAGCCGGCCAGCCACAGAGGCAGCCCGGGCCATTGCTGGCGCAGCCAGCTGTGCACCGCCAGCAGGTCTTCGGTTTCGCCAATGCCATCGCTGTAGGCACCCTGACTTTCGCCCACACCCCGGAAGTTGAAACGCACCACTACACCACCGCGGTCACGGACCAGGCGTGTCAACGTGGTCACCACCTTGTTATCCATGGTGCCGCCAAACAGCGGATGCGGGTGGCAGACGATAGCGATGAAGGCCGGCGTCTCGCTGCCTTGCTCAATAACCGCCTCCAGCGTACCTGCGGGACCGGCCAGCTGTTCGCGTTGCGCTGCCATCTGCCACCTCCATCGAAGAATTGTTACGAGTTATCCCCTTGGCGACCACCCGGCTCTGTGCTGCAATAGTCCCGAATCTGTCGCCACGTTCTGGTGACATTGTACAGGAGTATGCCATGGATATGCTGACAACCGGGGTGCTGAGCTTTGCTGCCGGCGTAATCGTTGGAGCGGGCCTGCTATTCTGGCTGTTACCGGCACGGCGTCAGGCCGGCCAGTTGATCAGGGATCGGGATGAGGCGCGCCAGGCGCTGAATCATTATCGTGAGCAGGTGGACGATCACTTCCTGCATACCGCAGAACTGGTCAACGACATGACCCAGGCCTACCGCACCGTCCATGAGCACCTGTCACGCGGTGCCCAGGCATTGTGTTCCGAAGGCGGGCGCAAGCGTGCTGTGGCCAAATCGCTGGATTCCGCCTCCAACCGGGAAAACTCCAATCCGGTGTCGCCACCGCTGGATTATGCCCCCAGTGCCAAGGGGGGCACCCTGGCTGAGGACTTTGGCTTGCGCAACAACAAGGCAGAGGGCCCCTTCGAACCGGTGGATGTGGCGCCGGCGGCGGTTCCCGACGCCATTGCCGAACCACCACGGGATTATGCCGAGGGCTGCGACGAGCAGGGCTGCCCGCCGGGAGAAGACAAGAAGCAAGGAGCCTGACGTCGGACGTCGGACGTCGGACGTCAAAGAGCAGGATCAGGAACGGAAATGTCGGCAAGGCATTTCCGTTTTTTGTGCCTGGTGAGGCCCGATAGGTGCTTCCGCTTGCGGAACGAAGGGCGCGGCACGAGATCCGCCAGCCCCATTTCGACCAGTTGAAAGTTCAAAGTTCAAAGTTTAAAAGCGCGGTGACGTTGATCATTTCTCAATGGCCATGCCCGCGCCCAGGCGGGATCGCGGGCACGGCACAGCAACCCCCGCAAGGATTCGCCGCGTTTCAACTTTGAACTTTAAACTTTCCACTCAACCCCTATGGCAAGAAGGTCTCAGCCACCCGCACCGGGACCGCCAGTTCATCTACTTCGATCTCTGCCGGCAGCATCCCCGCCGGGTCGCCATCCGCCTGTATCGGCTCCTGGGCCCCTTCGCACTGGATAGTGACCTTGCCGGCGCGCAGGCTGGCCACACCATCCATCCGCTCCATTTTTCCGAACAGCAGCGCGGTGAGGCAGCGGAGCAGGAAACGCACTCCCGGTTTCTGGAACAGCAGCACTTGCACTTGGGGACGCACAATATTGGCTTCGCGGCTGAGCACAAAACTGCCGCCATAGTGCTTACCATTGGTAATGATCGCCGAAAAGCAGTCCAGTGGACGGCCATCCACCGTCACCCGATAGCGCCGCTCACCATAACGGCGAATCTGCGCCACCATGGCGAGCACGTAGGCCAGCTTGCCAAAACGCTCCTTGATGCCCAGATCCACACCCTCGACCACCCAGGCGTCATACCCGATACCGCACATCATGATAAAGCGGCGCCCGTTCAGGCGAGCCGGGGTCACGGGAACACTCTTGCCCTGCACCACAACCCGGGCGGCCTCTTCCGGCTTTTTCGGCAAGCCCAGCTCCTTGGCCAGCACATTGGCGGTGCCAGTGGCAAACACCCCCATGGCCACGCCCGGTGCCAGACCGTTAAGCACCTCGTTGGTGGTGCCATCACCGCCCACCGCAACAACACAATCGCCCTGATCCTCAAGGGACTGTAAATAGCGGGTGGCATCATCGGGCCCGGTGGTGTGATAAAGACGCACCCTGGCCTGCAAACGCTCCAGTTCGGCCACAAACCGGCAAAGCAAGGCCTCCCGGCCGCCCCCTGCCGCCGGGTTATAGATAACGGTGATATTCATGACTGCGGGTAAATCCTCGTACTACTACCGGTTGCGCATGACTGCGTGTCTGCGCACGCTTGCTAGGCCGGATTGTCGATGTCGATAAAGGTATGCTCGATGCCGTAATTGTCGCTGAGCCACTGGCCCAGCGCCATGGCGCCGTAACGCTCTGTGGCATGGTGGCCGCAAGCAAAATAGTGAATCCCGGTTTCCCGGGCAAAATGGGTCGTTGGCTCGGAGATTTCCCCGCTCAGGTAGGCATCCACGCCTTTGAGCTGGGCTTTGTCGATAAACCCCTGGGCGCCGCCGGTACACCAGGCAATGGTTTCAATCTCGTCTCCCGGATCGCCCACATGTAACGGTGTGCGACCCAACACCGCCTCGGCCTGGGAGCAAAACTCTTCCGCGCTCATGGGACTGTCCAGACGCCCCACATTGCCAATGGGATGGGGCGAGTCGTCCAGCCCCCCTTCCATCACAAAACCCAGACGGCGGGCCAGCTGGGCGTTGTTACCCAGGGTCGGGTGGGCATCCAGCGGCAGGTGATAGGCAAACAGGTTGATGTCATGGCGAAGGAGAGTCTGCAGGCGTTGCTTCTTCATCCCGCGCACACGCTGATCTTCGCCCTTCCAGAAATACCCGTGATGCACCAGGATGGCGTCAGCGTCTTCAACGATGGCCGCATCAATCAACGCCTGACAGGCGGTCACACCGCTGACCACCCGGCGAATCTGCTCCCGGCCCTCTACTTGCAAGCCATTCGGGCAATAATCCTGGAATCGGTCTGCCGCCAGTTCCTTATCGAGCAGAGACAGCATGTAATCGCGCTTGAGCATGACACCTACCGGGCAATATCCTGACAATGTGTTAGGCCTGTGACGCCGTCTGGACGGTAGAATTTATCTGTCACAGGCCCTACTATGCGCGCAGTTTACCTACCCGGGCCTGCTCTTGTCTCGCCATCCGGCTGTCGTCACCATTCAGCGCAGGCGGGACAACCGGTTACCGCATACCTATGGGGGCATTTCAGGTGGTCAGAGTGATACGTTTTTTTGCCGGCCCGATCCTGGCCGGTCTGGCCGTGGGACTTGCCGTACTCTGGTGGTACGAATGGGGCCCCAGTGCCCAGCCCGCCCGCCATGACACCGGGGTAGCCAGCTATGCCGGCGCGGTGAATCATGCCGCCCCAGCGGTGGTCAACATCTACACCACCCAGATCGTCACCAACGACGATGATGCCGAGGCTCCCCTGTTCAACCGTTTTATGGAACAGCCGCGCCGTGAACGGGCCTTGAGCAGCCTGGGCTCCGGCGTGATTGTGGATGACAAGGGATACATCCTGACCAGTTATCACGTTATCCGCGACGCGGATGAAATACTGGTGGCCCTGCGTGATGGCCGTGATAGTCCGGCACGCGTAGTCGGCACGGACCCGGAGACCGATCTGGCTCTGCTGCATATTGCTCTTGAAGACCTGCCTGAAGTGGAACTTAACGGTAACGGACCGGTGCAGGTGGGTGATGTGGTGCTGGCCATCGGCAATCCGCTGGGCGTGGGACAGACCGTCTCCATGGGCATCGTCAGCGCCACCGGCCGCAGCCATCTGGGTATTGCCACCTTTGAAAACTTTATCCAGACCGACGCGGCCATCAATCGCGGTAACTCCGGCGGGGCGCTCATTGACACCAACGGGCACCTGATCGGCATCAATACGGCCATCCTCTCCGCCGATGGCAGCTGGCAGGGCATTGGTTTCGCGACCCCCGCCTCTATCGCCAGCGAGGTAATGACAGACCTGATCGAGCATGGCCGGGTGATCCGTGGCTATCTGGGGGTCACGGTTCAGGACATGACGCCGTCACTGGCCGACACCTTTGGCATCGATGAAGTGCGCGGCGGCGTGGTCACCGCGGTGGTAGTAGACAGCCCGGCCCACAAGGGCGGCCTGCAACCGGGCGATGTATTGGTGGGCGTTAACGGGGACCTCATGAAGGACGGCTACGAGGCCATGAACCGAATCGCTGGTATGAAGCCGGATCAGCAAGTCACCCTGAACATCATCCGCAACCGCCAGCCCATGAGCATGGACGTCGTCATAGGCACCCGCCCACCGGCGGAAGCGGAATAGGTGACGCCTGACGCCTGACGCCTGACGCCTGACGCCTGACGCCTGACGCCTGACGCCTGACGCCTGACGCCTGACGCCTGACGCCTGACGCCTGACGCCTGACGCCTGACGCAAAAAGGCCCGCCCGGTAAACCGGGCGGGCCTTTTTGCGTCGGTAAAACCCTCGCTATACCCCGCCGTAGGAGCCCAGCTTGCCTGGGCGATCCGAGCCTAAGCGAGGCAAGGATTCCAGAAGCCAGGTTCGAAGATCAAAAGAACTGAACCAGGCACACGATCTGTGGTTTTGCCTTTCGAAACTCGCTTCTCGCGACTCGAAACTCATTACCTCGCTTAGGCTCGGATCGCTTGCAGGCAAGCTCCTACACCCCCCCACAGCCTCCAGAGCCGCCAGAGCCCTCTTACAGCAATGTATCCAGCGCTTTAATCAACGCCTGGTTCTGCTCCGGGGTGCCCACGGTGATACGCAGGTGGTCTGCTATACGCTCAGGCTTGCCGAAGTGGCGAACAATGACACCCTGCTCTCTCAATCCTTTCGCCAGGCTTTCGCCACTATGTTGCGGATGGCGGGTAAAAAGAAAGTTGGCGGCGGACGGCAGGCTTTCAAAACCTCGACGGGAAAGCTCGCTATCGAGCCAGTCTCGTTGGCTGATCACCAACTCACAGCCCTTCTCAAACCATGCCTTGTCTTCAAAGGCCGCCGCACCCGCCGCAATGGCGATACGATCCAGCGGGTAGGAGTTGAAGCTGTCCTTGATGCGGTTCAAGCCATCGATCAGTGCCGCATCGCCGACGGCCAGACCGATGCGCAGACCGGCCAGGGAGCGGGACTTGGAAAGTGTCTGGGTGACCAGCAGGTTGGGGTACTGATTCACCAGGGCAATGGCACTGTCACCACCAAAGTCGATATAGGCTTCGTCCACCACCACCAGGGATTCCGTATTGGCCTGCAACAGACGTTCGATCTCACTCAGGGGCAACAGCCGCCCGGTGGGCGCATTGGGGTTGGGGAAGATGATCCCGCCATTGGGCTTGAGATAATCATCCACGGCAATGGCCAGATCCTGGTCCAGCGCCACCGGTTCATAGTCAATCTGGTAGAGCCCGCAGTACACCTTGTAGAAGCTGTAGGTGATGTCCGGAAACAGCAGCGGCTTGTCCTGTTTGAAGAAGCCAAGGAACAGATGCGCCAGCACTTCATCGGAGCCATTACCGACAAACACCTGATTCCGTTGCACACCGTAATAGGCAGCAACGGCGTCTTTCAGCTGGCCACTGTCCGGATCCGGATACAGACGCAAACGCTCATCCGCTTCGCCACGAATCACGTCCAGTACTTTCGGTGACGGGCCCAGTGGATGCTCATTGGTGTTCAGCTTCACCAGCTTGCTGATCTTCGGCTGTTCACCCGGCACATAGGGCTCCAGCTGATGAACGAAGTCACTCCAGTATTTGCTCATAATGTCTCCGCCGGAAGCCTGACACCGGACGCCGGACAAAAACCCGCGCGTCAGGCGTCTGGCGTCCGGCCTCTAGCGTTTAATCCGGTATTCCGCACTGCGGGCGTGGGCGGTGAGGCTTTCGCCGCGGGCCAGGGGAGAAGCAATGCCGGCCAGGGTGCTGGCCCCTTCCGGGGAGCAGCCAATCAGGGAGCTGCGCTTCTGAAAATCATAGACGCCCAGCGGCGAAGAAAAACGCGCCGTGGCGCTGGTGGGCAGCACATGATTGGGGCCGGCGCAGTAGTCACCCAGCGCTTCCGGGGTATGTCGACCCAGGAAGATGGCGCCGGCGTGACGAATCTTTTTCGCCCAGGTTTCCGCATCGTCGATGGACAACTCCAGGTGCTCGGAGGCAATGGTGTTGGCGATCTCGATGGCCTCATTCAGGTCCTTCACCTGAATCAGGGCTCCACGGTTTTTCATGGAGGTGCGGATGATGGTTTCCCGCTCCAGAGTCACCGCCAGGGCCTCCATGGACGCTTCCACCTGCTTGAGGTAATCCGCCTCCGGGCACAACAGAATCGCCTGGGCTTCCTCATCGTGCTCCGCCTGGGAGAACAGATCCATGGCAATCCAGTCCGGGTCGGTCTTGCCATCACACACCACCAGAATCTCGGATGGACCGGCAATCATGTCGATCCCCACCTTGCCGAACACCTGACGCTTGGCTTCGGCCACGTAGATATTGCCGGGGCCGACAATCTTGTCCACCGCCGGTACGGTATCCGTGCCATAGGCCAGTGCGGCAACAGCCTGGGCGCCGCCCACGGAAATAAAACGGTCGACGCCGGCAATGGCGGCGGCCGCCAGCACCATGTCATTCAGCTCACCAGCAGGCGCCGGTGACACCATGATAATCTCGGCAACACCGGCCACCTTGGCTGGCAGGGCATTCATCAGTACAGAACTGGGATAGGCCGCCTTGCCGCCCGGCACATAGATGCCCGCCCGGTCCAGCGGTGTGACCTGCTGCCCCAGGAGCGTGCCATCGGCTTCACGGTAGCTCCAGGAATCCTGCTTCTGTTTCTCGTGATAGCTGCGCACCCGCTCGGCCGCGGCTTCAAGCGCCTGACGCTGGTCGGCAGGAATACGCGCCAGTGCCGCCTGCAATTGCTCGGGGCCGACCACCAGATCCGCGGCAGCGGACAGTTCACGGCGGTCAAATTTGCGGGTGTACTCCACCAGCGCCTCATCACCACGACGGGCCACATCCCGTACGATGTGATGCACCCGCTCAGCCACTTCCGCATCGCGCTCTTCCGACCAGGCGGTCAGCGCGGCAAGCTGCGCATCGAAGTCAGCGTCTTGAGTGTTGAGCCAGGTGGTTTCCATGCTTGAGTACCGTAAAAGTCAGAATCAAAGTCCAGTTTTACCACAGAGGGCACTGAGTTCACTGAGGGAAAAACCAGATATTTTCTATCACCGGGATCAGCAGAAACTCTCGCCTCCTCAATGAAGGGCGTTTTTTACTCTGTGATCTCTGTGGTGAAAAACGCTTTTGGTCTTTTCTGGACTACTCTTTACGCGACGCGACGGCCTCGGCGAGCTTGTCCAGGATCGCCTGGATATCCCCGTGACGGGTCTTCATGCTGGCGCGATTGACGATCACCCGGGTGGAAATATGGGCGATCAGTTCGGTGGGCTCCAGACCATTAGCGCGCAGGGTGTTACCGGTATCAACGATATCCACAATCCGGTCCGCCAGCCCTACCAGCGGCGCCAGTTCCATGGCGCCATAGAGTTTGATGACCTCGGCCTGTTTTCCCTGCTCGGCAAAGTAGGCCTTGGCCACATTGACGAACTTGGTCGCCACACGCAGGCGCCCACCCACCTCCGGGGCATCATTGACCGCCGCCACCATCAATTTGCAACGGGCAATATTCAGGTCCAGTGGCTCGAACACTCCGTCCCCGCCATGCTCCATGAGCACATCCTTGCCCGCCACACCGATATCCGCAGCCCCATGCTGCACGTAGGGAGGCACATCAGTGGCGCGAATGATGATGATCTTCACGTCATCACGGGTGGTGTCGAAGATCAGCTTGCGCGATGCGGACGGATCTTCCAGCAGTTCAATCCCGGCAGCCTTCAACAGCGGCAGGGTTTCCTTGAGGATGCGACCCTTGGACAGGGCGATGGTCAACGGTTTCTGAGACATATTCTTAGGCCAGACCTAGCGTGGCACGCGGCGAATGACCGCGCCCAGCGATTGCAGTTTCTCTTCAATACATTCGTAGCCGCGATCAATGTGGTAGATGCGGTCCACGGTGGTTTCCCCTTCCGCTGCCAACGCAGCAATCACCAGGGACGCCGATGCACGCAGGTCAGTGGCCATTACCGGGGCACCGGTAAGCTGCTCCACACCACGACAGATCGCCGTGTTGCCCTGCACTTCGATATCCGAGCCCATGCGGTTCATTTCCTGAACATGCATGAAGCGGTTTTCAAATACAGTTTCCACGATGGTCCCGGTGCCCTCGGCGATCAGGTTAAGGGCCATGAACTGGGCCTGCATGTCGGTGGGCATGGCCGGATAAGGTGCGGTTCGCAGGGACACGGCTTTCGGCCGGCGGCCTTCCATGTCCAGCTCGATCCAGTCTTCACCCGTGGTGACCTTGGCGCCCGCTTCCTTCAGTTTCTGCAGCACCACATCAAGAATGCCGGGAACGGTATCCTTGGTCTTGATCCGGCCGCCGGTAATCGCCGCAGCGATCAGGTAGGTCCCGGTTTCAATCCGGTCGGCGATGACCTGGTGGTGACAACCACCGAGTTTCTCCACCCCTTCAATGGTGATGGTGTCCGTGCCGGCGCCACTCACCTTGCCTCCCATGGCATTGATGAAGTTGGCCAAATCCACCACTTCCGGTTCACGGGCCGCGTTTTCCAGATAGGTCGTGCCCTCTGCCAGGGCGGCGGCCATCATCAGGTTCTCGGTACCGGTCACGGTGACCGTATCCATGACAATGCGGGCACCTTTCAGGCGACCGTCCACGGAGGCATGCACATAGCCGTTGGCCACCTCGATCTGGGCACCCATGGCCTCAAGACCGCTGAGATGGATATCCACCGGCCGGGAACCAATGGCACAGCCCCCCGGCAAAGAGACCGTGGCCTTGCCAAAATGTGCCACCATGGGGCCCAGCACCAGAATGGAGGCGCGCATGGTCTTCACCAGTTCGTAGGGCGCCACCAGCTCCTTGATGGTGCTGGCATTCACCTCCACGCGCATGCGGTCATCGATCACCACTTCCACACCCATGCGCCCCAGCAGCTCGATCAGGGTGGTTACATCCTGCAGATGGGGCAGGTTGCCCACAGTGACCGGCTCACTGGCCAGCAAGGTGGCGGCCAGAATCGGCAGGGCGGCGTTCTTGGCGCCGGAAATGCGGATCTCGCCGTCCAGACGGCGGCCACCGGTGATGATCAATTTATCCATGAACTGTCTCTAGGCTTGTCTTGAAAGGCCCGGCGTGAAAATCAGGCCAGCCCCATCTTCTGGGCTTTTTCCCACTCGGCGGGAGTAAAGGTGATGATCTGCACCGCGTGGATGGTGTTGCTCTGAATCTGCTCGTTGATAGTGGCATACACCAGCTGCTGCTTCTTCACCGGCATCAGGCCTGCAAAGGCCTCTGACACCACGCGAATCTGGAAACGGTCACCGCCACCTTCCACGGCCACATCGGCATCGTCAAAGCCGGCTTCCACCAGCGCTTTTACCTCTTCCGGATTCATGTTGGCTCCTTATCGGGGGGCATCAGCCAAAAAGCAGGCCCCAAACAGCACAGGAGCGAGTGAAAACTCACTCGCTCCATCTCAGGGGCGCAATAATACGCGAGGCGTAGCAGGCTTGCCACGGCACCGCGTTCAGGTGTCGCTGACAGCGCAGTTATTCCTTGCTGCCTTCCTCGCTATCCAGACCCGCATCGATATTCGCGTCAGCGGTCCAGTTATCGATCACCTTGTCCATATCGCCATATTGCTCCATGCCCTGGGCAAACTGGCTCTTGAAGGTATCTGCCAGATCCAGTCCGTTCACATACACATTGATCACTTTCCACTGACCATCCCGGGAGAACAGGGTGTAGAAGATGGGAATGGTCTTGCCAGTGTTGGTCTGGATTTCCATGCGCACCCGTGCATAGTCCCCCCGCAGATCCCCCTCCTGCATGGGTAGCGTGGTGATCTGCTGACCTTCGTAGAGGGTAATACCGGAGGCGTAGGTGTTAATCAGGCTGTTCTTGAACACCTCCAGAAAACGGTATTTCTGCTCCTTGCTGGAGTGACCGAAGTAGTCGCCCATGACCATGCGGGTGATGCGCTTGAAATCCACCAGCCCCGCCAGCTCCTCGCGCACCAATCCCCGGGCCCGCTCAGGATCCGCCTTGAGCTGCTCACGTTCGGCATCAATACGGGTGGTCATGCGGTCCACCGCATCCATCACCACCTGCCGCGGGTCGCTCTGGGCCTGTGCCAGCGAGCCCATCAGCATCAACACCAGCGCCATTGCCGCGGAAAAAAAGAATTGTCGTTGCATCCAAAGTCTCCCTCTCATCATCGGGCGGTTTTACGGGGTTCCGCCGTCCCTGTCCAGAACCAGTATGTAGTCTTGGAGTCACAACCAGAGTGAACAGTTCCGAAAGAACACTTTTCGGCTCAACCCGGACGGGTTTTGGCGTGTATAATCGCCGCAATTACAGGGAGATTGCATGAGTCACGACCATATCAGTGTCGGCAAACGGGTCCTGGATATCGAGGCCCGCGCCGTCAACGCGCTGAAAGACAGCCTGGACGACCAGTTTTCCGCCGCCTGCGACCAGATGCTCAACGCCCGGGGCCGCGTTATCGTCACTGGCATGGGCAAAAGCGGTCACGTGGGCAACAAGCTGGCCGCCACCCTGGCCAGCACCGGCACCCCATCCTTCTTTGTGCATCCGGGCGAAGCTTCCCACGGCGATCTGGGCATGATCACTCCGGATGATGTGGTACTGGCCCTGTCCAACTCTGGCGAAACCGCCGAAGTGCTGGCCATCCTGCCGGTCATCAAGCGCAAGGGCACCGTACTGATCGGCATGACCGGTCGCACCGCCTCCACACTGGCGCAGCTTTCCGACGTTCACCTGACCGTCGCCGTGACGGAAGAGGCCTGCCCCCACAATCTGGCACCCACCTCGTCCACCACCGCCGCCCTGGCCATGGGGGACGCCCTGGCCATTGCCCTGCTGGAAGCCCGCGGCTTCACACCGGAAGACTTCGCTCTCAGCCATCCGGGCGGCAGCCTGGGCCGCCGACTGCTATTGAAGGTGGACGACATCATGCACGCGGGCGAGGCCCTGCCCGCAGTCTCCACCGACACCAGTGTCAGTGACGCCTTGCTGGAAATGACCCGCAAGGGACTGGGCATGACCGCCATTACCGACAACGACGGCGCCCTGGCCGGCATCTTCACTGATGGTGACTTGCGCCGCCTGCTGGACCGCGATCTGGATATTCGCACGGCCAGTATCGCCGAGGTCATGGTTAGCAACCCGATCACTATTGAAACCGGTCACCTGGCGGCAGAGGCACTGCAGATCATGGAGACCCGCAAGATCAATGGCCTGGTAGTACTGGATAACGAGCGCAAACCGGTGGGTGCCTTCAATATGCAGGACCTGCTGCGCGCGGGGGTGGTGTAATGCAGATTTCCGCAATCGACGCCCAGAACCTGCGGTTGATGGCCTTTGACGTGGATGGAGTGATGACCGACGGTCAGATCTATTTCAGCCCGGAAGGCGAAACCCTCAAAGTGTTTCACACCCTTGACGGGCACGGTCTCAAGAAACTCGCCGCCAGCGGCGTAACGCTCGCCATTATCACTGGCCGCAACACCCCCATGGTGGCAAAGCGCGCCGCCGACCTGGGCATCCAGCACGTCATTCAGGGGCGCGAGGACAAGGGCGTGGCCCTGGCCGACCTTGCCGAACAACTGGGCATTGCTGCCAGCGAAACCGGCTATGCGGGCGATGATGAACCGGACGTGGACGCCCTGGCGTGGGCGCAACTGAGCTTCGCTCCAGCCAATGCCCATGACTGTGCCAAACAGGCCGCGGATCATCACACCCTGCGCAGCGGCGGCGCTGGCGCGGTGCGGGAAATCTGCGATGCCATCCTTGCCCAGCGAGGCGCCCCATGAAGCGCCAGGGCCTGCTCAGCGCCAGCGGCATCCTGTTGCTGGGACTGGTGGTATTGATGACCCTTCACGAATGGGACAGCACCCTGCCGGGTGAAGATCAGGGCGTCCTGACCGCTCCCGCCATCGTGGCCCAGAAGATCACGGCCCGCGCCTTCAGCGAAGAAGACGGTGAACTGCAATACCATCTGATTGCCGACAATCTGGTCCAGTATGATCATGCCCCTCTCACCGAAATGACCCACCCACAGCTGTCCATGGCCAACGAGCAAGGCACCTGGACCATTACCAGCGACGACGGCACAGTGCAGGAAAACGGCAAACTGATTGTCTTTACCGGTGAAGTGGAAGCGCGCAACCCGGATCAGAACATCGAGCTGGACACCAACGAATTACGCTTCGACAGTGATACCAACACGGCCACCAGCCCCGCTGATGCCGTGCTGCGGTTTGAAAGTGGCGAGACCCGGGCCGGATCACTGGAGGCGGATCTCGACAAGGGGGTATTATCCCTCGACCAAGGAGTAGAGAGTGAATTCAATGCACCGGCATCGTAAGGTACTGGCCGCCAGCCTGACCCTGTTAGCCAGCCTGGCCAGCGCCGCCCCGGTGGAAGGTCCCATCTCCGTATCCGCGGACAGCGGCCGCTTCGAACAGGAGGCCGGCACAGGGGTCTACAGCGGCGACGTGGAGCTGCTGCAGGGCAACCGCACCATGCAGGCGGAAGAAATGTCCCTGTTCACCCGCAATGGAGAGCTAGTCAGGGTGGAAGCCACCGGCACCCCGGTCAAACTGTCCGAGGGCGAAGACCTGGAGGCCCATGCCAGTAATCTGGTGTACGACATCAAGGCCCGCACCCTGGTTCTTACCGGCGACGCCTTTATCCGCCACAAAGGCAACACCTTCGAAGGCGCCAAGGTCGAATACAGCCTGGATTCCAAACGCGTGGATGCCAGCAGTGAAGGCGACCAGCGTGTTCGCCTGGTAATTCCGGCAGAAAACCAGGCCCCCGGCCAGAACCAGAACGACAACACAGATTCGGAGCCCACCGCCCCATGACGCATCTGCGCGCCCACCACCTGGCCAAAAGCTATAAAGGCCGCCGGGTCATCGAAGACGTTTCCCTGGATGTGGAATCCGGACAGATTGTGGGCCTGCTTGGCCCTAACGGGGCTGGCAAGACCACCTGCTTTTACATGATTGTAGGGCTGGTGGAAGCTGATGCCGGCCGCATCGAAATCAATGACAACGACATCACCCACCTGCCCATGCATGGTCGCGCCAAGCGCGGCATTGGGTATCTGCCCCAGGAAGCCAGCATCTTTCGCCGCCTGACCGTGGAAGAGAACATCATGGCCATCCTGGAAACCCGCAAGGAACTGAGCAAGCAGGATCGCCATGAGCGCATGGAGAGCCTGCTCAAGGAGTTCCATATTACCCACATCCGCGACTCCCTGGGCATGAGCCTGTCCGGTGGTGAGCGCCGCCGCGCCGAGATTGCCCGCGGCCTGGCCACCGATCCGGATTTCATCCTGCTGGATGAACCCTTTGCCGGGGTCGATCCGATTTCGGTGAACGACATCAAGAGCATCATCCGCCACCTCAAGGAACGTGGCATTGGCGTCCTGATCACCGACCATAACGTGCGCGAAACCCTGGATATCTGCGACACCGCCTACATCGTTAGCGCCGGCCACATCATCGCCTCCGGCGACGCCGACACCATTCTCTCCAATCAGCAGGTGCGGGATGTGTATCTGGGAGCGGATTTCAGGCTTTGAAAGAGCAATTAATAGTTAATAATGAATAATTAATAACTTCGCGAGACGGGCTCCCGGATTTGAAACGCAAGCGGCCGCGCCCAAAGGTTGGGCGCGGCCTCTTGGCTTGAAGCGGCAGAATGGCTTTGCCGCGCAGCTATTAACTATTCATTATTAATTATTCATTCGCTCCTCATCCCTACCACACCTTTCTCGCTGGCACAATTATTGCTTGATAGAGTTTCAAGCTGTTATTCTCGGGTTTTTGGGGACCACACCAAACCTGAGCAGTATGAAGCCCACACTACAACTACAAATCGGCCAGCAGCTGACCATGACGCCCCAGCTGCAGCAGGCCATCCGCCTTCTTCAGCTGTCCACCCTGGATCTTCGACAGGAGATTCAACAGGCCGTGGAGAGCAACCCGCTGCTCGAACTGGCCGATGACTTCGGTGACGATTCCCTGCCCGAGGCTGACGAAGAGCGTCAGTCTGATGAACTCGACACCGACCGCGACGACGCACTGGAAGAGTTTGTGGATGGCGATCCGGGCATCGAGACGGAGTGGGATGACGTCTATTCCGGACAGAGCAGCAGCTCGGCAGCCGCCCTCCCCGATGACGCGGACGAATGGCAGCAGCGCCATGCCGTTTCCGGCAACCTTCAGGATCACCTGCTCTGGCAACTGAACCTGACACCCATGAGCGATGTGGACCGCATCATTGCCATGGCCATCATCGAGTCTGTGGATGACCGCGGCTACATGACCACCACCATCGACGACATTGTCGAGATGGTAAACCGTCAGGAAGATCTGCTCACAGAAGGCGATGAACTGGAGACCGATGAGGTGCTCGCCGTACAGCACCGCCTGCAGCAATTCGACCCCCTTGGCGTCGCCAGCCTGAATCTGGCCGACTGCCTGGGCGTCCAATTACGCCAACTGCCGGCGGACACCCCGCACCTGCCCCTGGCCCTGGCCCTGCTCGAACACCTGGAATTGCTGGAAAAGCATGACTATGCGGCGCTGCGCCGGGTATTGCAGACCAGCGAACAGGAGCTGCTCGACGCCCTCTCCCTGATCCGCACCCTGGACCCGGCTCCCGGGGAACAGATTGGCGAAAGCCAGGTGGATTATGCCGTGCCGGACGTGATCGTGCGCCAGCACAATGGCCGTTGGCAGGTCAGCCTCAACGATGACATCCTGCCCAAGGTGAACCTGCAGCAACAATACGCCAGCCTGGCCAGAAAAACCCCCGGTGAGGACGGCCAGTACCTGAAAAACTGCGTGCAGGAGGCCAAGTGGTTCATCAAGAGCCTGCAGAGCCGCCACGACACCCTGCTCAAGGTCGCCACCCGCATTGTGAAAGTGCAGCAGGACTTCTTCGACTACGGTGAAGAAGCCATGAAACCCCTGGTACTGGCCGACATTGCCGATGCCGTCGAGATGCATGAATCGACCATCAGTCGGGTCACCAACCAGAAGTACATGATGACACCCCTCGGCGTCTTTGAGCTGAAATATTTCTTTTCCAGTCACGTGGGCACGGACGGCGGCGGTGAGTGTTCCTCCACAGCTATTCGTGCCATTATTAAGAAGCTGGTCGCTGCCGAGAATCCCCGCAAGCCGCTCAGTGACAACAAACTGGCCAGCTTGCTCAACGAGCAGGGAATCAACGTAGCGCGCCGGACCGTTGCCAAGTATCGTGAGGCAATGAGAATACCGTCATCCAGTGCTCGCAAACGTCTGGTGTAGCGTCTGAATGACGGCCCAATAAGCAGGTAAAGGAGCCAGCCATGCAAATTAATATCAGCGGTCATCACCTGGAAGTTACCGATGCTCTGCGCACCTATGTAGGCGACAAGTTTTCTCGCCTGGAGCGTCATTTCGACCAGATCACCAGCGTCCAGGTGATTCTCTCTCCGGAACCGAAGACCCATAAGGCAGAATCCACCGTTCACATTTCCGGGGCCGACCTGTTTGCCACCGCTGAAGCCGACGATATGTATGCGGCCATCGACAAGCTGACCGACAAACTTGACCGTCAGATTCTGAAACACAAGGAAAAGGCCGTCAGCCACAAGCACGGCCACTAAACCGAAGCGACAATTATGCGAGTTCGCGAAATACTCACCGAAGCACGTACCCACAGTGGGGTACAGGCCAGCAGCAAGAAACAGCTGCTGGACCAGGTTGCACAGCTGGCTGCGGCCAGCTGTGACACCCTCAAGGAGCAGGAGGTGTTCGATGCCCTGGTGGCCCGGGAAAAACTGGGCTCCACCGGCATCGGCGAAGGCATTGCCATCCCTCACTGCCGTCTGGGGCACTGCCAGCAACCGGTGGGACTACTGCTCAAGCTGGACACGCCCATCGATTTCGATGCCGTTGATGGCCGCCCTGTGGATCTGGTTTTTGTACTGCTGGTGCCACAGGAAAACCCTGAACAGCATCTCAAGACGCTCAGCCACCTGGCGACCCTGTTCAACGATGACGATTATCGCAGTGAACTGCGCGGCAGCCAGGACAACCACGCGTTTTATCAAACCGCTGTAGAGTCCGAGGCCGAACTCAGACTGGCATCGTGATGAAACGCATCAGGCAACCATGCAGCATGCCACTCCACCGCCAGTTCAAAGCTGACGCCCGTGCCAAATACCTGCATGTGGCCAGCGGCCTGCGAGCAATCACACCATGAAATTGACCATCATCAGTGGCCGTTCCGGCTCAGGCAAGACCACAGCCCTTCAAGCCATGGAAGACCAGGGCTACTACTGTGTGGACAATTTACCCGTGGGTATGCTGCCCACGCTGGCCACCCAGCTTAACGCCGGCGAGGCCCCCATCGAGCGGGTGGCTGTGGGGATTGATGCCCGCAACGTCCCCGCCCAGCTTCAAGCCTTCGACAGTATTCTTGATGCCCTGCATCAGCAGGAAATAGAAACCGAGATTGTCTATCTGGATGCAGACGATTACACCCTGCTAAAGCGTTTCAGCGCCACCCGTCGCCGTCACCCACTGGGCACCGGTCAGCGCACCCTGGAAGATGCCATCCAGCATGAACGGGAATTACTGGCCAACATTCGCCAGCGAGCCGACCTGGTCATCGATAGCAGCAACTACGAAGTACACAGCCTGCGCAACCAGATTCGGGAGCGGGTGGCCCGACGCCAATCCAATCTGTCACTGCAGCTGGAGTCCTTCGGCTTCAAGAACGGCCTGCCCAACGATGCCGATCTGGTCTTCGATGTCAGGGTTCTGCCCAACCCCCACTGGGATCCGGCACTGCGCCCGCTTACCGGTATGGACCAGCCAATCATTGATTTTCTCCAACAGCACCAGGCCAGCCACGACATGCTGGATGACATCAGTCGCTTCATCCAACGCTGGCTACCCGCTTTCGCCCACAGTGACCGCAGCTACGTGACAGTGGCCATCGGTTGTACAGGCGGCCGCCACCGTTCGGTGTATATGGTCGAGCAGCTCGCCGCCCGCCTGCGCGAGGAAGACATTGAGCTCCAGGTGCGTCACCGCGAGCAGCACTGAGCCGCTGCCTATTCAGGAACACCTTCCCCATGATTGAGAAACAACTCGACGTAACCAACAAACTGGGCCTGCACGCCAGAGCGGCCGCCAAGGTGGTCAGCGTGGCCTCACGCTATGACAGCCGCATTCACGTCATTCACAACGGCAATCCCATCGATGCAAAAAGCATCATGGGGCTACTCATGCTGGGCGCAGCAAAGGGAAGCCAGGTGACCTTTCAGGTAGAAGGCGAAGACGAAAACGCCGCCATGGAGGAACTGGAAGACCTGTTTGCACGAATGTTCGATGAGGGAGAATAAAAGACAGTGAATAGTTAACAGTGAAAAGTGAACAGTTGAAAAATCAAGTACCACACACACTGCAGGACTGTTACTGTGTGGACATCCCAGCCGAGCAGCAGCACGTTTTGTTTTCGCTGTTAACTATTCACTGTTAACTGTTAACTGAGTTCCATGCCCGCCGACAGCAGCCGCAGCCAGCAACACCTCAAAGCGATCAACCGGGCCCTCGCCAGCGGGACCTATACCCAGGTGCGTCAGTTGATCAACAATCTGCCCGGCGCAGAAGTGGCTCACCTGCTGGAATCGTCTCCGCCCCGTGAGCGGGAAATTCTCTGGCAGCTGCTCAACAAGGAGCAGGAAACCGAAGTGCTCCAGTATCTGGGCGAGGAAGTCCGGGTAGAGTTGCTGCGCAATCTGAGCACCGACGAACTGGTCTCGCTGGTTGAAGAGCTGGACACCGATGATCTTGCGGACTTGCTGCAGGAACTCCCTGACCATGTCACCAGCCAGGTCATGGCCAGCCTGGACGAGCAGAACCGCGAACGCCTCGAACATGTGATGAGCTACCCGGTAGACACTGCCGGGGGGATCATGAATACCGATGTGATCACGGTACGCCCGGAGATCACTTTTGAGGTAGTACAGCGATACCTGCGCCTGCGGGGTGACATCCCCCGTACCACCGATAACCTGGCCGTGGTGAACAGAAAGAACCAGTTCATCGGCCTGCTGCCGCTCACCAAGGTATTAATCAGTGACCCGGGCACCACCGTCCGTGAAGCCATGATCACCGATATCCAGTCCATCCCTGCCACCATGCCCGATTCGGAAGTGGCCAAGATCTTCGAACGCCATGATCTGGTTACCGCGCCGGTGGTGGATGAGGACGGCATGCTGGTGGGCCGGATCACCATTGATGACGTGGTTGACGTGATCATGGAAGAGGCAGACCACTCATTGATGAGCATGGCGGGCCTGGATGATGACGAGGACACCTTCGGTTCTGTCTGGCAGACAGCACGCCGCCGCGCCCTGTGGCTGGGCATCAACCTGCTCACTGCGCTCGCGGCTTCCGCCGTGATTGGCCTGTTCGAGGCCACCCTGGAAAAAGTGGTGGCCCTGGCTATCCTCATGCCCATTGTGGCCAGCATGGGCGGCATCGCCGGCAGCCAGACACTGACACTGGTGATCCGCGCCATGGCACTGGGCCAGATCCAGTCCAACAACACGCGCTATCTACTCTTCAAGGAACTCTCGGTAGGGGCCATCAATGGCCTGCTGTGGGCCACTGTCATTGGTATCACCGCCGGGCTGTGGTTCCAGGATCCCAGCATCGGCCTGGTGATCGGTGTGGCCATGGTGATCAACCTGATCATGGCCGCCTGTGCCGGCGCCCTGCTGCCCATGGTCATGAAGAAAATGGGCATCGACCCGGCCCTGGCCGGCTCCGTGGTGCTCACCACCATCACCGACATTGTCGGCTTCATGGCCTTCCTCGGTCTGGCCACGATTCTGTACGCCAATCTGTTGGTCTGAACAGGCGACGCTGCATGCTGCATGCTGCATGCGAAAGCCGCAGGAGCCACCTGCTCTCCTGCCTATTCTAAATGCGTTTCTGGAATCCTTACCTCGCTGGGGCTCGGATCGCGGTCGAACGACCGCTCCTTGTATGTTGCCACCTCACCATATGAATTATGGTATCGCCGTTACCGGGGAGGCCGTTCGCTCCTGGAAGCAGCTTGCTCTGACTTCGTCTGTAGAGCGGCTCCCCGCCTCATTACCTACTCCGAAGGGTATCCCGAAGCCGCTTGCGCGAGACTTCGTATCACAAGGTCGGTAGCAGGTAAGTCAGTGCGAGGTCGGGGAACCGGTGACTATTGTCGTTAATTCAGCGTTGTGAGTGAAGGGTATGTCTGTATTTGCCGGTGTGGATATTGGTGCTAGATCTGTGGATGTTGTGAGCTTTGGCGATGACAGGTTCAGCAAGCCCAAGCAGTACAAGCAGTCCCCTGATGGCCACCATTCCCTGATTCGCGCGATGAAAAAACTTCGACCGAAGTGCATCGTCATGGAAGCAACGGGGGTGTATTACTTTGATCTGGCGGTGGCTCTGGTTGAGGCTGGCCTGCCCGTGGCAGTGATTAACCCCAAAAGCACCAAGAACTTCGCCAATATCAAGCTGCAGAACAGCAAGACCGACAGCATAGATGCGGCACTGCTGGCCGAGTACGGCATGCGTATGGAGCCCCGGTTGTGGACACCACCAGATCAGCACCGTCAGGCCCTTCGAAGCCTCGGAAGGCAGATCAACCGCCTGACCGGTAGCCGGACACAAGCAAAGAACCGCCTCCACGCCATGAAGGCCACGCTGTCTACGCCCACGCTGCTCGTTGAAGATGAGCAGGAAGCCATTGAGATGCTGGATCGACGCATTGATCGGCTGAAGCGGGCTGCGGTGGAGCTTCTGGGACAATCACCTAAGCTCAAGCGCTTGTATAAGCACTTCTGCGCGGCCAAAGGCATCGCGGAGGCAACGGCCCTCGCATTGCTGGCTGAGCTGTGCGTCTTGCCGGATCACCTGAAATCCGCTCAGGTAAGCCGTCATGCCGGCCTGGATATACGCCTGTACCAGTCTGGAAGCAGCGTTCATCAGGCCTCAAGGATCAGTAAAGCGGGCAACGTGTACATACGCTCAGCCTTGTATATGCCTGCCATGTCAGCCGTGCGCTTTGATCCGAATGCCAAGGCATTTTATGAGGCCCAGGTGGCCCGCGGGAAAACCAAGCTGCAGGCCCAGGTGGCAGTAATGCGTAAGTACCTGACAGGCCTGTGGGCCTGCGTTAAGACGGACACCCCGTTCGATTCATCACTGCTTTTTAGTGATTGCCATGCGAAAAATGCTTGCGCTTGAACAGGGTATCTACAGCGGCTTATCAGGTTCCCAAGCCGCCGAACTCAACGATTTGAAAGTCTTTTCCGTTCTTCGCAAAAGCCCGGGAACTTTTCCTGTTTCTCGATCGAATCAAGCATAGCTTGTAGCGCAAACAAAAAAGCCGAAAGGAAATCCTTTCGGCTTTTTGGGTTGGTGCGGCTTCGGCTTATTCCGCGAACACCTGCTTGAAGGACGCGTAATAGGCTCCCGCCAGCAGTGGCATGGCGAACAACAGCCCCAGCATGAAGGGAATAGACGCCACCACCACCAGCAATGTGGCCACGATGCCGTACAGAATCAGTGGCAACAGGTTTTTCAGGCAGGCCTTGAAGCTGGTGGCCAGGGCCTCACCCGGGCCCATGTCGCCAAGAAACACCAGGGGGATGGAGAAGTAGAACAGGAAGCCCAGCGCCACAAACATCACGAACATGGCCGCCACCGACAGCCCTATGGCGGCGCCGCTGGCAGCGGGATCAGGCATCCTTCCCACCTCCATGGCGCTGATCATGTCCGCATCCAGACCGATCACCATGAACATGATCGCCACCGCAGCAATGATCACCACCACATACAGCGCCAACTGAATCAGCGCCAGTATCACCAGTGGACCGGTCTTCTCGGAGAAACCGGCAAACAGATCGGCAAATTCCGCGCTGCCCTCGCTATCCAGACGGTGAAACATCCTGACCAGACCGGCGTAAAGCAACGTCATCAGGAACATGCCTGCCAACCAGCCAATGAAGGGAATGAATTGCACCGCCGCATTCAGCAGTGCCACCACAATCAGGGCGCCGATCACCAGCCCCCAGTTCCCGGTCAGCAGGGCCTTGCCCTGACCAAACCAGCCCATGGCATCGCCGATGGACACCTTTCCCGGCTCACCGACGACAAAGGCAGCGGCCGGATTTGGCGCCGCCACGTCGGCAGTCGGTTGTTGATACGGATTCAACTCGGACATGACACTCCCCCTCAATGGGCACAATGATTATCGACCTGCGATTTTCATGGGCGACAGCAGCAGCGAACCGCAGGCAATATTGCCGCGCCGGTCCACATCGGTACCGCTCCCCTGAATCCCTGTCAGCATTTCGCCAAGATGCCCGGCAATGGTGAACTCCTGGAGAGGCTGAGTGATGACACCGTTTTCAAACAGAAAACCACTGGCGCCACGGGAGTAGTCCCCGGTCACCACGTTCACCCCCTGCCCCATCACTTCGGTGACCAGAATCCCCTTGCCGGCCTTGACCATCAAGGCCTCAAGCGACTCACCGGTATCCGTTATGCTCAGGTTACGCACACCGCCACCGTTGCCTGTCGGCGTCATATCCAGCCTGCGACCGGCATACAAACTCAGGGCGAACTGTTTGAGGATACCGTCTTCGACAAAGTTCTGGGCACGGGTCGGCAGGCCATCCCCGTCAAAGGGAGCAGAGGCATTTCCGGCAAGCCGATGGGGTTGCTCAGCCAGCACAAAGCCCTTGGGCAATACCGCTTCGCCAAGGCTGTTCTGCAGGAAGGAACTGCGCCGATAAACAGAGCCACCACTAATGGCGGAAACCAGGTGTCCGAGCAACCCGGAAGCCACCTGTGGAGCAAAGATAATCGGCAATTCGCCGGTTTCCGGTATCACCGCACCCAGCCGGGCGAGAGTACGTTCACGAGCCTGCTCGCCGATCTGCTCCGCTGTTTGCAACGCCGAGCCGATACGGCCACCGTCATACCAGTAGTCCCGCTGCATGCCGCCTTCATCTTCGGCCACCACACTGCAAACCCGGCTGTGATGCGTGCCCCGGTAACCATGCAAGAAACCCTCTGAGGTAGCGAAGACCCGCAAACTGGCGCCACTGTTTACCGAGGCGCCTTCGGAGTTCACGATGCGGGCATCATCACGGGCCACCGTTTCACAGGCCAGCGCCTCCTCGATGGCACGCGGGGTATCCATTTCCCAGGGGTGATACAAATCCAGATCCGGGATATCCCGGGCCAGATCTGCAGCCGGCGCCAAACCGGCATACTTGTCTGCCTCGGTATAACTGGCGATGGCAGCGGCGGCCTTGAGGCTATCTCGCAGGCTCTCGCGGTTGTCGTCAGAACTGCTTGCATGGCCCTTGCACTGCCCCTTGAAGACCGTCAGCGACACGCCCCGGTCCCGATGGAACTCCACCGTTTCCACTTCCCCCTGACGGACATTGACCGAAAAACCCTGGCTGAGGCTGACGTTGACCTCCACGCCATCCAGCCCCAGGCGTTTTCCCTCTTCCAGCACCCAGGCCGCTGTGTCTTCGGCCTGGCGCAGTTGGCCGGTATCGAGTACTGCTGTCGTTGCGGGGGAATCAGACATAAAATAGAACTTCCGTTACCTAGACGATAAATAGTGGACCTGATGACCGAGTATAACGACGACCTGTATACCAGCAAGTCAGAACAGAAGCGCGATGATCTGGCCTTGCAGGAACTGGGGCAGACCCTGATGGCACTGAAACAAGGCGAGCTGGACCGGCTGCCACTCAGCGATGCGCTCAAGAAAGGTCTGGAAGAAGCCCGTCGCATCACCAGTAACGAGGCTCGTCGACGCCACTCGCTGTATATCGGCCGTCTGGTGCGCGAATCCGATAGCGACCAGATCGAGAAAGCGCTGGCGGCCCTCAAGGATCCCTTTCGCCAACAACGACTGAGCAACTGGGTAGACCAGATTGCCAACAGCGATCAGGCAAAAGACGCCGACAGCACCTTGCAGCAGATTCTCGAGGCATTTCCCCACGGGGACCGCCAACAGTTGCGCAACCTGACCCGCAATACCCTTAAAGCAAAACTGTCCGACCCGGAATCAGCCAGCAACGACGAGAAAGACAAGTTCAAACGCGAACGCCGCAAGCTGATGAACTATCTCAACCAGCTGGACAAGACCGCACCGCTATATTGAGTCGACGCAACGCGCAACATGCCAAATACATCACACCCTCGGAGCGGCAAGCTACAACGCGACCAGTGCTGACATGATTTGAAAAGCCCCACCCGCGAGCCACCAGACATGGTGCGCGGGCACAAGCACCTGAAATTACTATCGTGTTATTTCGCGTTGTAGCTTGTAGCTCGTCACTTCGGTGCGTCGAGGGTCTCGCTCTGCCACCAACTGACAAACGCCTTGCCAACGGATTTCTGTGGCAGGGAGTATTCGTCTTCGGGCACTGCCTGCTCGGCTTCCATGGCGGACACCCGGTCGCTGGCCGCAGCGAACCAGGCATCCGGATCATGTATGCCCGCGGTCATGTCCTCACCATAAAGGGCCGTGCTGAACCAGGTGCGCTCGGAGTCATCCCCACAGCCAAACGATGTGCGATCCTGGGCCGCCGACGAGAACACCGCCCGCTGCGGTGCCGCGAGAGCATTAACCCACTGGCCGGAGTAACAGGCGGACACCACCACCCACTGGTGCTTCACCTTGAGATTGTTCAACCAGTCTCTGCCGTCATCCACGGTCAGGTTATTCAGCCGCAGGTTGCGCGTATCCAGCACCAAATCACCATTGCGCAAACCGTGGCTGACCATATGCACCAGCAGCAGGTCCTCGTCAGGATCCATCAACCCATCCAGGGCATTGAGCGCTTCACGAACACTGGTGCGGGTCGCCAGCGGTTGTTCACTGGTACCGTCGTTGACCAGTTTTATCTGGCGGCGTTTGAGATCAAGCACCCCGCCAAGACGTTCACTCACCCAGTTCACCTCGCGACTGAAGACCCTTTCAGTACCATCCCCCCCGATGGCAAGAAAGTAGACATCACGCACGCCCGGTCTTTGCGGCGCCAGCGAGGACAATACGGACTGTAGTCGACTGGACTCAGTATACAGACGGGCCTCCGTGCCGGCGGCCTGTTCCCGTTCACGGGCCGCCCAGTCCTGCTGGCTGGGATAATACTGGCCGGCTACGAAATAGCCCTTTTCTTCCACCGGGCCATCCTCTCCGGGACGAATACGTACGCCCTTGCCCTGGGCCTCACCGTTGACAAACTGTGCCCTGATGACCACACCGTCCGGTCGAGTCAATTTGCCCTGGCCTTCGAACGCGAACCACTGGAACTCACCCTCATAAACCAGGCCCTCCTGATTACGGTAAGTCCCGTCCTTCAGGTAGCCGTCGACAAAGGTACCCTCGAATTCCTCTCCAGACTCGGTGCGCCAGAGCCCCTGCCCATGGGGCTGGAATTGACTGAATTCCCCCTGGTAAGTGTTGTCATCCAGATAATCAACGCTGCCGCGAATCAGTTCGCCCATGGCAAATTCGCCCTGATAGTGGACGTCTTCGCACACATACTGCCCTTCGCCATGGAGCACGCCCTTGACAAACTCTCCCTCCAGGACACAGCCGTCACGCTCTTCCAGTCGTCCCTTTCCCGTCATCAATCCATTGCGGAACTCACCACTGTATTGACGTCCGTCAGGCCAGCGAAGTACCCCGTCGCCATGGAACAGGTTGTTCTCGACCTCTCCCTCATAAACCGCGCCATCAGGCATCTGAATATCTGCCGGCAACAATTGCGGATCACAGGCGGACAGGAACACGGTCAGCAACAGGGAAAGGGGCTTTTTCATGGTCAGATTTCCGTGGTTACAGGCTGGAGAGAAGGAATTCAGCCTGCTGCCAGCTTGAATTGCGCCAGCTGGGAAGAGGTGCGGCGCAGGTGGGCACACAGCAGCCGGGCAATATTTTCCATCACCTGCGTCGCCGCCTGGGGGCTACGTTTGCGCAGTTGGTCCAGGCCCTTGTGAGTCAGCACAATCAAGGTCGCATCCTCGGCCACGCGCACGGTGGCTGAGCGGGGCGCATTGTCCACCAATGCCATTTCCCCCATGGAATCACCCGCCTGTAATTGGGCAATCACCACTTCGCCACCCTCAACATTATTCTTGACGATATCCAGACTTCCGCGCACCACGAAGCAGACGAAATCACTCTTGTCACCTTCCTGGCAGAGGGTTTCACCGGCAGAGACCCTATTCACGAACACCAGGGTTTCCAGCAAGATCAGCTCGTCCTCATTAAGCCCTTCAAACAAACGCATGCGGGCCAGGGAGTCCAGCACCGTGGTCATCAGGCAGTGCCCCCCACCGTCAGTGCGTCCACCCGCAAGGTGGGCTGCCCAACGCCGACAGGCACCGACTGACCATCCTTGCCACAGACCCCGATGCCGGAATCCAGGGCCAGGTCATTGCCCACCATGGATATCCGCTCCATGACTTCGGCACCACTGCCAATCAACGTGGCACCTTTCACCGGACAGACAATCTTGCCTTTCTCCACCAGGTAGGCTTCGCTGGTGGAGAACACAAACCGGCCGGAGGTGATATCCACCTGACCGCCAGCAAAATTCACCGCATAGATGCCGCGATCGAGGCTGGCCACAATCTCCTGCGGATCACTCTCCCCCGGCAGCATATACGTGTTGGTCATGCGAGGCATGGGCAGGTGGGCATAGGACTCACGGCGACCGTTGCCGGTAGGCGCCACGCCCATCAGCCGGGCGTTGGTCTTGTCCTGCATGTAGCCCACCAGCTTGCCATTCTCGATCAGGGTATTACAGGCACTGGGGGTGCCTTCGTCATCCACATTCAGCGAACCACGACGGTCTGCCAGGGTGCCATCATCCACCACGGTGCACAGGCTGGAGGCCACCTGCTGACCCAGCTTTTTGGCAAACATGGAGGTGCCCTTGCGATTGAAGTCACCCTCCAGGCCATGCCCCACCGCTTCATGCAACAGTACACCGGGCCATCCCGGGCCCAACACCACCGGCATGGTACCCGCCGGTGCGGCTTCCGCCTCCAGGTTCAGCAAGGCTCCACGGACCGCTTCCCTGGCCCAGATTTCAACACGGTCTTCCTGCAACAGCCAGTCGTAGCTGACCCGGCCACCCCCACCGGCACTGCCACGCTCCCGGCGACCATTGCGCTCAGCAATCACACTCACATTACAACGGATCAGTGGTCTCACATCCGCCGCCAGGGTGCCGTCACTGGCCACCACCATGACCACGTCCTGCACACCACTGAGACTGGCGGTCACTTCCACAATGGCAGGATCCAGGGAGCGCGCCAGCGCATCCAGCCGCTGCAACAGGGCCACTTTCTTTTCGGCCGGCCAGCCCTGCAGGGGGTCCTGCCCCTGGTAACGCACCGGCGCTTGACGACTAGCCAACTGGATCTGACGCTCCTGACCCTGACGGGTAATGGCTCGCGCCGCGCCACTGGCCTGCTGGAGCGCCGACAACGTGATGTCGTCACTGTAGGCAAAACCGGTCTTGTCACCCTGTACAATCCGCACCCCGGCGCCCCGCTCGGTACTGAAACTGGCATCCCGGACGATGCCATCCTCGAGCACCCAGGCTTCATGACGGCTGTGCTGGAAATAAATATCCGCATAGTCCGCCTGCCCGGTGACTTTGCCATTCAACAGGGTTTCCAGCTGGCCGGTGTGCAAATCCGCAGGGGCCAGCAGGATGGATTCGGCAATAGACAGGGTATCGCTCATCAGGGTCCTTTAATCTGGAGTCGTTGGTGCTGCTGCACCGGTATGCGTTGACGAAGTTCCTTCATGGTAGCAAGGTCCAGCTCGGCAACAAGTACATCTATAGTGTTTCCCAGTGAGGCCTGCACCTCACCCCAGGGATTGACCAGCAGGGAATGACCATAGCTGGCACGGCGCGGCGCATGCTGACCACACTGATTGGCTCCCAGGGTGTAGCAACCGCTCTGTACCGCAGTGGCACGGAGCAGCAATTCCCAGTGGGCCGCGCCGGTAACCGCCGTAAAGGCCGATGGGTAAACCAGCAAATCCGCGCCCTCACTGGCCAAACGCTGTGCCAGTGCAGGGAAACGCAAGTCATAGCATATCGCCAATCCTACCTGCAGACCCGCCAACGACACTACCCGGGTCTGGTCACCGGGCTCGAACACGTCCGACTCACAATAACGCCCCTGGGCGTCGTTGACCTGGGCATCGAACAGGTGGAGCTTGTCATAGTCGGCCTGTACCCGGCCTTTTTCATCGATGGCCAGACTGCGGGTGCGCACCCGGGGCGCCGGCACCGGACTGCCGTCCGGCCGCTCGCTGGCGGGAATGCTGCCACCGATAATCGCCATGCCAAGCGTCCTGGCCTGCTCGCAAAGCCATTCCTTCAGCCATACGTATTGGGCAGACAGGCCGCGATAATCCCCGCCATACTGGGCAAAGTTCTCCGGCAGCACCGCCAGCGCGGCGCCTGCATCAGCCGCCTTTTGCAAACCCCGGCGCGCTTCATCCAGGTTAGCCTGGACATCATTGCCACTGGTCATCTGGATGGCCGCCACCTTCACTGATTGCGTCATTCGAATATCCCTTCGGTCTCGGTCACTTTCGGGTTGGCCCAGGTGCCGGTTACTGCATATTCCAGGGTCGCCGTACGGTCAAGCTTGTCGCCCCAGATCCGTTCCACGACAAAAATCCCGGCACAGGCCGCCGGGCCTGCCAGGCAGCCAGCGTACAGGTTGCTGGACAACGGCAACGTCACTTCCATCTGGTGGTCCAGGGTCTCCTTCTGCAGATTGATCTGCCCTTTCACATCAATCAATGCCGATGGGGAACGAATCTCCAGATTACTGGTAGACACCAGCGGCCCTTCCAGCCGGAAGTCACCGGTGATGCTGTCACAGCTCAACCCCTTCTTGTACAGGTCGGAGAAATTCAGTCGCAACCGGCGCTGGATGGTGCCCAAATTCAGCACGCCCAACACTCGCAGGAAGGATGTCCGGCTGTCTGTTTCCGGTATCCGGCATTCACCGATATCCACCCGGGCCTGGCCGTCCAGGGCCAGATAGTCCGGGTTGAGGGGCCAGTCCTGCCATCCCAGTACAACTTTGGCCTGGGCTTCTTCCGACTCGATCAGCTCGGGCAGGTCCCAGGCCTTGAGCGCGCGCTCCAGCTTGTCTGCCTTGATCAGTCCACTGAACCGGCTGTGCTGGCTGCGCGCCTCGCCGGCCTGCTCGGTCCAGTCCAGACTGCCTTCCAGCTCGGTAAAGCGCCAGCGCCCCTCCAGCTCGGCAATGCGCACTCCTCGTGGCAATGGCCGGACTTGCCCGGACCACTGCCCGAAGTCCTTCCCGCCCACCCGAATATTGTCGAGACGGGCATCCATGGGCGGCAGATCCATGGGCGAAACCGGGGGTGCCGCAGGTGCCCCGTCTTCCCCCTCATCAGTATCCGGCATGGCAATATTCATGCGACTCACAGACAGCGAAAGCGGCTTGTCGCCCCGGGCAGTAAACCCGTCCGGAATCCTCACCGACCCGGCAATGGCCTGGCTACTCAATGCCAGATCCCAGCCCTGTCCGGTGGGAAGCACCGACAGGCTGGCGTTATCCACCCCAACCCCAAACAGGTCCAGCTGATCCACACGCAGGCTGACTTTGCTGATGGAGGCGCCACCGGCGGCGTCCGCCGGTTCGGACTTACTCCGCTCAAACGCAGGCACCATCTGGCCGGAAATAAAGTCGATCCAGGCGCCGGCTTGCGCTTCGGCCAACTGGCCACGAAGGGAGATACCTGATTCAGGCAACACCAGGCTGCCCGGCCCCACCACCACATCACCGCGCACCGGCGTCTGGCCAAGAGCGATGCGGCTGCGCCAGAGGCTGTCATAATCCAGATACAGGTTCTGGCGGGTGCCTTCACCGCGTATCTCCATGCTCAGGCTACTTTCCTGTTTGGCAGGCTTGCCCAGGGGCGCTGGCGCGTCTACCGCCACCCCTTTCAGTGAGGAAAAGGCTCGCAAGGCAAAGGGAGAACCTTTCCAGGGCACATCCAGGGTCAGATCCAACGGCAAGCTGCCACTCACCGGGGACAACCAGGCAAAGCCCAGCCAGTCCTGTAACGAGCCCACCGGAACGGCGCCCTGCAACTGAATCTGGCTACGCGTGTCGCGGGTCTGCCAATGTCCACTGACCTTGCCCCCCAATATGGAAGCCTGCAGGTCCGGAATCTGCACCCCTTCACGGAGATGGAAATACACCGGTGCCTTGACATCACTGACCACCAGACGGCGGGCGGCATTCTCCGCAACACCCTGCTTCACCTGACCATCCACAATCACCGTCAGGGGCGTCTCCTGATCACGGTTGAAGGGGAAGTCCAGCAACAGACGACCTTCCATCTCACCCGCCTGCAGGCGCCAGTCCAGCAACTCCTCTGGTAACTGTTTTTGTAGCGGCGAGTCATGAATCAGTGAATCCAGGTCTGACAGCGGTCCCTGAACCTGACCCGACACCACCAGGCGCGGCCCCTCTTCAGTGCTAAATGCCGGCACATCCACATACACCTGACTGACCCGACTGCTGTAGACATCAGCACCAGAGGCAAAGCCACGCACCTCACGGCCGTTGATAAACACATCCGCGCTCAGATTTCTTGCCTGCGGCCAGTCCGGGAGCATCGACAGAGTGATATCCTCTCCCTGGTAGCGCATCTGGAAGGTACGATCCTGCTGGCGGTCGGGATCGATCTTTACCGGCCCCTGATAAAGCAGCTGGCCACGCTTCAGGTGCCCCCCTTGCAGGGCCTGCCCCAACCAGCCGGACAGCCCGTCCGGCAAACGTCGCAGGGGAATGTAGCGACTGGCATGGGCGCCATTGCCATCATAGATCTCCGCAGTCAATCGCAGTTCAGGAACCTGCCCCTGCGCCATCTCAACCGACAGCATGGCTTCGCCATGGGCATCATCGTTAACCACTCGCAGTCTGCTGGACCGGACCCGCAGCACATCTTCCTGCCGCTGCCAGTCAAGCACCCCCGCCATCTGCCCAGCCAGAGGTTGCTCGAACAGGCGCGGCAGATCCAGAGCCAGACTGTCGCTGTAAAGATGCACCTTGCCCTGATCCAGATTCCCGGAAACCCAGCCGCTCAAACGCGCAACACCCGGTATCCTGTCTTTTGCCTGATTCCCCAGGGCGGTAAACCGGGCCTGAAATTTCTCCAGCTGCCGCGCCACTCCGCGGGCATAGAATCCTTCCACCACGCCCCGGGGCTCAAGCGCCCTGAGCAGCTCTCGCACCTTGTCGGCTTTCTCCGGCAATGGGAACGGCCACTGCTGGAATTGCTGCCCCAAGGCGCGCACCGGCAAATCCCCGGTGCGAAGCTGCCAGGCCCGCTTCTGGCCCTGCGTCTCCCATTGCAGCGCCATATCCCCCAACCGCAACTGCCCGGCCGGGGTCTGGCCAGACAGATCCAGCAGGGACAGCGTGGCCCGATCGTTATCTCGCTCCAGCGCCAATCTGGCTGACAGCGCGGTTAACGGCCAGCTGTGCGCGTCACCCGCCAGGGTCACCGCAGGCACCGTCAGGGCCAGCTGGCCCTGACGGGGCTGGCCGGCCTGCAAGCTCCCCCAGAACTCCATCTGTCCCGACAGTTCGGAAACCGACAACGGCATCTCCAGCGACGACGGCAACCACTCTTCCAGACGCTGGCCACGCACCCGCAGATAAAGGTCCGCATCCACCTCATCCAGCGCAAAGGCATCGTCATGCAGATGCGCCTTGGCCTCTACCCGTAGCGGGCGATCCCGAGCCTCCAGGTTCAATGACAATAAATGGTTTCCGCCATCATTGAGCAAGGTAGCGCTCAATCTTGAGGCTGCCAGCGGCGGCATACCCGGCCAATCCAGGGAAAGTTGCACATTGTTGAGGGTCAGCAGCTGCTGACGATAGAACATGCGCAGGAACCGTTCGACCGGCGGGGGCGCATCGCTGGACGACGCCTCCATGATGTTCAGGCCGCGCAGATGAACCTTGCCGTCATCCCCTCTGACAAGATGCAGGGCCACCCCGTCAATTCGCAGTTCTTTCAGCACCAGGTCACGGACCAGCAGTGAACGCAACACATCCACACTGAGCACCACTTCCTGCAATTCCAGGGGCGACTCACCCTCCGGTGCCGGAAGACGAATCCGGCGGGCGACAAACTGCGGCACCAGCCCGTCCATCTTTCCTTCCAGTTCATCGATGACCAGGGGCGTCTGGATGCGCGCTTCGAAGAACTGTTCCAGTTTTTCGCGATAATCCGGCACCAGCAGCATGGCCTGGCGGGCCAGCACCACATAGGCCGCCAGCAACAACAGACACAAGGCCACCAGCCCCCACAGGGACAGATAGAGGCGTCGCCAGGTTTTGAACGGAATTCCTGCCATAGTCAGTCGATGCACCAGTAATCAATGCCGGCGTGCTCCAGCAGCGCGACGGTCTGCTCCAGGGGCAGCCCCACCACCCCACTGTAACTGCCGGTTATCTGTGCCACCAGCGCCGCACCCAGCCCCTGGATGCCGTAGCCCCCAGCCTTGTCATTGCCTTCCCCGGTGGCCACATAGCGGCCCATTTCCCGGTCGGTCAAATCCCTGAAACGGACCCGGGTAATGCTGGTGGCAACCTGACAACTTGCGCCACAGGTCAGCGCTAGCGAAGAGATCACCCGATGTTCATTACCACTGAGGGCCGCCAACATGGCCAGTGCATGCTTCCGGCTTTCGGGTTTGCCCAGAATCAGGTTCCCCAGTACCACGGAGGTGTCCGCACCCAACACAGCCCCGGCGGGCAGCCCCTCAGCCTGACGACGCAGCTCTCCGACGCGGGACTTTTCCTGTGCCATACGCTCCACGTAGGCCTGCGGATCTTCATTGTCCAGTGGCGTTTCATCAATATCCGGCGCCCTCAAGACGGTAAACGGCACCGCAATCTGCTGCAGTAACTCGGCACGGCGGGGGGAGCCAGAGGCAAGGTAGAGAATCATAAGAATCAGTTAACAATGAATAGTTAACAGTTAACAGCGAAAACAACAGGCAGTCGCGGGCACCGGCTCCCGATAAAGTACAAGGCCCCGATCGCGTAACTGTTCACTGTTAACTATTCACTGTTAACTGAATTTATCAGCGTACAATAAACCGTAACTGAACCCAGCGCAGCAGCGCACAGACCGGACGCCAGACAATAGCACTGGCCAGAGAAGAATAGAGGATGGTGTAGGGAGGATAGAGGGTACGCCCTACCGCTTCCTGCACCAGATACGCCAATAGACTCACGGAGCCTACCAGCAGGAATATCACGGCGCATTGCTGCAGCACCGTGAATACCCGCATGCGTTTGTAGGCGAGTAGCATGATGAAGGCGCCGAGGGAAAAGCCGAGCCCCCATTGGCCCAGCGTCGTACCGGTCAGCACATCCATATAAAGGCCAACAAAAAAGCCCCACAACACGCCCACACGACGCGGCAGGATCAGCACCCAGTAGACCAGCACCAGCAGCATCCACTCGGGGCGCACCCAGTTAGCGGCATCAGGCAAGGGAACCACTTCCAGCAGGGCTGCCAGCAACAAGGTTACGATCAGCACACCGGTACCGGCAGGACGATCATCCCTCATCACGCAACTCCTCGCTCTGTCGCACCGTCAAGGCTGATGACTGTACCAGCAACACATGACTGGCGCGGTCGATACGGGCCGTGGGCCGGGCACTAATTTCCGCAAAGGCCGCCCCTGACTGGTGCCGTACGCGGGTAATGGTCGCCACCGGATAACCGCGGGGATAGCGCTGCCCCAGACCCGTGCTGACCAGCAAATCGCCTTCCTGAATATCCGCCGTATCAGGCACATAAAGCAGTCGCAAACCGCCCGCCTGACCGGTGCCGGCCAATACCGCCCGCACCCCGTTACGATTAACCTGCACACTCATGGCATGACTGGCATCGGTGAGCAGCAGTACCCGGGAGCTCAACGGCCCGGCCTCCACCACCTGCCCGATCAGGCCCTGGGCATCCAGCACCGCCTGCCCCTTCACTACTCGGGATCCGGTGCCCTTGTTGATCACCAGCTCCTGACGGTTGGGGTCCGCATCGAGCCCGATGATCTCGGCCACCAGCACATTGTCATCCAGATCGGCGGAAGAATTGAGCAACTCGCGCAAGCGTACGTTCTCGGCTTCCAGCACCGCCAGGCGCTGAACCTTCTGCTCCAGAATCAGGGATTTACGCTGCAGGCGGCGGTTCTCTTCCAGCAAGGAGGATCGGCTCTGGGCCTGCTCGGTCAGCCACTCACCAGAATCCACCGGCAGGTGGGCAACATAGTGAACGGGTGCTGTGAGCGCACCGAGGAAATAACGCACCGGTTGCGCCCAGGGCGTACGCTGATCCAGCACCATCACGATGATGGACAGAATCAGCGCGGCAACCAGACGATAGAGGGGATTGGCCGAAGCCGTCATCAGCCCATGGCCAGCATGTCAAAGCCCTGGCTGTCCATCAGCTCCAGAGCCTTGCCGCCACCACGTGCCACACAGGTCAACGGATCGTCGGCAATGATCACTGGCAGGCCGGTTTCTTCAGACAACAGGCGGTCAATATCACGCAACAGGGCTCCGCCCCCGGTAATCACCAGGCCACGCTCGGCAATATCGGAGGCCAGCTCAGGCGGAGAGGCTTCCAGCGCATTTTTCACCGCATTGACGATGGCCGCCAGCGGCTCTTTCAGCGCTTCCAGAATTTCCTCGGAATTGAGGGTGAAGCTGCGCGGCACCCCTTCTGCCAGGTTTCGGCCCCGCACATCGATTTCACGGATCTCACCACCCGGATAGGCCGTACCAATCTCGTGCTTGATGCGCTCAGCAGTGGATTCACCGATCAGGGAACCGTATTCCTTGCGTACGAAGGCCACAATCGCTTCGTCGAAGCGGTCACCACCGATACGCACGGACTCGGAGTAAACCACGCCGTTCAGGGAAATCAGGGCGATCTCGGTGGTACCACCACCAATATCCACCACCATGGAACCCCGTGCTTCTTCCACCGGCAGACCAGCGCCAATGGCGGCAGCCATGGGCTCTTCGATCAGGTAGACGTCACGGGCACCCGCGCCGTAGGCGGAATCCTGAATCGCCCGACGCTCCACTTGGGTGGATTTACAGGGGACACAGACCAGTACTCGCGGTGCCGGCGGGAAAAAGCCGGTGTCATGCACCTTCTTGATGAAGTACTGGAGCATCTTCTCGGTCACGTCAAAGTCGGCAATGACACCGTCTTTCATGGGCCGGATGGCGGTAATATTGCCGGGGGTACGGCCCAGCATGCGCTTGGCGTCAGCACCCACTGCAGCAACGCTTTTCTGGGCACCGTGGTGACGGATGGCAACCACCGAGGGCTCATCCAGTACGATGCCGCGGCCACGCACATAAATAAGAGTGTTAGCGGTCCCCAAATCGATGGAGAGATCGGTGGAGAACATCCCCCGAATACGCTTGATCATGGACATCCTGGCCAGTTTCCTGAATTTTTCGCGAAAATCCGATGCCCGGCGCGAAAAAGCAGGGCATCGCTAAGATGGCGCAACTCTAGCAACGGCGCGATCATTGGGCAAGCAATGGCGTCACGCTTAATGCGCCTTCCACACCGCCGGACAGTGGTCGCGGACAGCCGGTCTATGGTACTTTTTGCGGCTTTCCGGCCCTTGTTACCGGCGTGCACCTCTTTGCACCCCGTGCCGGCAGAGCTCCGATACCGTGCCAACATGGAGAAAACCATGGCCATTGATTCCAAGGTGGTAGCCCAGGTCGCCCACCTGGCCCGCCTGAAAGTGGACCAGGCGGACACCGACGCCCTGTCCAGCCGCCTCAATGACATCCTCGCGATGGTCGACCAGCTGCAACAGGCTGACGTCACCGACGTGGCCCCCATGGCCCATCCGCTGGACGTGACCCAGCCCTTGCGGGAGGACGCCATCAGCGAATCCGACATTCGCGACAAGGCACTGGAAATCGCCCCCGCCGCCGAAGAAGGCTGCTTCCTGGTTCCCCGGGTGATCGAATAACAGATGAGCGACGCCATGCATAACAAGACACTGACCGAACTCAAGGCCGGCCTGGCCAGCGGTGACTTCTCTTCCCGGGAGCTCACCGAACACTTCCTGGCCCGCATCAAACAGCACGATGGCGAGCTGAACAGCTTTATCACCGTCACCGAAGCCCAGGCGCTGGCCCAGGCGGACGCCGCCGACCAGGCCATTGCCGCCGGCCAGGGCGGACTGCTTACCGGCCTGCCCATCGCCCACAAGGATATTTTCTGCACCGAGGGCGTGCGCACCAGCTGTGGGTCCAAGATGCTGGATACCTTTATTGCCCCCTACACCGCCACCGTGGTGGAAAAGATGGCCGCAGAAGGCGCGGTGATGCTGGGCAAGACCAACATGGACGAGTTCGCCATGGGTTCCTCCAACGAGACCAGCTACTACGGGCCAGTGAAGAACCCCTGGGATCTGGAACGGGTTCCCGGCGGCTCCTCTGGCGGCGCCGCTGCCTGTCTGGGCGCGCGTCTGGCCCCCGCCGCCACGGGTACCGATACCGGCGGCTCCATCCGCCAGCCCGCGGCCCTGAACAACATCACCGGCCTCAAGCCCACCTATGGCCGAGTGTCACGCTGGGGCATGATTGCCTTTGCCTCAAGCCTGGACCAGGCCGGCCCCATGGGGCAGAGCGCTGAAGACTGCGCACTGCTGCTGCAGGCCATGGCCGGTCACGATCATCGTGACTCCACCAGCCTCAATGAAAAGGTGGACGATTACCTGGGCGCGCTGAAAGACGACATCACCGGCCTGACCATCGGCATCCCGGAGGAGTTCTTCCCGGATACCCTGGACGGCGCCATTGCCGACAACAGTCGCGCAGCCATCGCAGAACTGGAGAAACTGGGTGCCAAGGTGGTCTCTGTCTCCCTGCCCAGCATCAAGCTGTCCGTTCCGGCTTACTACGTGATTGCCCCAGCGGAAGCCAGCTCCAACCTTAGCCGCTTTGACGGTGTGCGTTTCGGTCACCGCTGTGATGATCCGCAAGATCTGGAAGACCTTTACAAGCGCTCCCGCTCCGAAGGCTTCGGTGACGAAGTGAAGCGCCGCATTCTGGTCGGCACCTATGCGTTGTCTGCCGGTTACTACGACGCCTACTACCGCCGTGCCCAGCAAGTGCGCCGCCTGATTCGCGACGACTTTGCACGCGCCTTTGAAAAGGTGGATGTACTGATGGGCCCGACGGCCCCGGAAACCGCTTTCAAACTCGGCGCCAAAAAAGACGACCCGGTCAGCATGTACATGGCCGACGTCTTTACCATTGGTGTGAACCTGGCCGGCTTGCCCGCCCTGTCCATGCCCACCGGCTTTATCAATGGCCTGCCCACCGGCACCCAGATCATTGGAAATTATTTCCGCGAGGGTCAGATTCTCAATGTGGCCCACAAGTATCAACAAGCCACTGACTGGCACAAACAGGTGCCGGCTTTTGGAGGTGAACAATGAGTTGGGAAGTCGTGATCGGTCTGGAAATTCACGTCCAGCTCAACACTGCCAGCAAGCTGTTTTCCGGCAGCAAACTGTCCACCGGCGCCGAGCCCAACACCCAGGCTTCCCTGGTCGATCTGGGCATGCCCGGCACCCTGCCCGTGGTTAACAAGGAAGCTGTGCGCAAGGCCGCGCTGTTTGGCCTCGCCATCAATGCGGACATCTGCCGTCACAGTGTGTTTGAACGGAAAAATTATTTTTATCCGGACCTGCCGAAAGGCTACCAGACCACCCAACTGGACAAGCCCGTCGTGGGCGCCGGCATCGTTGAAGTGCAACTCGATAACGGTGATAAAAAAACCGTTCGCATCCACCACGCTCATCTGGAAGAAGATGCGGGCAAGTCCTTGCATGAAGCTTTCTTTGATGAAAAGGGCCATGGCATGACCGGCATCGACCTGAACCGCGCCGGCACCCCACTGATCGAAGTGGTCACCGAACCGGACATGAGCAATGCCGAAGAAGCGGTGGCGTTTGCGAAAAAACTGCACGCCATTGTCACCTCCATCGGCATCTGCGATGGCGACATGTCCCAGGGCAACATGCGCTTCGATGTAAACGTGTCCATCCGCAAACCCGGCGAGCCGCTGGGCACCCGCACCGAGACAAAAAATCTGAACTCTTTCCGTTTTATGGAGCGTGCCATCAAACTGGAAGTGGAACGGCAGATTGATGTCCTCGAGGATGGCGGCGAGATCGTGCAGGAAACCCGTCTCTACAATGGCGAAACCCACACTGCCCGCTCCATGCGCAGCAAGGAAGACGCCAACGATTACCGCTACTTTCCCTGCCCGGATCTTCTCCCGGTGGAAATCACCAATGCAGATCTGGATGCCCTGAAAGCGGCTATGCCGGAACTGCCGGATGCCCGCAAAGCTCGCTTCATCGCCGATTACCAGCTGTCTGACTACGACGCTGATCTGCTCTCCGGTGACCTTGCCACAGCCGCTTTCTTTGAAGGCGCAGCAAAAGCCGGTGGCGATGCAAAACTGGCCGCCAACTGGGTCATGGGTGAACTGGCCGCCAAACTGAATACGGAAGAAAGAATCATCAGCAGCAGCCCGGTGTCTGCGGATCAACTCGGCCAGCTGATTGCTCGCCTGAAAGACGGCACCATCAGTTCCAAGATCGCCAAGCAGGTGTTCGAAGCGTGCTGGGCCGGCGAAGGGGATCCGGATGCCATCATTGAAGCCAAGGGCCTCAAACAAATGAGCGACAGCGGCGAACTGGAAAAGATCGTCGACGACATCATCGCCAACAATGCCCCCCAGGTTGATGACTACCGCAACTCTGATGACGCGAAGAAAAAGAAAAAAATCGGTTTCTTCGTCGGCCAGGCCATGAAGGCCACCCAGGGCAAGGCCAACCCACAACAGCTCAACCAGTTGCTGAAAGACAAGCTGGGTTAATTGGCACAGGGCCGGACGTCTGAGGTCGGACGTCCGACGCCTTGAAATTCAATACCGCCTCTCGGCAGGCGGTTTTTGACTTTGCGTCCGACGTCAGACCTCAGACGTCCAACCAGGATTCAATCATGACCCAAACCTTCCGCAATCGCGTCACCCTGGAAAAGAAAGACGGTACCGCCTACATCACCCTGTCCCGCGCCGATAAATATAACGGTCTGGACTTCGACATGATGGAAGGATTGATCGACGCAGCGAAAGCCGTGAAAAAAGATCGCAGCCTGCGCGTGGTTATCCTGCAAGGCGACGGCAAGGCTTTCTGTGCCGGGCTGGACTTTGCCACCGTGATGACCCAGCCACTGAAAGTGGTAAAGGGTTTTACCAAGTACGGCATCAAGAAAACCAACCTTTTCCAGCAGGTGTGCTGGTGCTGGCGTGAACTGCCCATCCCGGTGATCGCCGTGCTGCACGGGTACTGCTATGGCGGCGGCATGCAGATTGCCCTGGCCGCAGATTTCCGCATGAGCACGCCGGACTGTGAAATGTCGATCATGGAAATCAAGTGGGGGCTGATTCCGGACATGACCGGCACCGTCACCTTGCGCGAGCTGGTACCGATGGATGTGGCCAAGGAACTGACCATGACCGGCCGGCTGTTCAAGGGAGAGGAAGCGAAACAACTGAACCTGGTGACACGGGTAGCGGAAAACCCGCTGGAGGAAGCTGAAAAACTGGCTGAGGCCATCAAGACACGCTCCCCGGATGGCATCAGTGCCGGCAAGAGCCTGTTCCAGCAGACCTGGAATGCCTCTGAATCACAGGCCTTCGATATCGAAAGCAAGTTGCAGTTCAAACTCATGCGCGGCAAGAACTATCGCCGCGCCCTGGCCGCCGGCAAGAAGAAACAGGCGCCGGAGTTTGTTGACCGCGAACGGGATTACTAACACGCCGGACGCCTGACGCTGGATGCTCGACGCGAAAAGCCCGCCCGGAAAAACCGGGCGGGCTTTTTAGGGCTCAGTCGGAGGTCGGACGTCAGAGGTCAGACGCAAAAACCAACCCCGCCTGGGCTGGACTGCTGCTTTTTGGCCTTTCGCGTCAGTCGTCCGACGTCAGACCAACTCTCTCTCCCCTTTCATCCCCGACAAACCCTTCCTGTCAGCCTCTCCTGCCCGGCACCCGGAACACGTCGCTTCTGTCTTTTCCCGTCAGACCTCAGGCGTCAGGCATCAGGCGTACACTGCACATCTGCCAACCCCGTCCTGTTTCCTCATGCTTTCTTCCTGCATACTCGGACAACACGACCCTGTTGGAGAGGCTCTGCATGATATCTGTGGCCGAAGCCAGTGGCGGTTTTTCCGCCTTGTCCCGGATGTACAAACGCCTGGTAAATGAGCTTATCGGGCAGCTTCCCCTGCAACCTCAAACGCTGCCGCTGGCCCCCACCGAGGACGCCTTCAAACACGGCATGTGCGAGAAAACCACCTATGTGATCAAGGGCGGCATGCTGGGCATGCGCTGTGAGGAGCGCAAACTGTTCATCTGGGATGAAGGAGACCTGGTCCTGCCCGATGCCGGCAATCAGGAAGTCACCTATTACGCAGAGAGTGCGGTTTTGCTGGCCGCCTACCCCACCGTCAAACTGGTGGAGTGCATCCTTGAAGAGTCCCATCTGGCGCGCCTGTGGACACGTATACTGACCACGCAGCAAGCCATGCTGGTACGCCTGCTGGCAGCGCATATACCGGATGAATCCTATACCACCACCGGTTTCGCCTATTTCGAACCGGGAGACGTGATCATCCACCAGGGCGAACCCGCCGACTTTGTGCTCAGCCTGTTTGAAGGGGAGGCCGACGTGATCGTGGATGACGTGGTGGTCGGCAGTGTGAGCGAGGGAGAAATCGTGGGTGCCATTGCCCTGCTGACCCACTCGCCACGCAGTGCCACGGTGCGGGCCAGAAGCCGCTGTTCCGTGGTTAAGGTACCCAAGCACGAGTTCAAGGACCTGATCCGTTCCAACCCGGGCATGATCCATAGCCTGCTTACAGACATGGCCCGGCAAATCAAGACGCTCAATGGACAGGTGGTGGAACTGTCAGCGTAAAGGGCCGACGCCATCACCGGTGAGGAAAAGGTGTTGTGATGAAACACTTATTCGGTGCAGCGTTACTCATTGCCGTCGTCATTCTGATTATCATCGGGTTAACCAGTGATGAACAGGCGATGGAAATACCTCAGAGCGCCACTCCTGGACAGCCAGCGCCGGCCGGTCAACCCGACCACGAAACCTGATATACGGATCAGTCGGCAGGCCTGCTGCCAGCACAGACCGGACACCCCGGATCCCGGCGCATCACCAGATTGCGCCATTGCAGAGTGCGGCCATCAAACAGCTGTAATGACGGTGGCAGGCTCTGCCCGGTGATCAGCTGCAACGCAGCCTGAGCCTGCAGAGTGCCAATAACACCCACCACAGGGCCAACGATGCCAGCCTGATTGCAGGCCAGATCGCCGTCCACCCCGTCACCGTAGACACAGGCATAGCAGGGAGACTCAGGCTCGCGCAGATCAAAAACCGCGAACTGGCCATCCATGCGAATGGCGGCCCCGCTGACCAGCGGCACGCGGTGCGCCACGCAGGCACGATTGATTGCTTGCCGGGTGGCAAAATTATCGGTGCAGTCCAGCACCAGGGAGGCATCGGCCACCGCCCGCTCCAGCCAGGGCGCATCCACCCGCACCACCTCGGCACGGATATCCACCTCCGGGTTGAGCAGCTGCAATTGGTCACGGAGGGCTTCGGCCTTGGGCTGATTCACCTGGCCACCGCGGAAAGCCACCTGACGATGCAGATTACTTACCTCCACCACATCATCGTCTGCCAGCACCAGCCGCCCGGCACCGGCACCGGCAAGGTACAGGGCCGCTGGACTGGCAAGGCCACCACAACCAACGATCAGCACCCGTGCCGCAGCCAGGGCTTCCTGGCCGGCGAGATCGACTTCGCTGACCATCAACTGACGGCTGTATCTTTCTAGCTGTTCGTCGTTAAACATGGATCAAATCCGCTGCACGCAACATGCTTCACGCTTCACGCGCAAGATCAAAATTCCGATGAAAATGGCCTATGGCAATTTCCAACCTATGAAGAAGTCAGGGCAATCCTGCCGAGCGTGACACGATCATTGCCGCCCAGATCCAGTTCCGTGCGCACGTCATGGAAGCCGGCCTCGCCAAGCAACGCCCGCACCGCTTCGCCCTGCTCGAAACCATGCTCCAGCATCAGCCAGCCGCCATCAACCAGCTTGCCACTGGCCTGGCGCACGATCTCGGACAGGTCCGCCAGCCCATGATTTTCTGCCACCAGGGCCGAGCGAGGCTCGAAGCGCACATCGCCTTCGTCCAGATGATGATCCGCTGCATCGATATAGGGGGGATTGCTGACGATCAGATCAAAGCGGCCCTCACAGAACGAAAGCCAGCTGCCCTGCAGACACTGCACCTTGGCAGAAAACTGCCGGGCGTTGCTTTGCGCAACCTGCAAGGCCGCGTTACTGAGATCCACCAGCGTCACCTGCCAATCCGGGTTTTCGAGAGCCAAAGTGACGCCGATGGCGCCACTGCCCGTGCCCAGATCCACCACTTTCGCCTGAGCCGGCAGCGGCAACGTCAGGGCCACATCAATCAGGGTTTCTGTGTCAGGGCGGGGTATCAGGGTATCGGCAGTGACCCGAAACGGCCGACCAAAGAATTCACGCTCACCGGTCAGGTGGGCCACCGGCTCTCCGGCTTCGCGGCGTGCCAGCAGCACCTCAAAGGCGGCCAGCTGGTTGGCATCCAGCTCACGATCAGACCAAGTAAACAGCCAGGTGCGAGTCTTCGCCAGCACATGACAGAGCAAAAGCTCCGCATCCAGCGCGGCGGAGGGCGACGATGTCAGCCGTCTGCGGGCATCACGCAGAACCGCATCAATGCGCATGTTACTGTTCGCCCAGAGCGGCCAGCTGGTCAGCCTGATACTCCGCCAACAGGGCCCCCAGCACTTCGTCCAGATCCCCCTCCATGACTTCCGCCAGTCGGTAGAGCGTCAGATTGATACGGTGATCGGTCACCCGCCCCTGGGGATAGTTGTAGGTCCGAATACGCTCGGACCGATCGCCGGACCCGACCAGGGATTTACGTTCCGCAGCCTGTTCCGCGTGGGCCGCATTCTGCTGGGCGTCGAACAGTTTGGCGCTGAGCAGGCTCATGGCCTTGGCCTTGTTCTTGTGCTGGCTACGCTCGTCCTGGCACTCCACCACCACGCCGGTGGGCAAGTGGGTGATCCGTACCGCCGAATCGGTGGTATTAACGTGCTGGCCACCGGCACCGGATGAGCGATAGGTGTCAATCCGCAGGTCTTCATTGCGAATCTCGATATCGCCCAGATCTTCCGCCTCGGCCATGATGGCTACCGTGCAGGCAGAGGTATGAATACGTCCCTGGGACTCTGTGGCTGGCACCCGCTGTACCCGGTGAGCACCGGATTCGAACTTGAGGCGAGAATAGACGCCCTCGCCGATGACCCGGGCGATCACTTCCTTGTAGCCGCCATGCTCCCCTTCACTGGCATTGACCAGCTCAACTTTCCAGCCCATGCGATCAGCATATTTGGAGTACATCCGAAACAGGTCGCCAGCAAAGATCGCCGCTTCATCCCCGCCTGTGCCGGCACGGACTTCAAGAAACACATTGGCACCATCACGGGGATCCTTCGGCAGCATCAACATCTGCAGTTCGTCGGCCAACTCATCCATGCGCGCCTGGGCGTCACGGGCTTCTTCCGCACCCATTTCCCGCATTTCCGGATCACTGTCGTCCTGCATGGCACGTGCAGCATCCAGATTGTCCACGCTCTGCTGATATTCGCGGTAGCATTTCACCACCGGATCGATTTCAGAATATTCACGGGACAGATCCCGGAACTGGTTCTGGTTACCAATCACATCCGGGTCGGACAGCAACGCTGACAGCTCTTCGAAACGGTCAACCAGCTTGTCCAGCTTGCCTTGCAGTGACGCTTTCATAAATTCGTATCCACGCTTCACGCAACATGCGGTCCGCAGACGCACGCAACGATCAATTCAAACCTGAAAAAGTGCTATTGCGACGACTTGTCGTCATCCAGCAACAGCTCACGAGCGATCAGCAGGGCTTCAGCTCGCCCCTCTGCCGCCATTTTGCGCAGGGTGACACTGGGCGCGTGCAGCCATTTATTGACCAGGGAATGCTGGAAACGGCGCAACACTTCTTCTGCATCTGCGCCGTTATTCAGCTGTTGAAGGGCCTTGTCCAGTTCCTCTCCGGCCATGCGGGTATGCTGCTCACGATAATCACGCAGCACGCCCACGGCATCCTGTTCGCGGCGCTGGCGGCGATGACGGACGATGGCATCGCGGATCAGCTCCGACGCTTCCTGGGCGGCATCCTGACGGGCGCGCACATTCTCCTGAATGGCTTCCTGCAGGTGGTCCACGGTGTACAGATAGACATCATCCAGATCGCCCACCTCCGGTTCGATATCCCGTGGTACGGCGATATCCACCATGAACATGGGCCGGTGGCGACGTTGCTTGAGGGCACGCTCCACCATGCCCTTGCCCAAAATCGGCAAGGGTGCCGCAGTACAGGAAATCAGGATATCCGCACGCTCCAGCGCCACCGGCAATTCTTCCAGACTGATCCCCCGCCCACCCACACTGGCGGCCAGCTCACTGGCCCGCTCTGCGGTACGGTTGGCAATGGTGATCTCACTGACCTGCTGCTCACTGAGATGCCGCGCCACCAGCTCGATCATTTCCCCGGCACCGATCAACAGGGCCCGGCTTTTTTTCAGATCCGCAAAGATATGCCGGGCAAAGGACACCGCCGCATAGGCCACGGACACCGGGTTAGCGCCGATACCGGTTTCAGTGCGAATCCGCTTGGCTACCGAAAAGACTTCCTGGAACAACCGGGACAACTCGCCGTTGAGCAGGCCCGCCTCATGGGCTCGGGCGTATGCTTCACGCATCTGCCCCAGAATCTGTGGCTCACCCAGTACCAGCGAGTCCAGCCCACCGGCCACCCGCATCATGTGCTCCACCGCCTGCTCGCCCTGATGCTGATACAGCACCGACTCCAGCTTGTCGCGGGACAGACTGCGACGCTGGGCCAGCCAGTCCACCAGATCCGGACAATCTTCATCCGTCAGGCAATAGAGTTCGGTTCGGTTACAGGTAGAGAGAAGAGCCGCCTCACGGACACCCGGGGTTTCTCGAAGGCTGGCCAGCGCTGCCTGCGCCTGCTGCGTGGAAAACGCCAGGCGTTCGCGTATCTCCACATCGGCAGTGGTGTGATTAACGCCAACAGCAACCAGATTCATAAATTCCCGCGCCCGTCAGTCGCAACGGGCAACACTCGCGCCCGTCCGTACCAGTCAGCCTGCACACCCCGGTTTCCGGGGCGCAAGGGTCAGGCATTTTGCGTGAAAGCGCCCGTTAAAACAATGATATGCCCCGTAGAACCCGGTCATGGCCGCAATATGGTTTTCGGCCTGCGGACCACTGTGCCATGATAGCCAAAACCGAAATCAGGCAATCTTCCTTTAATGACGCGTCTTTTCATTTTGCCGCTGTGCGGCCTCCTACTCCTGCAGGGGTGCACCCATCAACCTGCTGATGTCACGCCAAAGCCCCCTCCCCGGGAACAGGCGGAGCCGGTCCCGCTGGCGCCTCCCGGTTATGACAGCGAATCACTGGCCGATCTGCTGGTGGCGGAAGTGGCGGCGCAACGCCAGGCCTACGGCGTGACCCTGGGGTACTACACCGATGTGGCCAAAAACACCGGAGACATCAAGGTACTCAGCCAGGCCTCCAAACTGGCCCACTATCTGGAAGATCACCATCAGGCACTGCAACTCAGTCAGCAATGGCTGGAACAGGAACCACAAAGCGAGGAAGCCCTTCAGCTGGCTATCCTGTCCGAAATCCGGCTGGGCAACACTGAAGCCACCACCCGTTATCTGGACACCCTGCTCGGCACCCATGGCGAACCCGCCCTCGGCCGCCTGGTAGCACAGGCACGAGGGCTGGACGCCGAAGGCAACCTGCACTTGGTGGAAGCTCTGGCTCAACTGACGGACCACTACCCCGAACAGGCCCCCCTGTGGTACGCCCGCGCCCTCTGGAAAGAGCGTGAGGGGGACCTGCAAGCCGCTCTGGAGGCTGACGAACAGGCCCTCAAACGCATGCCCCGTCACGAAGACGCCCTGTTGCTCAAGGCGCAACTGCTCTACAAGCTGGGCGAAACGCGCAAGGCACTGCGCCACCTGAAAAAGCTGGTCCGCAAATACCCGGATGCCCGCCGAACACGGCTGGCCTATGTGCGCATGCTGCTGGCTGAGGGCGACATCAAGCAGGCCGAAAAGCAGCTCAACATCATGGCCGAGCGCAACCCGGATGACCTGGATCTGAAATTTTCACTGGCCCTGCTGGCGCTGGAAGCCGGCGCCACCAATACCGCCCGGGACCAGCTGGAACAGCTGCTGGCTCTGAATTACCGCCCTGACGAAGTGCACCTTTACCTGGCCCAGGGAGAAGAGCAGGACAAGAATCTGGACGCGGCCATCGATCACTATCTCAGGGTGCGAGGCCCTCAATCCCTGCGCGCCCGGGTACAGGCGGCAAGGTTGCTGGTGGTTCAGGGAAATACAGGCCAGGCCTCCGCCTTGCTCAACGACCTGAAGAACCAGCATCCGGAGATGGCCACCAGCCTCACGCTCAGCGAGGCCGAGATGCTCAACAACAATGGTCAGGGACAACAGGCGCTGACTCTGCTCAATACCGCCCTGGCGGCCAACCCGGACAACAAGGATCTGCGCTACAGTCGCGCCATGCTGTCAGAAAAAACGGGCGATCTGGCCCAACTGGAAACGGATTTGCGCCACATTCTCTCGCTCAATCCGGACGACTCCAGCGCCCTCAACGCGCTGGGCTACACCCTCGCCGACCGGACCGGCCGCCTGGAGGAAGCCCACGAGTATGTCTCCAGGGCTCTGGCATTGAGCCCGGAAGACCCGGCTATTCTCGATTCCATGGGCTGGGTGCTGTATCGCCAGGGCAAGCTCAAGGAGGCACGCAATTACCTGAGACGCGCCTACGAAAAATTCCCTGACCCGGAAGTGGCCGCCCATTACGGCGAAGTCCTGTGGAAACTGGGCGCCCAGAACCAGGCCCGCGAAATCTGGCGAGACGCCCTCAACAACAACCCGGACGCGCCCTTCGTCCGGGAGACCATGGAAAGACTTGGAGCCCGTCTTTGAAAGCCCTAGCCCCCCTGATTGCCCTATTGTTTGTTCTGGGCGGCTGTCAGACCCGCCCTGCCAGCACAGAGACTTACACCCACCCGGGCCAGATCCAGCAGTGGCAAATGGATGGCAAACTGGGCTATCGCACCGCCAGTGACGGCGGCAGCGCCACCTTCGAATGGCAGCAAACCCCCACCCGCGGTGACATACGCTTTTCCGGCCCATTGGGCTTTGGTAGCGCCGAACTGCGCTGGGACACTGGCCGTGCCGAGCTGATCACGGCCAAGGAACAATACCAGGCCCGCAGCCCCGGGGAACTGGCCTGGCATCTGACCGGGTTCTGGCTGCCCATCTCGGCCCTCCAGTACTGGGCCCGTGGTCTGCCTTGGCCTGGTGCCCCGGGCGAAGCCAGCTACGATGACAGCGAGCAACTGCTGACGCTGGACCAGCTTGGCTGGCACCTGGAATTCGACCGTTACCAACCGGTCTCCGGTGTGAGCCTGCCCCACCGGGTCAAGGCACAACAGAATGGCAACCGGTTCACCCTGCTGATCAAGCAATGGGCACCCGGCAAGCCATGACGCTCACACTCCCGGCCCCGGCCAAGCTCAACCTGTTTCTGCATATCACCGGGCGTCGAAACGACGGCTACCACAGCCTGCAGACGCTATTTGCCCTGCTCGACCAGGGCGACACCCTGACCTTCGAGTCCGCACCCAGCCTGCAGCTGCACTGTGATGCCCCGCAAGTACCCTGCGATGAGAGCAACCTGATTCTCAAGGCAGCAGCCGGACTTCGGGAGCATACCGGCTGTCAGCAAGGCGCCCGGATCACGCTGGACAAGCGTCTTCCCATGGGCGGCGGGGTGGGCGGCGGCTCTTCCGATGCCGCCACCGCCCTGCTGGGGCTGAATCAGCTCTGGGGGCTAAACCTGTCTCTGGCCACTCTTGCCGAACTGGGACTGTCATTGGGGGCAGATGTGCCCGTGTTCGTGAAGGGAAAATCCGCCTGGGCCGAGGGTGTGGGAGAGCAAATCACCCCCGTTTCACTGCCAGATGCACATTTTTTAGTCATTCATCCCGGAATTCATGTATCAACTGCTCGAATTTTCGGCGACCGGGAATTGACAAGGGATACCCCCATCAGTAAATTACCGGCCTCGCTTGAGGCGGTGCTGACCCGCGACTTTCACAACGACTGTGAAGCGGTGGCAACAAAGCACTTTCCGGAGATCGGAAAGACGCTGGACTGGCTCAGGCAACATACGGGCAACGCCCGTATGACCGGCACAGGCGCTTGCTGCTTTGCAAGACTGACCGGACCGCAACAGGGGCAGCAATTGCTGCAACAGTTGCCACAACACTGGACAGGTTTCGTCGCTCGAAGCAGAAATACTTCCCCTCTTCATGAGGCACTGGCAAGGTTTCGAGAGACACAGAATTCAGGCGAATCTGCACAAACCGGAAAGACACACCGGTAAAAAGTGCAGACCTGAAAACGAGTGTTGGGGTATAGCCAAGTTGGTAAGGCAGCGGGTTTTGATCCCGTTATTCCCAGGTTCGAGTCCTGGTACCCCAGCCATATTTCCTCACCGGCCCCACCCCTTCCCCGGGGCCGGCATAATACACGACAGGTCATCACGAAGAGAGGCGCCAGTGTCCAAGCTCGTCGTTTTCACCGGTAATGCTACCCCCGAACTGGCCCGCTCGATGGTCAACCACCTGAATCTGCCGATCGGCAACGCCGATGTGGGCACCTTCAGCGACGGCGAAGTGGCCGTCGAGATTCAGGAAAATGTCCGCGGCAAGGACGTGTTCATCGTCCAGTCCACCTGCAACCCCACCAACAACAACATCATGGAACTGCTGGTCATGGCCGACGCTCTGCGTCGCTCCTCCGCTGGCCGGATTACTGCCGTGATGCCGTACTTTGGTTACGCCCGTCAGGATCGCCGCGTGCGCTCCGCCCGTGTACCAATTACAGCCAAGGTGGTGGCCGACATGATTACCACCGTGGGCATCGACCGGGTGGTAACCGTTGACCTGCACGCCGACCAGATTCAGGGGTTCTTCGATATCCCGGTAGACAACGTCTACGCCACCCCGCTGATCGTGGCCGATATCGAGCGCCAGAAGCACGATGACCTGATGGTAGTCTCCCCGGATGTGGGCGGTGTAGTCCGCGCCCGTGCCCTGGCCAAGCAGCTCAACGATGCGGACCTGGCCATCATCGACAAACGTCGGCCCAAGGCCAATGTTTCCCAGGTAATGCACATTATCGGTGAAGTAAAAGGCCGCACCTGCATCCTCGTTGATGACATGGTCGACACCGCCGGCACCCTGTGCAAGGCCGCCCAGGCCCTGAAGGACCACGGTGCCGCCAAGGTATATGCCTATATCACTCACCCGGTACTGTCTGGCCCCGCCATCGACAACATTGCCGGCAGCGCCCTGGACCAGCTGGTGGTCACCGACACCATCCCGCTGTCTGAAGCCGGCCGTTCCTGCGACAAGATCCGGGTACTCAGCCTGGCACCGATGCTGGCTGAAACCATCCGCCGGGTGAACAACGAAGAGTCCCTGAGCGCCATGTTCGACCGGCTGGAGCTGGTTTAACAGGCCGCAGCACGCTTCACGCTGCACGCATCAACACGGAGCAGGTTTTCTTGATCTGCCAAGCCGGAGGCCGCGCACCAGACCTGGGCGCGGCCTCTTGCGTTTCAAACCTGACCCCACTTGTCGCGTTGTTGCATGGTGCGTGTTGCGTGTTGCCGCCCGAAGGGCCATAATCGCGCCCCCGCGGAATCCTCCGTGGTTTTATCAACCTCTCTGGCCGACCTGGTCGCGGGAAGCCTGAGAGCATACTGGAGACAGACCATGTCCAATGAATTCCTGCTGAATGCAGAAAGCCGCAGCGATACAGGGAAAGGTGCGAGCCGCCGCCTGCGTCGTCTGCAAGAGCGTGTTCCCGGCATCGTTTACGGTGGCGACGCCGAGCCGCAGATGATCAGCGTTGAACTGCGTGAATTGAAGAAGGCCCTGGAGAACGAAGCCTTCTACAGCCACATCCTGACCCTGAAGATCGACGGCAAGGAAGTACAGGCGGTTCTGCGTGACCTGCAGCGCAACCCGGCCAAGGGCTTCCCCACCCACGCTGACTTCCTGCGTGTGGACAAGACCCACAAGATCACCATGAACGTACCGCTGCACTTCATCAACGAAGCCGCCTCCGTGGGCGTGAAGCAGCAGGGTGGCGAGATCCAGCACAACATTTCCGAAGTGGAAGTGAGCTGTCTGCCCCAGGATCTGCCCGAGTTCATCGAAGTGGACATGGCCGACGTGGAGCTGAACGCCATCGTTCACCTGTCTGACCTGAAACTGCCGAAAGGCGTGGAACTGACTCAGCTGGCGCTGGGCGACGACCACGACCAGCCGGTTGCTGCGATTCACGCGCCGAAAGTTCGTGCTTCCGAGTCTGACGACGAAGCCGGCGAAGGCGAAGAAGCCGCCAGCGAAGAATAAGACCCGACGTGGCGGATCCGGTTCGACTGATCGTAGGCCTGGGCAATCCGGGCCGCGAATACGAAGACACCCGCCACAATGCCGGCGTCTGGTATGTGGATGCCCTGGCTCGACGCCAGGGCATCTTCCTTACCGAAGACAAGAAATATTTCGGCCTCACCGGCACCTTTACCTTTGAAGGCGAAACCATCCGCCTGCTGGTACCGACCACCTTCATGAACCGCAGTGGTCAGGCCACCGCCGCTCTGGCGAACTTCTTCAAGATTCCCGTTACGCAGATTCTCGTCGCCCACGACGAACTGGATCTTCCCCCCGGCACCGCCCGCTTCAAACAGGGTGGCGGTCACGGCGGTCACAACGGTCTGCGCGACATCATCAGCAAGCATGGCAACAGCCGTGACTTCTACCGCCTGCGCCTGGGCATCGGCCACCCCGGCTCTGCCGCACAGGTCACCCCCCATGTGCTCAACAAACCCTCCAAAGCCGACCGCGATCTGATCGACCGCGCCATCGACGAAGCCGTCTACTACACCCCGGACCTGCTGCGCGGCGACCTCAACACCGCCATGAACAAGCTGAACGGGTTTAAGGCGTAAGAGCCGCACCAGGCAGACAACAACACGAAGCCCCCTGTCAGTTTTGAATGCTTGCGTTCCGCGCTGCTGCGCCAGCACGCCCCTCTCCAGGCTTTGTGGGAGATTCAGGCAACCCGGCTAATCCACACATCCAGCCTCGCAGCCGCTGTAGGAGCGCCGTTCAGGGCGCGAACCGAGCGCAGCGAGGCGACCGAAGGGAGATTTTTTTCAGTGATCTGTCGTGAGTTGAAGTTCCTGATCATGTCTCAGTAGCGCTCAACACTCGAAACCGTCTCTGGAATGCCTACCTCGCTTAGGCTCGGATCGCTTGCAGGCAAGCTCCTACGGGTTATAACAAGGACATGTGCCAGCAGCATCTCAGCCCGGCCAGGCTGAGCAGAGGCACCTGTCCCCTGCTCCCGCCAGCAACCGCCCTTTCCGCCCTGCGGTGGTCGCTTTTTCAGCCCGTGTTCAGTAGCATTGCGCCCTCGAATTACGGAGGTCTGTCATGGGTTTCAAATGCGGTATCGTCGGTCTGCCCAATGTGGGTAAATCCACCCTGTTCAACGCGCTCACCAAAGCGGGGATTGATGCCGAGAACTTCCCGTTCTGCACCATTGAACCCAACACCGGCGTGGTCCCGGTGCCGGATCTGCGTCTGAACAAGCTGGAAGCCATCGTGGACCCGGAACGGGTGATGCCGGCGACCATGGAGTTTGTGGATATCGCCGGTCTGGTAGCCGGTGCCTCCAAGGGCGAAGGGCTGGGCAACAAGTTCCTGGCCAACATCCGTGAGACCGACGCCATTGCCCATGTGGTGCGCTGCTTCGATGACGAAAATGTGATCCATGTGGCCGGCAAGGTCTCCCCCCTGGATGACATTGCGGTGATCAACACCGAGCTGGCCCTGGCCGATCTGGACACTGTGGAAAAGGCTCACCTGCGCGCCACCAAGGCGGCCAAGGGACAGGACAAGGATGCCAAAGGCCTGCTGCCCATCCTGGACAAGCTCATGCCCGCACTGAATGAGGGCGAGCCGGCCCGCTCCGTGGAACTGAACGACGATGAGCGCAAGACCCTGAAGAGCCTCAACCTGCTTACCCTCAAGCCCACCATGTACATCGCCAACGTGGATGAAGGCGGCTTCGAAGACAACGCCCTGCTGGACGCCGTCCGCGAACTGGCCGAGAAAGAAAATTCCTCCGTGGTACCGATCTGCGCCAAAATCGAATCCGAAATCGCCGAACTGGACGATGAAGAAAAAGCCGACTTCCTGGCAGATCTGGGCATGGACGAGCCAGGCCTTAACCGGGTAATTCGCGCCGGCTTCAGCCTGCTCGGTCTGCAGACCTACTTCACCGCCGGCAAGAAAGAAGTCCGTGCCTGGACCGTAAAAGTCGGTGCCACTGCCCCCCAGGCAGCCGGTGTCATTCACACCGATTTCGAAAAGGGCTTCATCCGCGCCGAAGTCACCGCCTACGATGACTACATTGAGCACAATGGTGAAGCCGGTGCCAAAGATGCCGGCAAGTGGCGCCTGGAAGGGAAGGACTACATCGTCAAGGACGGCGACGTAGTGCACTTCCGCTTTAATGTGTAAAAGCCGCTGCACGCAACACGCATCAGGCAACACGTAAACCAAAAGGCCGCACCCTTCCGGGCACGGCCTTTTTGTTTTTCGCTATCAACTGCCTTCTCAATTCGTCAGCCCCAGGGGTTCGCCTTCCCCGCCTGTTCCATTTTGCAGGCAAATATTGATTTTTGCCTGCAAAATGGAACATCCAGACCTCTGGCATCAACCCGATTAGCGACAAGTCAATTTCAACCAGACGGCATATAACTTTCAATTGGACGCCACAACACTTACAGTTAGACGAAGAAATCGCACCGGACGCACTCCATGCACTACCCCCGTTTTTCGGAAAACCAACTGCTGGAAGCCCTGGAGGACTCCCCCGTCGTCCTGCTCCATGGCCCCCGCCAGTGCGGCAAAACCACCCTTGCACAGGCCGTAGGCGCAGCAACGGGTTACCACTACATCAGTTTTGACGATGACAACCAGAGCCAGGCAGCCCAATCAGACCCTGTGGGTTTTGTGCAGTCTTTACCGGAAAAAGTGATTCTGGATGAAATTCAGCGCGTACCATCGCTATTTACCAGCCTCAAGGCCGCCGTCGACCAGCATCGCCAGCCAGGGCGATTCATTCTGACCGGCTCCGCCAACGTACTGTTATTACCTGCACTGGCAGACTCGCTGGCAGGACGAATGGAAGTGATACGGCTACGCCCTCTTGCCTGCTGTGAAATCACTGGCCAGAAACCAGACCTGCTGCAACGGATATTCCAGGCCAACCTGATCAGTAACCCGGGCCAGCAAACCCGGCTGGGCGAAACCCTGCCCGAACGGATCTGCCAGGGCGGCTATCCCAGTGCCATTTCCCGGCGCACCGAAAAACGCCGCACCAACTGGTATCGAGACTACAGCCAGGCCCTGATCCAGAGAGACATTCAGGACCTGGCCAACATCCGCAACCTCGGCAGCCTACCCAAACTACTCAGCCTGTCAGCCGGGCAAACCGCGCGGCTGTTCAACGCCAGCGAACTGGCCGCCCCCTTCTCGCTCAGCCGCCCCACCATCCGCGAATACCTGACGCTGCTGGAACAGATTTTCCTTATCGAGCAGCTGGAACCCTGGCACAACAACCGGCTAAAGCGACTGGTAAAAACGCCCAAATTGCACCTTGTCGATACCGGCTTGGCCTGCGCCCTGCTGCGGATCAGCAGTCAGGACCTCTGGCAAGACAAGGCCCTACTTGGGCAGATGCTGGAAACCTTTATCTACCAGGAGCTGCGCAAGCAGGCCGACTGGCACGCACAGGAATTACACTTCAGCCACTACCGGGACAAAGACAAGCTGGAAGTGGACATCATCATTGAGCAGGGCCGGCAACTGGCCGGCATCGAGATCAAGGCCGCCGCCACCGTCACCCAGAGCGATTTCAAAGGCCTGAAACGCCTGCGCGACATCACCGGTGACCGTTTCGCCGCTGGCGTACTGTTCTACGATGGCGATACCATACTGCCTTTTGGGGAAAAGCTGTTTGCTGTGCCGGTCAGCGAGCTAACTTGATAACGTCCCCATGACCACCAGAACAAACCAACAAGAAGGTACACCGTGTCACGACTGACAGACCTGATTGCCCAGACCAAAGCCAAAGACCCTGCCCTGGGCGAAGAACTGGAGCGGGAAGTGAAGGCCCTGCGCAACCGCCGCGCCTTTGGCCTCAATTTTGAGCGTCATGCCCCGGAAACCGTGGAGCTGCCTGGCAGGCCGGTGCGCCGTGGCGACAAGGTGCGGATTACTGCAGGGGATAACGCCAGCGACACGATCTGGCGTGTGCTGCGCGTAGAACGCGCACAAGCAAGCAAGCAAGCAAGCAAGCAAGCAAGCAAGCAACGATAGCCCCGCTGGATTCAGACGCAACTCCTGAAGACATTGTTTCCTGCCCCATTGACGACCTCACCGTCGTCGCCGAATTCCGTGACCCCATCTACCCCGGCCTGATCTCCACCGGCCGCGTGGAGCGCGGTGGCGACAAGCCTTACCACACCATCATCAACGCCGAAAACTTCCACGCCCTGCAAACCCTGCTCTACACCCACGAGGGCAAGCTGGACGCCATCTATATCGACCCGCCCTACAACACCGGTGCCAAGGACTGGAAATACAATAACGACTACGTAGAAGCCGACGATGCTTATCGTCACTCCAAGTGGCTGGCGATGATAGAACGGCGGCTGAAGTTAGCCAAGCGGCTGTTAAATCCGGAAAACTCCGTGCTGATCGTAACGATTGATGAGAAGGAGTATTTGCGGCTGGGGATGTTATTGGAGCAGACATTTCCAAGCGCTGAAATTCAAATGGTGGCAACAGTTATTTCTCAGCGTGGCGTTGTCCGTGATAGCGGTTTTTCAAGAGTTGATGAGTACATATTCTTTATCACTTTCGGTAACGCTACAGCAGCCCTGCTCACGAAAGATTTGTTGGGGGCAGTGGAATCATCTAAAAAGCGGCAAATGTGGTATCAATTTCGAAGAAACGGTGCAGGGTCACTCAGGGCAGACTCGCCTAACCTATTCTATCCCTTACTAGTTGACCCGAAGACCCGACGAATCGTTGAGATCGGGGACCCGCTGCCGGCCAACCAACCACGAGAAAGCTATGCCGTACCGAAAGATCTCACTGCTGTCTGGCCATTACGAGAAAATGGCGTGGAGGCTCGTTGGCGAACCGGCGTTGACATAGCTAGACGAAACGCCGAATCAGGTTACTTACGAGTAGGAAAATATGACGAGTCCAAAGGGGTTTGGTCCGTTCTAATGATTAACGAAGGAGGTGTACGTTCGATTGAAGAAGGAGAAATATCGATAGTTGGCCGAGCGGAAAGCGGTGAAGTCATACTTGGTGAAGCAAATCGTGCTGAATTCCATGCAAAGAGTGTTTGGAATTCATCAGCCCACGATGCTGGATGGCATGGCAGTCGTATGCTCGCCTCGATCATGCCAGGGCGACGCTTCCCTTATCCAAAATCTCTCTACGCCGTCGAAGACGCTCTACGTTTATTTATCAGCGACAAACCCAACGCCACCATATTGGACTTCTTCTCAGGCTCAGGCACCACTGCCCATGCCGTGATGCGTCTAAACAAACAGGATGGCGGGCAGCGTCAGTGCATCAGCATTACCAATAACGAAGTCAGCGCCGACGAACAGAAAACCCTGCGCGAGAAGGGCCTACGGCCCGGCGATGCGGAGTGGGAAGCGTTGGGAATTTGCGATTACATCACCAAACCGCGCATCCGTGCCGCCATTACCGGCCAGACCCCGGAAGGCGAACCCATCAAGGGGGATTACAAGTTTACCGATGAATTCCCCATGGCCGACGGCTTTGAGGAAAACGCCGAGTTCTTCACCCTCACCTATGAAGCGCCCCGGCCCATCGCCCATAACAAGTCATTCAGCATTATTGCCCCGCTGTTATGGCTGAAGGCCGGCGCTCGCGGCAAGCGCATCGACAAACGCTGTGACGACTTTGCCGTGGCCGATACCTATGGCGTGCTGTTCGACCTGGATGTCACCGCCGCTTTTATTGCGAAACTCCACCAGGCAAAAGACTGCCGCATGGCGTTTATCGTCACCGACGATGACCGTGGCTTTCAGACCGTGTGCGCAGAACTGCCGCCCGGTATCGAGGCGGTGCGGCTGTACGAATCCTACCTGACCAACTTCACCATCAACACGGGAAGGGACTGATGCGCTATACCCTCAAGGATTATCAGGATGATGCGGTTGGCGATGTGCTCACCAACCTGAAGAAAGCGGCCCGTGACTGGAAACAGGATGGCGATACCTCTGCCTTTTCCCTGACGGCCACCACCGGTGCCGGTAAAACCGTGATGGCGGCGGCAGTGATCGAGTCCCTGTTCGATGGCAACACCGAGCACAATTTCGAACCGGACCCGGGTGCGGTGGTGTTGTGGTTTACCGATGATCCGTCACTGAACCAACAGACCCGCCTGAAACTGATGGATTCCGCTGACCGCATTCCGCCGTCCCGGCTGATGGTGATCGAGAACACCTTCAGCCAGGAAAAGCTGGAAGCCGGCAAGGTCTATTTCCTTAATCAGCAGAAACTGTCCAAAAACTCCCTGCTGGTGAAGGGTGGCCCTGACGCCGACGACGCCGATACCCAACAGAATCTGCAGGGCATGCCGCCCCCGGACAATCGCGCCCAAACCCTGTGGGAGACGCTGCGCAACACCATTGAAGATGACACCCTCACCCTGTACCTGATTCTGGATGAGGCCCACCGGGGCATGAAATCGTCCACCCAGCGAGCGCGCAACGAAAAGGCGACCATCGTTCAGCGACTGGTGAATGGCGCCAATGGCGTGCCGCCGGTGCCGGTGGTCTGGGGCATCTCAGCCACGGTGGAGCGCTTCGATCAGGCCATGGCGCAACAGCAGGGCCGCACCCAGCGGCCCAACATTGTGGTAGACCCGGCACGGGTGCAGGAATCCGGGCTGTTAAAAGACGATATCCGTCTGGATTTTCCCACCGAGCAGGGCACCTTTGACACCACCCTGCTGGCCCGTGCCGTGCGCAAGGTAAAAGAGGCCAGCGAACACTGGCAGAAATACGCCGAGCGGGAAGATGTGACTGACGAGCAGGTCATCCCCCTGCTGGTGGTGCAGATGCCGAACACGCCGTCGGACGAACTGCTGCAACTGGCGTTCAGTACCATTTACGAGCACTGGCCCGAACTGCCCAGCGATGCCATGGCGAACGTCTTTGGCGATCACAAGGATATCGGTCTCGCGGGATTCAATGTTCCCTACATTGAGCCTGAACGGGTACAGGATCGACCCCATATCCGCATCCTGTTTGCCAAGGACGCCATCTCCACCGGCTGGGACTGCCCCCGTGCAGAAGTGTTTGTATCGTTCCGACCCGCCCAGGACATGACCTACATCACCCAGTTGCTCGGGCGCATGGTGCGCACACCACTGGCGCGCCGTATTCCCGGTAACGATCTGCTCAATTCCGTGACCTGCGTGCTGCCGCACTTCAATCGGGCCACCGCCAAGGCGGTAGCCGAAACCATGATCGGTGATCGCAGCCATGATGAAGACGGCAGCGGCGGCGGGGATGGCCGTCGGGTACTGATTGCCCCGGTGGACATGACGCCCAACCCGGCAATTCCGGAGGCGATCTGGCAGGCACTGGATTCGCTGCCCACCCACACCTTGCCCAGAAAAGCCGCGCGACCGGTGATTCGCTTTACCGCCCTGGCCCAGGCCCTGTCACAGGATGGGCTGCGAAAGGACGCCCTGAAAGAAACTTACAAGGAACTGTGCGCAGTGCTGGATGGCATTACTGCCCGACACAAGGACCGGCTGATCGCCGCCCGCGAGGACGTGCAAAAGCTGGATGGGGAAACCCTGCTGGTCTCCGTGAAGCAAAAGGCGGTGAGCGAAGAACGCGGCGCCTTTATGGAGTTGGCCGATGACAGAGCCATCGATGCGGATTACAAAGCGGCCGGCAGGCTGCTGACACAGGAACTGGCGAAACGCTACGCTGAGCATCTCGCGGACGAGGAGGACGATGACACCTTGCTGGATGCCCACATCACCGTGGCCGCCCTCGGCAAAATGCAGGATACCCTTACGGCGCTGGATGAAGAAGCGGACAAGCTCTCCCGCAGCTGGTTCGACCAGCACCGGGTCGATATCAAGGGGCTCAGTGACGAACGGCAAGTCAGTTACGACCGCATCAAGGGCATGTCCCCCGACCCGCAACGCATTGATATCAAACGCCCCCGAGTACGTACCGAAGAAACCCAGGATGAAGACGGCAATCCGCTGGATACCCGCTCCCTGCACCTGATGGCCGATGAGAACGGCCAGTTCCCCGTCGCCACCCTCAACGAGTGGGAAATGCAGGTTCTGGACAAGGAAATGGGCCGCAACGGCTTCCAGGGCTGGTATCGCAACCCTTCCAGAGCCTCCGATGATGCGCTGGCGGTTGCCTGGCAGGACGCCAGCGACAATTGGCGGCGCATGTGCCCGGACTTCCTGTTCTTCCATGGCAGCGGCGAGGACATCAAAGTCTCCATCGTCGACCCCCACGGCCAGCACCTGAGCGATGCCCTGCCCAAACTACGCGGCCTGGCCACCTTTGCAGAAAGCTTTGGTGAGGAATTCCACCGCATCGAAGCCATTGCCAAAACAGGGGATCAATTGCGGGTACTGGACCTGAAGAAAGCCAGCGTCCGGGAAGCCATCAACAGCGCCCAGGATGCAGAATCGCTTTACGCTGGACCAGCAGGAAGCAACTACTGAGTCTGTGAAGCCTCCGCTCCCACAGAAACAGCCCCCTCAAACAAAAAGGCCGCACCCTTCGAGCGCGGCCTTGTTGTTTTCGCTATTCATTATTAACTGTTAACTATTAACTGCCTTTTCAGTCAGTGCCGCCCGCATTCACCGGTTCGAAGTCTTCATCCTTCAATTCCGGCAACTTTTCGTCGCAACCCTGGATCCCCTGCTTCTTGAGGTTGGTGCATACCCGGTCCAGCTTGTTATCCACAGCATGCATGTGGTCCAGCAACAGGTGGATGGCTTCGGCCACCGGATCGGGCATGTCGTTGCTGACCCCGTAAGCCTGGAAACCAATTTTTTCGGCCATTTCCTGACGGGTCTTTTCCTTTTCGGTGAGCGGCTTGTTGATGACACGCCCCGGAATGCCGACCACCGTGGCCCCTTCCGGCACCTCCTTGGTCACTACGGAATTGGAGCCGATCTTGGCATCCTTGCGCACAATGAAGGGGCCCAGCACCTTGGCACCGGCGCCCACCACAACACCGTCCTCCAGGGTGGGGTGCCGCTTGCCCTTGTTCCAGCTGGTGCCGCCCAGGGTAACGCCGTGATAGAGCGTCACATCATCACCAATTTCCGCGGTTTCCCCGATCACGACGCCCATGCCGTGATCAATGAAGAAACGACGGCCGATCTGCGCCCCGGGATGAATCTCGATCCCCGTGAGCCAGCGGGAAAACGTGGAAATAACCCGCGCCAGCTGCTTGAAATTGCGACGCCACAGAGCATGGGCCAGGCGGTGAAACAACACCGCATGGAGCCCGGGGTAGTTCAGCAACACTTCCAGGGTGTTACGGGCCGCCGGGTCCCGGTGGAAAACCGACGCAATATCCTCACGAACTCGATCAAACATAACTACCTCATCTCGGGCCTTAGCCCTTTTGGATGCGCCAACCCCGAAGGCGTTACGGGTTGCCGCCCTCCTTCATCTTCTTTTCCAGCGCCACCAGCACACCACGCAAAATGCTCATCTCCATTTTGTCCGGTCGGGCACGCATAAACAAACGGCGCATACGGGTCATCACCTGGCCGGGCTGCTGCGGGTTCAGGAAGCCGCTCTGCTCCATGACCGTTTCCAGATGATCGAGAAAACCGGATACCGCTTCGTTGGTGGCCAAGGGCTCATCCCAGAACATTTCCGGCAACGGCATGGCCTCACGACGGGAACGGGACTCTTGCAGGTCAAACTCTTCCCCCAGCAGCGCCATGCGCAGCTCATAGCTGATCAACTGCACCGCCGAGGCCACATTCAGCACCCCGTATTCCGGGTTGGTGGGCACGCTCACGTGCAGGTTACAACGACGAAGCTCGTCGTTGGTGAGCCCCCGATCCTCGCGGCCGAACAGCACGGCAATACGGGTTTCCTCAGGCTCGTGGGACAGCTGGGCCGCCAGCTGGCGGGGCGTCAGGCAGGGCCAGGGAATGCGACGCTGACGGGCACTGGTACCAATCACCAGAGTGGCGCCTTCCAGCGCTTCATCCACGCTCTGGCATACCTGGGCCGCTTCCAGCACATCCCCGGCGCCCGACGCCCGTGCGGTGGCTTCCACACTGGGATAGGACTGCGGCTGCACCAGACGCAGATCAGACAGGCCCATGGTCTTCATGGCCCGGGCAGCGGCCCCGATATTGCCGGGATGGGTGGTTTCCACCATCACGATACGCACATTTTCCAGCATCAGTGTTCCTGTACAGAGGTCTGGTCGTAAAAGATGGCAATGTTATCATGAGCGCTGCCCAGAACGCCCGGGCTCTGCTACAATCCGCGCCCCGGTCAGGCCCTGCCTGTATCCCGGCGTTCTTTGACAGCCCTACTGACTTATTGAGGACAGACGCATGCATGCGCCGCAAGTGAATATCGCCCTGCGAGCCGCCCGTTCCGCGGGTAACCTGATTCGACGTGCTGCGGAAAGCAGTGATCCGGTGTCTGTCACCAAGAAGGGCATGAACGACTTCGTTACCGAAGTGGATCGTGCGGCTGAAAAGCGCATCATCGAAACCATCCTGAAAGCCTATCCGGACCACGGCATCCTCGCCGAGGAATCCGGCATCATCGAAGGCAAGGGCGAAGGCGTCGACTACCAGTGGGTGATCGACCCCCTGGATGGCACCACCAACTTTATCCACGGTTTCCCCCAGTTCTGTGTGTCCATTGCCCTCAAGTACAAGGGCAAGGTAGAGCATGCCGTCATCTATGACCCGAACCGCGACGAGGAATTCACCGCCAGCCGCGGCCGTGGCGCCGCCCTCAATGGCCGCCGCATCCGCTGCACCAACCGTCCGGGGCTGGACGGCTGCCTGATCGGCACCGGCTTCCCCTTCCGCAAGGATCAGGCCCCGTTCATGGACGCCTATCTGGGCATGTTCGCAGACATCGCCGCCAGCACCGCAGGCCTGCGCCGTCCCGGCTCCGCCGCCCTGGACCTGGCCTGGCTGGCCGCCGGTCGCCTGGATGGCTTCTTCGAATTCGGCCTGGCCGAATGGGACATGGCCGCTGGCGCCCTGCTGATCACCGAAGCCGGCGGTCTGGTGGGCGACCTGAGCGGTGGCCACAAGTACCTGGAGAGCGGCGGCGTCGTCGCCGGCAGCCCGAAAGTCTTCAAGGGCCTGCTGCAAAAGATCAAACCGCACCTCACCGACGGTCTACGTAGATAAAAGCAGCAGCAAGCTACAACGCGGCTCATGCCCGGTGCCAACCGACACCACCTGAGCCGCGCCTCACTCTCTTCCCAGGCCCGCCGAAAACGCACGCTGAATCGCGGCCACCTACAGCCCGCGTCCACTCCAACACAAGCCCGCGTTGTTGCGTGTTGCGTGATGCGTGTCGCGTCAAATCCTTAGACCCCAAACCGATTTTTGCAATTGAGCATGGACTTCTGCGCCTCCTTTGCTAGCGTGAAAGACAGACGCTTTCGCAAGGAGACCCGGAATGACCGTAGTGAAGCTTTCTGAGCAGGCCCTTTTTCGTGAGCAGTGCTACATCGGCGGCCAATGGTGTGACGCTGATGACGGCAGCACCATCGAGGTAGACAACCCGGCCACCGAAGCCGTACTGGGCAAGGTGCCGAAAATGGGTGAGACCGAAACCAACAAGGCAATTGACGCTGCCAACGCCGCCTTCCCCGCCTGGCGGGACAAAAGTGCCGCAGAGCGCGCCAACCTGCTGGAAGCCTGGCACGACCTGATGATGCAGCACCAGGACGATCTGGGTCGGTTGATGACCCTGGAACAGGGCAAACCGCTGGCCGAAGCCAAGGGCGAAATTGCCTATGCCGCCTCTTTTCTGAAGTGGTTTTCCGAAGAAGCCCGCCGCGCCTATGGCGACACCATTCCCGGCGCCAAACCTGGCCAGCGCATCGTGGTTATCAAACAGCCCATTGGCGTCACCGCCGCGATCACCCCATGGAATTTCCCCTCTTCCATGATCACCCGCAAGGCCGGCGCCGCCCTGGCGGCGGGCTGCACCATGGTGGTCAAACCCGCCAGCGCCACCCCCTACTCGGCACTGGCCTTGGCCGAACTGGCCGAACGTGCAGGTATCCCTGCCGGGGTCTTCAATGTGATTACCGGCAGTGCCGGCGCCATCTCCACCGCGCTCACCGATTCCTCCAT